>JACQDF010000333.1 GCA_016201205.1 Acidobacteriota bacterium
CAGCGTCGTTGCGCATGGCGTTTGCCTCAGGACGGTACCAGGCCCTTGCGGAATTCATGCCGCAGTACAGTGGGCTGGCGCCCAACGATGATAGCCTCAAGGCATACTTTGCCCTCGCTGAGGAACTCGACGTGCCCTTAGGCATCCATGTTGGCCTGGGGCCTCCTGGCGCCGCCTACGCCGGGTCACCGAAGTACCGGATGGCCCACAGCAACCCTCTCCTTCTCGAGGACGTTCTCGTGCGCCATCCAAAGCTCCGCCTGTATGTGATGCACGCAGGTTGGCCGATGCTGGATGAGATGGTGGGCCTGCTGTACGCGCACCCTCAGGTCTACGTGGACGTAGGCGTGATCGATTGGTTCTTGCCTCAGCCAGAGTTCTACAGCTATCTCCGGCGCTTGGTGGAGGCAGGGTTCTCGAAACGAATCATGTTCGGTTCCGATCAAATGGTGTGGCCTGACGCCATTGGCCGGGCGGTTGTCACAGTCGAGTCCGCGCCCTTCCTGTCGGAGCAACAGCGACGCGACATCATGTGTCGCAACGCCATGCGTTTTTTCCGGCTTGATAAGTCCTTGTGTGAGTGAGCCGCAGAACAACGAAGGCAATTTTCGGAATTCTGCTGGCCGCTGCTGTGTACACGCGGCCGGGAAGCAAGTCAGCGCCAGGAAGCGCTGAGAGTGTGCCACGATAAGAAGCATGGCCGGCAGCATCCCCCTTTCCGCCGACGTAGCCGTCCGCCCGCGGGCTCGGGCGGTCACGCAGGCGATTCCCTGGTATATCTGGTGTGCGATCTTCTCGGCCACCAGCGCCATGATCGGTGCGCACTGGGACATTTCCTGGCACCGCTCGATCGGCCGCGACACCTTCTGGACGCCCGCGCATATCGCCATTTATCTGTGCGGCGTTCTGGCGGGCGTCAGTTGCGGCTACTTGATTCTTTCGCGCACGCTGGGCATGGTGCGGGATGAGGCGGCGATTCGCCTGTGGGGATTCCGCGCCCCGCTGGGCGCGTTTCTGGCCTCGTGGGGCGGCGTGGCCATGCTGACCTCGGCGCCATTCGACGATTGGTGGCACAACGCGTATGGCCTGGATGTGAAGATCGTCAGCCCGCCGCACGTGCTGCTGATCCTGGGCGCGGGTATGGTGATGCTCGGTGCGCTGATTCTGATCCTTGGCCAGATGAACCGCTCCGAGGGCAGCGAGAAGGCGCATCTCAACGTGCTTTTCCTTTACATCGGCGCGTTGATCATCGTGCTGCTCATGATCCTGCTGATGGAGTACTCGCTGCGCATCTTCATGCACCAGGCCGGCTTCTATCAGAAGATCGCCGTGGCCATCCCTCTGGTTCTGGCGGGAGCGGCACGGGCCTCCGGTTTGCGCTGGGCGGCGACGATCACCGCCGGCATGTATTCGCTCTTTCTGATCGGCAATGTGTGGATCCTGCCGCTGTTTCCGGCGGAGCCAAAACTGGGGCCCGTGTATTATCCGGTCACCAACTTCGTGCCGCCGGAATTCCCGCTGCTGCTGATGGCGCCTGCGTTCGCGCTGGATCTGCTGCTGAACAAGTTCGCCCGTTGGGGCAAGTGGCTGCTGGCGGCAGTGTCCGGCGTGGTCTTCCTGAGCGTGTTTCTGACGGTGCAATGGCCATTTGCGAGTTTCCTCATGTCCGAAGGCGCACGCAACCGGGTCTTTGGCGCGCACTATTTCGGCTATTACACCCATCCCAACTCGTATCTGTTCCGCAACCTGTTCCTGCCGGCGGAGGCCGATTTCTGGAGCCGCCTGGGGCTGGCGTTTGTCTTTGCGATCCTCTCCATGCGTCTCGGGCTCGGCTGGGGAGACTGGATGCGGAAGATCCGGCGGTAGCGCCATGCGCAGAATCCTCTTGTTGCTGGCGTGTGCCTCTTCCATGCCGGCGCACGTTGGCAGCCCCGATGTTTTCCTGGAAGGGAGCGCCGGGCCATATCCGCTTTTCATCACCATCCGGCCGCCGGTGGTCATTCCGGGAGTGGCGGAAGTGGAGGTGCGCGTCCGGGCGAAGGACGTGCAGCGCGTGAGCATCGTGCCGATGCCAATGGCGGGCGCGGGGGCGAAGTTCGCACCGGCTCCTGATGTTGCCACCCGCTCCAAAAACGACCCGCAATTCTTCACCGGCTCGCTTTGGATGATGACCAGCGGCTCCTGGCAGGTGAAGGTGACCATCGACGGCTCCGAGGGAGAGGGTAAGCTGGCTGTACCGGTGCCCGCGCTGGCCAATCGCACCCGGAAAATGCAATTCGGGCTGGGGGCGCTGCTATTCGGGCTGATGATCCTGCTGTCGGCGGGCGCCGTTAGCATTTCAGGCGCGGCGTCGCGGGAAGCACAACTCGAGCCGGGCCAGACGCCCGGGCCCGAGCACCTGGGCAGAGCGCGCATCAGCATGGCCGTTACGGCTCTGGTTGTGGCGGCGATTCTCTATCTGGGCAACAACTGGTGGAACGTCGAGGCGGGCAACTACGCGGGCATCATCTACAAGCCGCTCGACATGAAGCCCGTGCTCGCCGATGGCGGAAAACTCGAATTGCGGCTCAGCGATCCCGGCTGGCTGCCGCGCAAAGTCGACGACTTCGTGCCGGATCACAATCACCTGATGCACCTGTTCGTGCTGCGGCTCCCGGAGATGGAGCGCGTATGGCACTTGCATCCGGAAATGACGGCGAGCGGCATTCTCACCCACGACTTGCCACCAATGCCCGCGGGCAGGTATGCATTGTTTGCCGATGTCGTCCACGAGAACGGGCTTCCCGAGACATTGGTGGCCGAGATCGATCTTCCGGAGGTGGCCGGCAAGCCGATCGCGGGAGACGACTCCGCCGGCGCCGGAAAACCGGATACCGCGTCGGCTGCGCTGGCGGATGGCTCCCGGCTGATCTGGGAACGCGAATTCGAGGTGTACCCGGTGAAGAAGGCACACTCATTCCGCTTCCGTGTGGAAACGGCGGAAGGCAAGCCGGCGCAGGACATGGAACTGTACATGGGTATGCCGGGGCACGCGGTATTCGTACGGCGCGATCGGGCCGTTTTCGCGCACGTGCATCCGACCGGTTCGGTGCCGATGGCGGCGCTGAAGATTGCGCAACCGGATCCGCACGCGGGCCATAATCGGGGAACGGGTAGCCTGTCCCCGGTTTTCGGATTTCCGTACGGGTTTCCGCAGCCCGGAGACTACCGCATGATCGTGCAGTTCAAACGCGGCGGGGCCGTTCATACGGCGCTGTTTGATGTAAAGGTACAATGACGGTTTTCCTGCTGTTGCTCTCGACGGCCGTGGCGCAGCCGATTCGCCTGCATCCGGACAATCCGCACTATTTTCAGTTTCGCGGCAAGCCCGCAGTTCTGATCACCTCCGCCGAGCATTATGGCGCGGTGCTGAACGGCGCCTTTGATTACGTCAAGTACCTGGACACGCTGGCCAGAGACGGGCTGAACATGACGCGCATCTTTACGGGCGTCTATCGCGAAGTTCCGTCGGATTTCGGCATTCTCCGAAACACGCTGGCGCCGGAGCAGGACCACTACATCGGCCCGTATGAGCGGACCGGCCTCAATCAGTTCGATCTGGCGAAGTGGAACGCGAAGTACTTCGAGCGGCTCCGCGATTTCGTTACGCAGGCGGGCAAGCGCGGCATCGTCGTGGAAGTCACGTTGTTCTGCACGTACTATCGAGACCACATCTGGCAGCTCTCGCCGTATCACGAAAAGAACAATATCAATGGAATCGGGCGCGGCGTCACCAACACGGACGTGCTGACGATGAAGCACGCGGCTCTGGTCCATGCGCAGACAGAGCTCGTGAGAAAGATCGTCGCCGAGCTGCGCGATTTCGACAATGTCTATTATGAAATCTGCAACGAGCCCTATGTCGCGGGCGTGTCGCCGGAGTGGCAGGCTCACGTCGCCGGCACGATCTCAGGGCCGCATCTGATTGCGCAGAACATCGCCAACAACCAGCAGCTCATCACGAACCCGAATCCGCTCGTCTCCTTATTCAACTTCCACTACGCGCGGCCTCCGGTGACAGTGGACATGAACTACCGCCTGAACAAAGCAATCGGGCTTGATGAAACGGGCTTCGACGGAACGCTGGATTCGATCTACCGCATCCAGGGGTGGGATTTTCTGCTGGCGGGCGGAGCGCACTACAACAATCTCGACTACTCGTTCGCAGTTGGGCACGAGGACGGCTCATTTCGCGTGCCGGGCGATCAGCCGGGCGGCGGAAGCGCGACGCTGCGGCGCCAACTGAAGACGCTCCATGAGTTCATGAGCCGCTTCGACTACATTCGCATGAGACCGGATGCGACCGTGGTGACCGGCGGCGTGCCGGAAGGCGCGTCGGCTCGGGTGCTGGCCGAGCCGGGCCGCGCCTATGCTCTGTACGTGCACCATGGCAGAGTCATGGCGGATTACCGTCCCCGCTCCATCGTGCGCACTTCCAGGCAGCGCGCGACGCTTACACTTCAGTTGCCGCCGGGCAGCTACACGGCGAACTGGTGGGATCCGAAAGCCGGTCGCATCACACAGACGGAGACGTTCTCGCATTCAGGAAGCGGGAAGGCGCTGGCCTCGCCCGAGTATACGGAGGATGTGGCGCTGGAGGTGAAGGCGCGGTGAATCGCTGGTGGCTGGTGTTGCTGCCGTGGTGGGTATGGGCGCAGTCATCGACGGTCACGGGAACTCTGGAGTGCCGGGTCGCGGACAGCACCGGGGCGGCCGTTGCGCAGGCGCGCTTATTCTTACGCCACAGCCAGTCCGGGGCGGCCCGCAGCGTGCTCACAGACGAGCAAGGGATGGCCCGTCTGGCCGGACTTCCCGGAGGCGTATACGCCCTGCGGCTCGACAGAGACGGCTTCAACACGATCGCCGTCGATGACGTCCAGGTCGCGGTGGGGCAAACGGTGGTGCAGCGGATCACGATGACGCTGGCGGCTGTTACCGAGCGGCTCGAGGTGCAGGAGCGCGCCGACTCGCTCCAGACGACCGCCACCACCGCCAACGTGTCGCTGGGAGGCGAGCGCATTGAAGAGGCGCCGGCCCCGAACCGCAATTACCTGAACTTCGTGCTGGCCGCGCCGGGCGTTGTCGCCTCTCCGAGAGCGAACACGAGCCGTTCAGCGGCGGGCATGCGCAATGTCGCCAATGACAGCGGGTTTGTGTTCGTGGGCATACGCGGCCGCAATAACAGCATCTCGATTGACGGCCTGGACAACCGCGACGAGACGACAGGCGGGAACCGTGTCACCATCGGGCTGGAAATGGTCCAGGAGTTCCGGGTGGCAGGCGCTTCCGTGGGAGCGGAGTTCGGCGGCGCAGCCGGCGGGCTGGTCAACGTGGTGACGCGCTCGGGCGAGAATTTGTGGCACGGCGACTTCACGTTCTTCCAGCAGAACGAATTTGCGAATGCGCGCAATCCCGAGGCGCCCGGCGGCGTCCGGCCGCGCTTCCGGCGCTACCAGCCGGGCGTTTCCGTCGGCGGACCGGCGCGCCGCGACCGGACATTTTTCTTTACGGCGTTCGAGCAATCCTGGGAATCGAGCCAGGAGTGGTCCCAGACGCCTTCCTCCTTGAACGGGCATCCGGGTCTCACCCAGGGGCTGTTTGATACTGGCGAGCGCGATACGGTGTTTTCACTCAAGGCGAGCCATCGCGCCGGCGAACGTCACACGCTTTCCGGTCGCTACGCATTTTCCCGCGGCGTGGTTCAGAACGATGTCCAGACTGTAGACAACTTCAGTGACCGCTCCGCACGCGCCAGCAGCGCGATCGCGGATCACTCGCTCGTGGGTGGCTGGTCCTTCGCCCTGAATGCAGCCATGCTCAACGACCTGCGATTCCAGTACAGCCAGCGCAGCGGCGGCGTGACGCCGAACGGCGCGGGGCCGATGTACGAGATCCCCGGCGTGCTGACATTCGGGCGCTCCTATCGCTCGGACCAGGAGCGAACGGAGCGGCATGCGGAGATCGTCGAGAGCCTGCAATGGTCGCGTGGCCGGCATCTGCTGAGCGCCGGCGCCAGCGTTCATGCAGTGTGGTTTGACGGCCGCCTCGCGCACCGCTTCCACGGCGCTTACATCTTTCCAAGCCTCGAGGCCTTCGAGCAAGGCCGGCCGGATGTGTTCTTTCAGGCGTTCGGAGACCCGCACACCGCCATGAACACCATTCCCGCCGGCGGATGGCTTCAGGACCGGTGGCAGATCACACCCGGTCTCTCCATCGAGGCGGGCGTGCGTTACGATTTCCAGCGACTTCCAGCAGGGTTCCCTTCGCCCGTTGGCAACGTGGCGCCCAGAGCGGGCGTCGCCTGGCACCCGGCTGGCTCCTCGAAGTGGGTATTTCGCGCTGGGGCCGGCTTGTTCTTTGACAGATACCCGCTTGAATATCTCAACGACGCGATTCAAAAGGACGGTGTTCGCGGGTTCGATCTGTACCTGTCGGCCGCCATGGCTGAACGGGTGTTCGCGCTTACGCGCGGCGGTGCGCTTTCCTCACCCATCGCAGGCGCGCCGGCCAGCGTGTACCGGGCCGCACCCGGTTTCACAAGCACCTATAGCCGGAAGCTGGCTGGGGGCATGGAACGGAAGCTCGACAACGACACGACCTTCACCGTCGAGTTCAGCGACGTGCGCGGACTGCACCTGCCGCGCGTGCGCAATGCCAGTCTGATGCTGCCGCCGCAATATCACCTCGAGCAGACTGCCACGTCGGCCTATCGGGGCGTCGCCCTCTCCGTCAACCGGCGTCTCCGGAAGGACTTGACGTATCTGGTTCATTACAACCTGAGCCGAACGAAGGACGACGCCTCTGACTTCGATGAACAGCCGCTCGACCCCGCCAATCTGCGTGCCGATTGGGCGCCGGCGCGTCATCACCAGCGTCACCGGCTCGCATTCAGCGGGTTGTTTGAGGCTCCGGGGAGAATCACGCTGGCGCCGGTGTTCAGTTGGGGAAGCGGCCGGCCGCTCAACACGCTGCTCGCCGGCGACGTGTATCGCACCGGCGCGTATCCGATCTCGGCGCGCCCCGCCGGTTTCGCGCGAAATTCACGTTGGACACCGGGCGCCGTCTCGCTGGATCTGAGGGTGATGAAAACGGTCAAAGTCAAGGAAGGCCGCGCCCGGTTGCAGTTCGGCGTGGAAGGCTTTAACCTGCTGAATCACACCAACCGGCTGCGCGTGAGCCCCTACTGGACGAGCTCATTTGGCGGAATCGTCGAGGCGCAGAATGCGCGCCAGATTCAGATGATGGTGCAGTTGGAGTATTAACCGTCAATTGTCTTCGGTGGGGTCAGGCTTTCAGCCTGCCGCCGGGCTTCGGCCCGGCGCGGCACGCAGCAGCGCCGGCTGGCGCGGCACGCAGCAGCGCCCGGCGCGGCACGCAGCAGCGCCGGCTGGAAAGCCGGCGGCAGCCAAGAATGTCTGCCCCGCCCCACACGGTACTGAACAGTATTGGTATTAGCCGATTTTGTTCTTCTCGATCTGGCTGCGCGGCGTCTCACTGCTCATGCCGGCCTCCTGCGGAGCCAGCACCTCGCCCTCGATCATCTTGTGCGGGCCGCTGGTTTCCATGTAAATGGCATTGGGCATAGCCAGCAGCATGTTCAGGTTGGTCGAGCCGCCTCCATGGCTCGCTAATTCGAGGCCATAGCCATCGGCGATGGCGGCGATTTCCATCCATTCGGTGACGCCGCCCGCGCGCCGGTTGTCGGGCTGGACAACATCGGCGCCGCGGCGCGCGATCAGCTCAGCGAAAGCGTACTTGGTGTACAGGTTCTCGCCGGTGGCAATGCGGATGTCGAGCTCGCGCGCCAGCTCGGCATAGCCCTCCATGTCATGAGGCGGCAGCGGCTCTTCGTACCAGAAGCAGCCCATTTCCTGATAGACGCGCCCCCGGCGCAGCGCTTCATTACGATTGAAGACCTGGTTGGCGTCGACCAGCACGCGGCGTCCCTTGCCGGCCATATCCAACGCGGCTCGAATGCGGCGGACATCGTCGTCGAGCGAAAAACGGCCGGTCTTGATCTTGACGGCGCGATAACCCTGGCTGAAGGCGGCATCCATCTGGCGCTTGTACTTGGACAGATCCTGGTCATTGTCGTAATACCAGCCGCACATCGAATAGACCGGCATGCGGTCCCGGTACGCGCCCAGCATCTTCCACACCGGCATGCCGGCTGCTTTGCCAAGAATGTCCCAGATGGCGATGTCGGTTGCGGAAATCGCAAAGTGGGCCACGCCGCCTACGCCGTGATATTCAAGCGCTTTCCACAATTCGGAGCGGATTCCGCGCGGAAACGCCGGGTCTTTCCCCAGGATCACGGGCTTCACTTCATGCTCGAGGATCGTCTGCACCACACGCGGGCCGCCGCCGATCATGCCGAAGGAAGTGCTGGCCCAGCCGGTGATGCCCGCATCGGTCTTGATGCGCAGCACCACCGAGCCGCTGTCGACGCCGAGGGCGTGAATGGCGTCGTAGTTGGGCTCGCGCGGCTGGTTCCTTAGCAAGTCGGTTTCCAGACCCGTGATCTTGATCTGCTTTGGCAGATCTTTCGCGGCCGCCGGCATTGCGAAGTTTGCCGCCGGCAGGACCGCCGCCGGCAGGACCGCCGCCGGCAGGACCGCCGCCGGCAGGACCGCCGCTGAGCTGAGAAGTTGTCTCCGGTTCATGCCTTTGTCCGTCACTTCCTTTGAATCCAGACAGGGGACGACCAGACGACGCTGCCATCGGTCTGCTCCATTCGCACGTAATAGAAATGCTCCCCGGGAGCAAGCGATGCGGTTTCCCGAAAACGCAACTCGTACGTTTCTGATTTCGGCTCCTGAGAGTGAATGACCTGGTTGTCGCGCACGATCACCACCTGCTTGATGGGCGCGGAGCCGATGATGCGGGCCGTCAATTCCGGCGAAGATTGCGACGCTACAATGTCGCCTTGCAGGTATGTCTTGCCGTCGATCGTCATCCGGCAGTCCATGAGGGCGTTGGTGGTGCCCGCGTATGTGTGACGCTTGCGCATCGCGTCCAGCAGCCCTTCGCGCGTGTCGCTTTCCGCAATCACATACGCGTAGGAAGTATGCGTCGAGACGTGATCGGAGCTGGCTTGCACGCCCAGTTTGTACCCCTTCCACCAGGCGTTGGAGACAAAGCCCAGCGGGCGGTATCCGCCGGCCCACAGCTCGGTGCGCTTTTCAGTAGGAG
>JACQDF010000056.1 GCA_016201205.1 Acidobacteriota bacterium
CGACGAAGGCCATTTCCGGCCGGTCGGGCGCCAGAGCCGGCTCGGAAAAATAGTTGCGCGGGACTTGCTGGGCGGCGGCAATCCCCCCGCTGAGAATGGAAACAACGGCGGTAAGCAACATGGCGATCCCCAGGGAACGTTTCTATTGTAGACGGGATCGGGCGTAACGGTTGGCGGCCGCCGCCGTCTGAACCATTTGACACCGCCGATCGAGATTTCTATGATGTTTACTGCAACACCATCCTGAGTCTGACAGCGCTGGAGCAGCGCTGAATCCCATAGCTCCCGGAGATGGTCATTCCTTAAGTCACTATGATCAAAGTAGAAAACCTCACCAAACGGTACGCACGCAACGTCGCCGTGGACGGCATCTCATTCGAGGTGGAGAAAGGCCAGATCGTCGGGTTTCTGGGACCGAACGGGGCCGGCAAGACCACCACGATGCGCGTGCTCACCTGCTTCCTGCCGCCGACGGAAGGCAAAGCCGAAGTCGCCGGCTATGACGTTATCCGCGAGCCGATCGAAGTGAAAAGGCGGATCGGATACCTGCCGGAAACGCCGCCGCTGTACCCGGAAATGGAAGTGTCCGAGTACATGGAGTTCGTGGGCAAGCTGAAAGGCGTGCCGCGGGTGGACCTGGCGCGGCGCGTCGAGGAAGCCTGCGAGCGCTGTCATTGCGAGGACGTGAAAGCGAAGCTGATCAGCAGACTGTCGAAAGGGTACCGCCAGCGCGTCGGTCTGGCTGCGGCGATTCTCCACAATCCGGACGTTCTGATCCTGGACGAGCCGACTTCGGCTCTGGACCCCGAGCAGCGTCGCGAGACGCTGCATCTGATCAAAGAATTGGGCAAGGAGCACACCATCATCCTCAGCACCCACGTGCTGCCGGAAGTCGAGCAGACCTGCGAGAAGGTGATCATCATCAACAGAGGCAAGCTGGTGGCCACCGACACGATGGAGAACCTGAACCTCCGGCTGCGCGGAGCGGAGCTGGTCTCGGTGGAGGTGGAGGGCCGCAACGGCGCTTTGAGCCACGACGCGGTCAAGCAGAAGCTGGAAACCGTGGATGGAGTCAGCCGCGTCACGTTCAAGGAAAACCGCAACAACCGGCTGGTGTTCACGGTGGAAAGCGCGCAGGGCCGCCCGGTGCGGGCGGACCTGGCCAGGGCGGTGGTGCAGTCCGACTGGAACCTGATCGAGCTGCACTCGATGGGCCTGAGCCTGGAAGAAATCTTCCTTCAATTGATGGCCTCGGACAAAGCGGCCGCGGGAGGCGCCAAGTGAACAACATTCTGATCCTCTGCCGGAAAGAGCTGAAGAGCTATTTCGCCTCGCCGATCGCCTACGGGCTGATGGCGTTTTTTGCGCTGGTGTGCGGTTATTTCTTTTACGCCGCCACCGCCATCTTCGTGATGCGCAGCACGGACATGATGATGATGGGCCGGGGCATGCCGATGGACGTCAACGAGTGGGTGGTGCGGCCGGTGATGATGAACGTGAGCGTGATCGGGCTGTTCATCATTCCGATGATCACCATGCGCCTGTTCGCCGAAGAAAAAAAGACGGGCACCATCGAGCTGCTGGCGACTTCGCCGATCCGCGATCTCGAGATCATCACCGGCAAGTGGCTGGCGGCCGTGATTCTCTTTCTCTGCATTTTGCTGATTTCGGCGCTCGATCTCTCGATCCTGTTCCTGTACGGGAAGCCGGAATGGAGACCGATCCTGATTTCCTATCTCGGGCTGCTGCTGCAAGGGAGCTGCCTGCTGGCGATCGGCACCTTCATCTCGAACACGACGCGCAATCAGATCATCGCCGGCGTGGGCACGTTTGCCATCTGCCTGATGTTATGGGTGCTGGACTGGGTGGCCGCCTACAGCACGACGGCGACGGGCAAGGTGCTGGCATATCTGTCCGTGATGGGGCATTTCGAGAGCTTCGCCAAGGGCGTGCTGGACACCAAAGATGTCGTCTACTACGCCTCGGTGATCTTCTTCGGCCTGTTCCTGACGGCGCGCTCGATGGAATCGCTGCGGTGGAGGGCGTAAGATGACAACCGACTGGATGAAAACCCGGCAGACGAAATACACGCTGTACCTCGTCGTTTATGTGGCCGTGATTCTGGCGATTCTCGGAGCGGGCAACTGGCTCGCCCAGCGTCACAACAAGAGCTATGACAGCACCTCGAACAAGCGGTTCAGCCTGTCCGATCAGACCGAGAAGCTGGTCAAGGGGCTCAAGAGCGACGTCAAGGTCCTGTACTTCGACCGAACCTCGGACTTTCCGCGCGCCAAGGATCTTCTGGATCGCTACGACGCGCTGTCGACGAAGCTGTCGGTGGAGTATGTCGACCCGGACAAGAAGCCGCAGATCGCCAAAGCTTACGGCTTCCGGACGGCGGGCACGATCTACGTAGAAGCGGGCGCAAAGCGCGAGGAAGCGCGAAGCCTGACGGAAGAGGAATTGACGAGCGCGCTGATCCGGGCGCTGAAGACCGGCGAGCGCAATGTGTGCTCGGTGACCGGCGGCGGCGAGAAGAGCTTTGACGACTCGGACCGCACCGGGTACTCGCGGCTGAAGGAGCTGCTCGAAAAGAACAACTATAAGTCGCGCTCGGTCCGTCTGCTCGAGTCGCCGGAAGTGCCCAAGGACTGTACCATCGTGCTGGTGGCCGGCCCGCGCTTTGACTATGACCAGCGGATCGTGGACGCGCTCAAGAAATACTTCACCGGCGGCGGGCGGCTGCTGGTGGCGCTGGACCCGCCGCTGAAGGCCGGCCGGGGAGACATCTCCGAAAACGCCGCCCTGGGGAAGCAGCTCGAAGAATGGGGCGTCACTGTCAGCAGGAATCTGGTGCTGGACACCAGCGGCATCGGACAGCTTTTCGGGCTGAGCGAAGTGGTGCCGCTGGTGGTCAGCTATGAGTCCCACGTCATCGTGCGGGACATGAAGGAGATCGCGACTGCCTTCCCGCTGGCGCGTTCGCTGGAAGTGAAATCGCCGTCAAACATGACAGCGGAGAAGCTGTTCTCAACCTCCGGCAACAGCTACGCGACCGACAACCTGACGTCGGCGGAAATCAGGCTGAATCCATCCAAAGACAAGAAGGGACCGTTCACGCTGGGGGCGGCCGTGCAAACGACGGGTGCGGGTGACGCGCCGAAGGGACGGCTGGTGGCGGTGGGCTCGTCGAGTTTCATGGCCAACAACATCCTCGGCTTCAACGGCAACCGCGACCTGTCGATGAACATGTTCAACTGGCTGTCGGCCGATGAGGACCTGATCTCGATCCGGCCCAAGGATCCGCAGGACCGGCGACTGAACCTGACGCGCATGCAGATGCAGTTTGTTCTGTACTCGAGTGTCTTCGCGCTGCCGCTGATCGTCATCGCCGCCGGCCTCGGCGTCTGGTGGAAGAGGAGATAGCCCATGCAGTTGCGCGGATTGCTCGCGGCGCTGGCGGTGCTGGCCGTGCTGAGCGGCGCTGTCTATTTTTCCAGCAAAAAGAAAGCGCAAGAGGAGAAGAAAGGGCCCACCAGCGATTCGCCAAAGCTGATGGCCATTCCCGAGGATCAGATCCAGCAGATCGAGATCCGGCGTAAAGACGGCAAGATCACGACGCTCAAGAAAGGCGACAAGTGGCAGATCACGGCTCCGGAGGCGCTGGCCGCCGACCAGGATTCGGTGAATTCGGTGGTGTCCACAGTCTCCTCGCTGAGCTCCGACCGGCTGGTGGAAGAGAAGGCCGAGGATCTGGCGACGTTTGGCCTGAAGGCGCCGCAACTGGAAGTGATCGTCACCAGGAAAGACGGCAAGGCAACCAAACTCGAGATCGGCGACGAGACGCCGGGAGGAAGCGGATTCTTCGCCAGGCTGGACGTCGAGACCAAGGTGTACACGATTGGCAGCTTCAACAAGACGTCACTCGACAAGACCGCCCAGGATTTGCGCGACAGACGGCTGGTGGCCTTTGATTCGGAAAAGCTGACGCGCGTCGAGCTGACGGCGAAGTCGCAGACGATCGAATTCGGCAGGAACAATCAAAACGAGTGGCAGATCGTGAAGCCGAAGCCGTTGCGCGCGGATAACTGGGCGGTGGAAGAGCTGGTGCGCAAGATCAAAGACGCCAAGATGGACACTGCGGTGTCCGAGGAGGACGCCAGGAAGGCGGCTTCGTCGTTTGCATCCGGCGTCAAGGTGGCCGTGACACGGGTCACCGATGCGGCCGGGACCAGCGAGATTGAAGTGCGCAAGAAGGAGAAGGACTACTTCGCCAAGGGCTCCGCCGTGGCCGGGGTCCACAAGGTCGGCAATGATTTGGGCGAAGGACTGGACAAAGCGCTGAGTGATTTCCGCAACAAGAAGCTGTTTGATTTCGGCTTCAACGATCCGGCAAAGATCGAAATCAAGGGCAGCGGCGGCCAGACAAAGGCCTACCAGAAGTCGGGCGAAAAGTGGATGCTCGGGAACCAGCAGATGGATTCCGTCGGCGTCCAGTCCTTCGTCGACAAGCTGCGGGACTTCTCTTCCATCAAGTTCGCCGACTCCGGCTTCACCACGCCGGTCTTCGACGTGAAAGTGACCGCAAAAGAAGGCAAGATCGCCGACCACGTGCAGATTTCCAAGAGCGGCAACAGCTACTTCGCCATCCGCGTCAACGAGCCTTCCGTGTATGAGCTGGATTCGCAGGCGGTGGACGCCCTCGAGAAAGCCGCCGGCGACATCAAGCCGCCCTCCTCGGGCAAAGATGAGAAGAAAGACGGAAAAAAGAAATAGTTCGTGAACGCGCTGCTCACCGACCTGTACCAGCTCACGATGGCGGCCGGCTATCTCGAAGCCGGCAAGTCGCGGGAGACGGCGACCTTCGAGCTGTTTGTGCGGCGGCTGCCGCGGAACCGCAACTACCTGGTGGCGGCGGGCCTCGAGCAGGTGGTGGAATACCTGCTGGGATTCCGGTTCACAAGCGACGCCATCGAGTATCTGCGAGGACTGCCGCAGTTTGCGGGCGCCCGGCTCGAGTTCTTCGAGTTTCTGGCCGGGCTGCGGTTTACCGGCGATTTGTTCGCGATGCCCGAAGGCACGCCGGTGTTTGCCGGCGAGCCGCTGTTGACGGTGCGGGCGCCGCTGATCGAAGCCCAGATTCCGGAGACGTATCTGCTGTCGTCGATCTCTTTCCAGACGCTGATCGCCAGCAAGGCGTCGCGGGTGGCGGAGATTGCCGCCGGGCGCTCGGTGGTCGAGTTCGGCACGCGGCGGGCGCATTCGCCGGAAGCGGGCGTGCTGGCGGCGCGGGCCGCCTATATTGGCGGATGTGCCGGCACGAGCAATACGCTGGCCGGGATGCGGTTCGGGATCCCGGTGTTCGGCACGGCTGCGCACAGTTGGGTGCAGGCGTTTGCCGAAGAGATCGAGGCCTTCCGGCAACTTCAGCGGCTGCTGGGCGAGAACACCGTGTACCTCATCGACACCTACGACACGCTCGAGGGGGCTCGAAAGGCGGCCTCCCTTGGGAAACCGCTGTGGGGCGTGCGGCTGGACAGCGGCAACCTGGTCGAGCTCTCCCGCGCGGTGCGCAGAATCCTGGATGAGGCGGGCCTGCCCGATGCCAAGATCATGACGACTGGCGACCTGAACGAGTACAAGATCCTGGAAATCATGGCCGCCAAAGCGCCCATCGATGCGTTCGGCGTGGGAACGGATCTGGCGACGTCAGCGGATGTGCCCAGCCTGGGCGCCGTGTACAAACTGGTCGAGCTGGACGGGGAGAGCAGCCGCCGCTACACCGCGAAATTCAGTGAGGGCAAAGGAACGATGCCTGGCGCCAAGCAGGTGTTCCGCTACCCGGACCGCGACTTGATCGGCTGCTCCTGGGAGTGCCCGTCCTGCGGCGATCATCCGCAGCAGCAGGAAGCGCTGCTGAAACCGGTGATTCTGGGCGGCGAGCTGGTCGAGCCGTCGCCTTGCGCGAAAACGATTCGCCAGCGTGCAATGGAGAGGGTGCGCAACCTGCCAGCCGCTTTGCACATGCTGACGGACGCGCAGCAGCCGTGGAAGGTCGAGCACAGCGCGGAGCTGCTGGCGCTCCTCGATCGAGTACGGCACAATCAGATCGGAAGCTAGCCGCGGCCGATGAACACCGTCCTTTTCGATATCGATACGCAGATCGATTTTCTTTACCCGGCGGGCGCACTCTACGTCCCCGGGGCCGAACGCATTGTTTCTCGCGTCGCGAAGCTGAATCAATGGGCGGCCGCGCAGGACGCTTTTGTCGTTTCCACGGCGGATGCGCACGAGGAAAACGACATCGAGTTCCGGACGTGGCCGCCGCACTGCGTGGCCGCAACCGTCCCGCAGCGGAAGCCGTCGGCGACGGTGCTGGAAAAGCGGGTCGTGATCCCCAGCCGGGAAGCGCGCATCTCGCTCGGTGGCGCGCGGCAGGTGATTCTGGAAAAGCAGACGGTCGATTGCTTCACCAATGCCAATATTCAAGCGCTTCTTGAGACCCTGGGGGCGGACCGGTATGTCGTCTATGGCGTGGTGACGGAGATCTGCGTCCGGCACGCCGCATTCGGCCTTCTGAGGACGGGCAGGCCAGTCGCGCTGGTGACGGACGCCATCGAGTGCCTGAGCAGGGACGAAGCCGCGAGCATGATGGCGGAATTCCAGGCGGGCGGCGGAACCCTGACGACGGTCGCGGAAGTCACTGCATGAGATTGCTGATCGCGCTGTGGGCCGCCTCTGCGGCCGCCCAGCAACTCACCTACCTGGACAACGGCAGCATCCGCATCGGGGTGGACCTCGAGCTTGGGGGCTCGATTACATATCTGGCCGCCGCCGGTCAGGAGAACATGATCAACTCGGCCGATTATGGCCGGCAGATCCAGCAATCGTATTATTCGGGCCCCGCGCCTTTCGGCAGGCCGCATCCGTCGTGGCCGAACTGGCCCTGGAATCCCATTTCGACGGGGGATGTATACAGGAACCGTTCGCGCCTCCTCAAGTACTCCAACGACGGCACGACGCTGTACGTAAGAGCGGCGCCGCTGCAATGGGCTCTCGACAACGTAGCGTGCGAATGCACCTTCGAGACGTGGATCGAGCTGGACCACAACATTGCCCGTGTGCGGGCGCGGCTGAACAACCTGCGTCCGGACCGCTCGCAGTATCCTGCGCGGGACCAGGAGCTTCCGGCCGTGTACACCAACGGGCCGTTCCATCATCTGTTCACCTACGACGGACTGGAACCGTTCACGAAAGCGCCCGTGCGCGAGATCGTGAACTCGGGCCCGCCCTGGGCCAACTGGCAGGCGACCGAGAATTGGGCCGCACTGGTGAACGACGACGGCTTCGGCCTCGGCGTCTTTCACCCGGGCGTCTTTCGCTTCATCGGCGGCTTTCACGGGACTCGCGGGGTCGGCGGGCCGAAAGACAATCCGACGGGCTACATCTCACCAGTACGCCGCGAAATCCTCGATCACGACATCCGTTACAGCTACGAGTACCAGTTGATTGTCGGAAGCGCCGATCAGATCCGCGACTATGCGTACGCCAACCGGCCCGATCCGCGCCCCGAGTACATCTTTCGCCGCGACAGGCAGCACTGGACCTACACGAACGCGTCCGACACGGGCTGGCCGGTGCGGGGGCGTCTGCGTATCGGCGTCGAAGGCGAAGACCCATACCTGACCGGGCCGCCTGGTCTGTGGAGAGCGGAGGAGGTCGCGAAACTCTACATTCGGGCTGCTCACCGCACAAAACAGGACCGTGCTGAATTGTTCTGGTCCGTGCCGGGGCAGGGATTCTCCGCGGTCCGGCGGCTGCCGTTCGACGTGATCACCGACGGGCGCTATCATACCTATGAAATCGATATGGCGTCGTCGCCCGAATGGCGCGGCTGGATCACCGGGCTGCGTCTCGATCCTGTCGCGTCGGGATCGCCCGGCGAGTTCGTGGATGTGAAGTACATCTCATGGCGCGAGCGGTAACTGTCATGTCAACGAGCTCGGTTGCAGCAGTCCTGATGGCAGTCCTCTGCCGGGCTTCGATGCCCGCACCGCAAGCCGCGGCCGGAGAAGGGCCACAGTGGAAATGGATTGACACACACGCTCACCCCTTGGGAGGGCCTGGAATCAGAGAGCATGTCTTCTCTCCCGAGCGCCTGGCCGAGACACTGGCGATTCACGAGCGAAGAGGCGTTATCAGGACGGTGATGGCGCTGCCCCCCGCCCCCAGGGAAATGCCGCAACTGGAGCGGCTGCTCGTGGAAGCGGCGAAAAGCAATCCCAAGCGGATTGCATTCCTTGGCGGCGGCTTACAAGCCTTGATTCAGCAGGCGGTGGATCGCGGGGAGACGCCGGAGCTTCGACGCCGGTTCGAGGCGAAGGCCGCAGAGCTGGTTCGCACCGGCGCCGTGGGATTCGGAGAGATGACGGCATTGCACTTCTCCTTTCGCGAAGAGCACCCGTATGAGGCGGTCCCTCCGGATCATCCGCTGTTTCTGCTTCTGGCGGATCTCGCGGCCCGCTACGACGTACCCATCGACCTCCACATCGAAGCCGCCGTCCGCGACATGGCCGTGCCGCCCCGGCTGCTCGAGATCAGTCCTCTGAATCCGCCAACCGTGCGAGAAAATATCACCGCCCTCGAGCGGCTTCTGTCCAGCAACCGGAAGGCGCGGATCGTCTGGGCGCATATTGGCTGGGACAACACAGGGAATCTGACGACCACGCTGCTGCGGCGGCTGCTCCAAGCGCACGCCAATCTCTACCTGCAACTGCGGGCGCCGGTCCGGCCGCCCCTGTTTCCCGAAAATCAGCTCTTGGATGGAAACGGAATCCTGCGTGCTGCGTGGCTGGACTTGATTCGGTCCTTTCCCGAGCGCTTTGTGCTGGGCTCAGACACGTTCATGGCCCGGCCGGGTTTTGAAGAGGGGCTGAAACGGACGGGATCCCTGCTCGGAGGTCTGCCGCCGGAGCTGGCCCGCAAAGTCGGCCAGGAGAACGCGATTCGCATCTATCGCTTGAGACTCGAGGACTGAGTCTCACTGCTGGACGCGCAGGAACGCGGCCCGGTGGCGTCGCGAATCTAGGATTGTAGAAGAGTCAATATTAGTCAATATACAATTGGGCTAAACTTAATCCAAGTCGTTAAGATCGAATAGAATCAAATTCTTGACTGCAAACGGCTGAGGATTTCTGTGCAAATCCAGGTACCTTGGGGAATCCCGGCATCCGAGGCAGTAAACCGGTAGAATGTAAGGTTCCGCGTTTATGGCCAGTTCTGCTAGTCACGCGAGTCTCCCTGTCCTCGAAGGCCATCTTTGGGCGGTGGCGAACATCCTACGCGGCCCCGTGGACGCGGCGGATTTCAAGAGCTACATCTTCCCGCTGCTCTTCTTCAAGCGGATCTCCGACGTCTTCGACGAGGAGTTCGAGCTATGCGGCGCCGCCTGGTGGAGCACGACATTCTCGAATGTGTGCTGGGGCTGGGGCCGAATCTGTTTTACAACTCGCCCATGGAAGCGTGCGTTGTGGTTTGCCGGATGAACAAGCCGGCCGCGCGGCGCCGCAAGATTCTGTTCATCAACGCCGTCAATGAAGTTACGCGCGAGCGGGGCCAGAGCTTCCTGGATGAGTCCCACATTGAGAAGATTCACCGCGCGTACCGGGCGTTCCGCGACGTGGAAGGGTTTGCAGAGGTGGTCCATCTGGACGAAGTGCGGGCCAACCAGGGGAATCTTAACATTGCCATGTACTTGCGCCCGCCGCTGGCGGCCGGAAACGGTAACGGCGCCAATGGCTCCCAGGCTGTCCGGGAGGCGGCGCGCCGTTGGCAGGCGAACGCCTCGTCGCTTCGGGAAGAAGTGGCCAGTCTGCAACCGTCAGGAGTTGCTTGTTCGCAAACACGGACCGGAGAGGGCGAAGCGAATCCGCCAGCGGCTCGACGATCTCGATGCCGCCGCGACGCTCGAAGATTTCCGTTTCCTTCCAGGACGCTGCCACGCGCTCACCGGGAACCTGGACGGACTGCTTTCCCTGGATCTGGACGGACCGTACCGTCTCTACTTCCGTCCCGACCGCGATCCGTTGCCGTCGAAGCCCGACGGAGGCCTCGATTGGTCGAAAGTGACTGCCGTAATCATCGAGAGAGTGTTTGACCCCCATGAGTAACGAACCGACCGCTTACACTCCTGACCAGGTTTCGCCGCCCGGCGCGACCCTCGCCGAGTTGCTCGAAGGCCGGAGCATGACCCAGGCGGAACTGGCCGCGCGCACGGGACGCCCGAAACAGCACATCAACGAGATCGTGGCCGGCAAGGCGCCGATCACTCACGACATGGCGATCCAACTGGAGCGCTCGCTCGGCGCTCCGGCTGCCTTTTGGAACACCCGCGAGGCCCGCTACCGGGAGCATCTCGCCCGCCAGGCGGAGCACGACCGTCTCTCCGGCCAGATCGAGTGGCTTGCTCAGTTCCCCGTAAAAGAGATGACGAAATGGGGCTGGCTGAAGCCGGTTCAGGACAAGGTGGGGCAGGTTCGGGAGTTGCTGAACTATTTTGGCGTCGCTTCTCCGGTGGAGTGGCGCGACATCTGGTCCAGCCGCCAGTTCGCTTTCCGGAAGTCGGAAGCGTTCGAGGGCTATCTTGGAGCGCTGTCGGCGTGGCTGCGCCGGGGGGAGGTGGTGGCTCGCGAGATAGCATCGCAGCCATTCGATGAAGCGCGGCTGCGCGCGAGCCTGCGGAAGCTGCGCGCGCTGACTCTCTCCGGCGACCCACGTGAGTTTGTTCCGCGCATCACCGAACTGTGCGCCGCGACGGGAGTGGCCGTGGTGTTCGTCCCCGAGTTGACCGGGTGCCGCGCCAGTGGCGTCACCCAGTGGCTCACGCCCGAGAAGGCTCTGATCCAATTGAGCCTGCGCTACAAGACCGACGATCATCTCTGGTTCACTTTCTTCCACGAGGTGGGACATATCCTGCTGCACGGGAAAAAGGAGGTATTCGTGGAGTGGGACGGGTCTGACACCGACAAAGAGCATCAGGCCAACCGCTTCGCTGCCGAATCGCTCATCCCCGCCGCGCAGTGGAAAGCGATCCGTTCGATGGGCCGCTACAGCAAGGCCGCCATTCGGAACGTCGCCGCCAGCGCGGGCGTGGCGCCCGGCATCGTTGTGGGCCGGCTCCAGCACGAACGCCTGTTGCCGCCCAGCCACTGCAACGACCTGAAGCGGCGCTATCTGTTCAAGGTGAAGCAGTGAGCGTCAAGCCGAAACCGCGCGCGGCAGCGGACCAGGCGCCGGAAGGATGGGAAGTCGTACGTTTCGGTGAGATCGCCAACTGCATCGGCGACCGTGTGGATGACCCGTCGAAGGCCGGCGTCGAGCGCTACGTTGGCCTGGAGCATCTCGACCCGGAGTCGTTGAAGATCCGCCGATGGGGCAAGCCGACGGACGTCGAAGCACAGAAACTCCGGTTCAAGCCGGGCGACATCATCTTCGGGAAGCGGCGCGCCTATCAGAAGAAGCTCGCCGTCGCGGATTTCGAGGGGATTTGCCCGGCGCATGCAATGGTCCTCCGAGCCAACACGGAACGCATCGAGAAGGACTTCCTGCCGTTCTTCATGCAGAGCGACGTGTTCTTCGACCGGGCTCTGGCGATCTCCGTCGGGTCGCTGTCGCCAACGATCAACTGGCGCACGTTGGCGGAACAGGAATTCCTGCTCAAATACCAACTTCACCGCGAGCAGGAGTTGTTCGACAAGGCGTACGCGTACATCAAGCAGTATTACTGACACTCCGCGACGCTGCCCGCTGCCGTTCCCACTCCGTCACGGCACATAGCGCCCAAATCCCACTTTCGGCAAGCGGAGAACCGCCCTCGGGCAGCGGCAGGAGCAGCAAGTATTCCTGGATCTCCGGCGCGAGGTTGAGCAGGTTCATGATCTGCGTGATGCGGGCCCGCGAGACGAAGCCCAGAGCTAGACTTTGGATTCCGTGCGGACAACCGTGCTTCAGGCTACACTTCCCCGCTCTCCAGACCCATCTGCGACAGCCGGTAGCGCAGCGCATTCCGCGTCAAACCCAACAGGCGCGCCGCCTGGCTCTTGTTGCCGCTGGCGCGTTTCAGCGCTTCGCGAATGATGGTCTGCTCGTATTCGTCGAGCGACATGCCCTCCGGCAGAAAGTAATCGCCCAAGCCGCGCGTCTTCGGCGCGGTATCGAGCCGGATATCGGCCGCCTCGAGCGTCCTGCTCGAGCACAGCACCAGGCTGCGCTCGATGACGTTCTCCAGCTCCCGCACATTTCCCGGCCACTGATAATGCATCAATTTCTCGATGGCCGCATCGGAAATGGATTCCACGCCGCTGCCCAGCTTGGCGACAAAATGGTGCGCCAGCAAGGGGATGTCCTCCATGCGCTGCCGTAAAGGCGGGAGATTGATGGGCACCACGTTCAGCCGGTAGTAGAGGTCTTCCCGGAAAGTGCCCTGCTCGAGAGCGGCACGCAGATCGGCATTGGTGGCGGCGATGACGCGGACGTCGATGCGCAGGGTCTTGTTGCTCCCCAGCCGTTCGAACTCGCGCTCCTGAAGCACGCGCAGCAGCTTCACCTGGATCGAGGCCGGGACGTCGCCAATCTCGTCGAGGAAGGCGGTACCGGTGTCAGCCTGCTCGAACTTGCCCGGCTTGCTGGTGTTGGCCCCGGTGAATGCGCCTTTCTCGTAGCCGAACAGCTCGCTCTCCATCAGGTTTTCCGGAATGGCGGTGCAGTTGATCTTGACAAAGGGGCGGTCGCGGCGCGGCGAATGGTAATGGATGGCGCGCGCGATCAGGTCCTTGCCGACGCCGCTCTCTCCGGCCAGCAGAACGGTGGCGCGGGTGGCCGCCACCCGGATCACAGTGGCGAAGATCTCCTGCATGGCGCGCGAGTGTCCGATGATGCTGTCGAACTGGTAGCGGTGGCCGAGCTCCTCGCGCAGCTTGCGATTCTCGTCCCGCAGCGCGCTCACCTCGAGCGCTTTCGCGATCACCCGCAGCAGATGGTCAAGCGAGAACGGCTTGAGAACAAAATCGACAGCGCCCGCTTTCATTGCCTCGACCGCGGTTTCCACCGTCCCAAAGGCGGTCATGATGATCACCGGCAACTGCGCGTTCTGCCGGTGCGCGGCGGCGAGCAGATCCTGGCCGCTCATGGCTGGCAGCTTCAGGTCCGTCAGCACCAGATCCGCGCGATCGAGCAGCGGAACGGCTTCTTCGGCGGTTCCGGCCAGATCGACGTCGTAGCCGGCGCCGGAAAGCTGAAGCTCGATGACGCGACGGAGCTTCTCTTCGTCCTCGACGGCGAGAATGCGCTTCTTCATGCGGCGGGTTCGCGGGCGGCCAGCGGCAGCAGCACGCGGAAGGCGCTGCCCATGCCGGAGTCGCTCTCCACCGTAATCTTACCGCCGTGCTCGTCGATGATCTTGGCGACGATGGCGAGACCGAGGCCGACGCCTTCGCGCTTGGTGGTGAAGAATGGGTTGAAAATCTGCTCCCGAATGGCGGGATCGATGCCGGCCCCGCGGTCGATCACGCTGAACTCGGCATAGCCGTCGGCGGGCCGGGTCTTGACGGTGACGGCGGACCCGGGTGGGCTGGCCTGGGCGGCATTGAGCAGCAGGTTATACGCGACCCGCTCGATGAGTTGCGCATCGAACGGGAAGGGGCGGATGTCGGGCGAGTAATTTCTGTAAACGAGGACCTCAAACGGCGGGCTGTGATGTTCGAGTTGTGCGATGGCGCGGTCGAGCACTTCGCCAAGTTCGTTGTCGAGAGGCTGGAGCTGGAGCGGCCGCGCGAAATCCAGAAATCGCGTCATCAGGGAGTTGGCGCGGTCCACTTCCGAAGTGATGAAGCCGGCCAGCTCGCGGCCGACGGAATCGTCCGCGGGGAGGTTCTTGACGAGCATCTCGGCGGAGCCTTTGACGGTCCCGAGCGGGTTGCGCAGCTCGTGAGCCAGTCCGGCGCTCATTTGGCCAAGAGCGGCCAGCCGCTCGGAACGGCGCACGGCGGCCTCGGCCTCCTGCAGGCTGCGATTGGCTTCGGCGAGCTGCTCCGCCGTCACCTGAGAGCGGCGCGCCTCGGTGCGGTTGGCTTCAGCGAGCTGATTCGTCAGGAATCCAACGACCGGGAGAAAAATGACGCGCAGGCTGAGAATCCGCACACCCTCGCGAGTCAGCTCGTAACGCTCCGGATCGAGAAAACGCGGGTGCGCAAACAGCAGGTAAGACCCGCAGGCAAGCAGCGTCACCACCAGCGTTCCCACCAACCCCAGCGATGTGGCCGCTGAGACCACCGGCAGCAGCAGGATCAGGTGGTAGCTGCTGATGATGCCGCCGGAAAACCCGATCAGCAGGAAGCCGAGCAGAAGCTTGACGCCGATGGAAACCAGGTTTCCACGGCGGCTGCTGAAAAAACGGATGCGCGGCTCCGCTAGCTGAAGGATGGCCAGCGCCGCCAGCAGCTCGAGATCGCTCCCGGAGCGGTCCGGGCTGGCCAGGAACAGGCCGCCGAACAGCAGCAGCCAGACGAAATCCTGCCCCCGGATCCATTTGCTCCAACGCGACGGCATTCCCCTCCTGATTGTGCCAGAATAAATGCTTACCCATTCACTTCCCGCATGAGTTCCACCAAGCCCCCCGAGCCGGCGTCCCAAGAGCCGGCCTCAGAAACATCCACCTTTGGCGAAATCCTTTCGCAGTTCGAGCAGGAACAGAAGGCGGAGGGCCGCCAGGCGCTTCAAGGCACGGTGGTCGCGGTGACTTCGGAAGCCGTGGTGGTCGACATCGGGCGAAAGATGGAGGGGATCCTGCCGCCGGCTGCCTTTCGCGACGACGCGGGCGGCTTGAGCGTGAAGGCCGGCGACGTGCTGCCCGTGACCATCACCGGACGCGCCGAGGGCTACTACGAATTGTCCATGCTCAAGGTGAAGCGGCCGGTGGACTGGAGCGGACTCGAGGAGGCCTTCCGCGAGAAGAGCGTGATCGGCGGCATGGTGACGGAAGTCGTCAAAGGCGGCCTGCGTGTGGATGCCGGCGTGCGCGCCTTCCTGCCCGCCTCGCGCAGCGGCGCCAAGGATCCGGCCGAGATGGAGAAACTGGTGGGCCAGGAGATCCGGTGCCGCATCACCAAGCTCGACCAGGCGAGCGAGGATGTCGTGGTCGACCGGCGGGTGGTGCTGGAAGAAGAGGCCGCGCTCGAGAAGGAGCGCGTATTCGCCAGTCTCACAGAGGGCGTCGTGGTGCATGGCACGGTGCGAACGGTGACCGATTTCGGCGCTTTTGTCGACCTGGGCGGCATCGAGGGGTTGTTGCACGTCGCGGATATGTCCTGGAGTCGCGTGTCGAAAGCGAGCGATCTCGTCTCCGCCGGCGACTCAGTGGAAGTGAAGATCCTGAAAGTGGATCCAGGGACACGCAAGGTTTCGCTCGGAATGAAGCAACTGACCACCGATCCGTGGACGCTGGCAACCCGGAATCTGAAGACGGGCGACCGCGTCCGAGGCAAGGTGGTGCGGCTGGCGGATTTCGGCGCTTTTGTCGAGATCCAGCCTGGCGTGGATGGCCTGATTCATCTGTCATCGCTGGCCTGGGGCAAGCGGGTGCGCAAACCTTCCGACGTGGTCAAAGTGGGCGACATGGTCGAGGCGGTGGTGCTGGATATCAAGCCGGTCGAGAAACGAATCTCGCTGAGCCTGAAAGAGGCGCTTGGCGACCCCTGGGAGGAGGCGGACACGCGATTCCCGGTTGGGTCCATCGTGGAAGCGGCGCAGGTGACAAACCTGGCGAAATTTGGCGCCTTCGTGGATCTGGGGGACGGACTGGAAGGCATGATCCACATTTCCGACATCACCAGCGAAAAGAGACTCGATCATCCGAAAGAGGCAATGGCAGCCGGGCAAAAAGTCCGCGCCGTGGTGCTCGAAGTCGATAAAGAAAAACGCCGCATCCGCCTGGGCATGAAGCAACTCGAGCCCACCGTGGTGGACAGATTTATCGCCGAGCATAAGGTGGGCGACACCATCAGCGGCCGTGTGATCTCCATGCACCACGATACTGCGCGAGTGGAGCTGGCCGAGGGAGTCACCGGCCTGTGCCGCCTGCCGAAAGACAAACCTGGCCTCAAGCAAGCGCCTGTACCGCAGAAGGCCGATCTGACCTCGCTGACTGAGATGCTGTCGGCGCGGTGGAAGGGAAGTGGCGCGCCCGCGGGTGCAGAGCCGGAGAAGATCCGTCCGGGCGAAATACACCCCTTTAGAATCAGTGCGTTAGACGCCGCTCGCAAGGCTGTCGAGATCGAGCTTGCCTGAGCCCGTTACTTTTTTGCTGCCTGCACGTCCAGCAACGTAGGCCTCCGGCCTGCGAAACCACAACCTACGATGCCCATTCCGGGAGAGGGTCACATTACAGCGGCGTTCCTACCGGCGGCTGCCCGGATCGAGGAAGCGGACCTGATTCGCGCCGCGCAGAGAGGCGACCAGGGCGCCTTCGAGTCCTTGGTTCAGGCCCATGATCAGAGCGTGCTGCGTCTGGCGTGCAACCTGCTGCGCAGCGAGCAGGATGCCTTCGATATCTACCAGGAGGCGTTCCTCCGCGTCTACAGGAAACTGCATCTGTTCCGGTTCGATTGCAGCTTTCGCACCTGGCTGTTCCGGATTGTGACGAACTTGTGCCTGGACCATCTGCGCAAAAAAAAGGTTCGCAAAGAAGAGCCGGCGGCGATAGCGACGCCGGAAGGAGAGGTGGACCGTATGGCGGCAGTGGCCCAGGAGAATCCTTACGATGATCCGCAGCGGAGTCTGATGAGCGGGCAACTGCGGTCCCGGATCGAGCGCGCTTTGAGCGAGCTGACGCCGCGCGAGCGGATGGTCTTCGAGATGAGGCATTACCAGGGGATGCGTTTACGGGCGATCGGGGAAGCGCTTGGCGCCACGGAAGAAGCAGCCAAGAACTGCCTGTTTCGCGCGACCCAGAAAATGCGGTCGGCGCTGGGAGATTTCCTATGAACTGCGAGTCGGCCAGAAAAGACTTTTCTCTGTACTTGTATGGCGAGCTGGAACCCGGCCAGGAAGAGGCTCTCGAGCAGCACCTGGACGGCTGCGAGGCATGCCGGCGGGAGCTCGAGCTCGAGCGCGCAATGCATCGCGCGATGGACCGGCGGGAACACCAGTTCTCGCCTGAATTCCAGGCGGCGTGCCGCCGCGAGTTGCTCTCGCGGATCGCCGCCGAAGCGCTGCCTCGCGGCTGGATGGATCGAGCAAAGCAATGGGCGCGCCGGAACGTGTATTGGCCGGCCATTCTGCGTCCCGCGGCGGCGTTGGCCCTGGTGGCTCTTGGCTTCTTCGGCGCCAGAGTCTGGGAAGCGGCGAGAGCCTCGAGCGAGCCGGCGTCGTGGCGTGTGCGGAACCTGGCGCCGAATCCCGAGGGCGGCGTCCAGCTCGAGCTCGAGCAGGTGCGGCAGCGCACGATGACGGGCCGGGTGGACGATGAAAAGATTCGCCAGATGCTGCTGGCTGCCGCTGCCGATCCCACCGATGACGGCCTGCGGGCGCGGACGATGGACGTCTTGAAGGACCGCTGTGAGCGCGCCGAAGTTCGCCATGCTCTCTTAAGGGCCTTCCAGCACGATCCGAACCCGCGGGTGCGGCTGAAGGCGCTCGAAGGGCTGAGACCTTTCGTCCGGGATCCGGAAATGCGCAAAGCGTTGTCCACCGTCGTGCTGGCGGACGACAATGCCGGGGTGCGCACCCAGGCGGTCGATCTGCTGGTCGAGAACATGCAATCCGAGATGATCGGCACGCTTCAGGAATTGATCGTTCGCGAGAGCAACCCCTACATCCGGCAGAAGAGCTTGCATGCTTTGCGCCAGATGAACGCCTCGGTGGAGACGTTCTGAGCGCACAGGCCGCGGCGGCCCCCATGTTGACCAATCAAACGCCGCCGCCGCGGTCCGTTGTGCGCGTTGGACTGGAGACGCGGTGACGTTTTTGGCGTTCCCTCGTCTACCAGGATGAGGACCGGGCCAGCCGTTCGGGACCGCTTGCTGACGCGCGCGGCTCAGCAACGGCTTGGACCGCTTGCTGACGCGCGTGGCTGAGCAACGGCTTGGACCGCTTGCTGACGCGCGCGGCTCGGCAACGGCTTGGCGCCGCGGGGCGCGGCCTCTGTGCTTTTCAGGAAGGACGTTATGAAAAAGATGTTTTGGATCAGTGGCGCCGCTGCGGCGGTCTGGATGGCAGCCGCACCCTCTCTATTCGCGCAGAACCCGCGCGACGAGAAGGAGAAAGCCAAGCGCGGCATGTACATGGTCTATCCCGGCGAGCGGAGTTTTCTCGGCGTGGGCGTGGCGGAAGTGAACGCGGAGAGGGCCAAAGCGCTGAATGTGCGTGAGGAGCGGGGCGTGGAAATCACCCGCGTCGAGGACGACAGCCCGGCGGCAAAGGCTGGACTCAAGACGGGCGACGTCGTTCTCGAGTACCAGGGCCAGCGCGTAGAGGGCGTCGAGCAGTTTGTTCGTCTGGTTCGGGAAACCCCGGCCGGGCGTCTGGTGAAGCTGCTCATCAGCCGCAGCGGGCAGACACAAACGGTAACGCCGACGATCGAGCCGCGCAAGATGCGGACCGTGGAAATAGGCGACATGCACATCTCGATTCCGCATATCGAGGTGATGCCGCCGCAGATCCGCATTCCCATGCCCGACATTCCGCGTCCGGTCATCAACTGGCGCAGCCGGGCGCTCGGCGTGGAAGCCGAGTCGGTGGGCTCGCAGCTTGCCGATTTTTTCGGCGTGAAAGAAGGCGTGCTGGTGCGCAGCGTGACCAAGGGCTCGGCCGCGGACAAGGCGGGCGTGAAGGCCGGCGATGTGATCACGAAGGTGGATGACAAGAAGGTAACTTCGCCTGCTGAAGTGACTCGTGCAATCCGATCCCAGGAGGGCCGGAGAAGCTTTGTTCTGAGCCTGACGCGCGAGAAACGCGAGATGTCGGCAACGGTGACGATCGAGGAGGAAAGCCCTCCGGCAACGCCGCGCGGCCGGACCATCCGTCAGCAGGAATTTGAGCTGTAGCCGGAAGCGGTTCCGGAGGCGGCCAGCCGGTGTGCCTTTTCGAGCAGCCCGGCCTCACGAGAGCTGATTCCGAGAGCGGCGGCTACCTGCTCCGGGGTGTGCCCGCGCCGGATGAGACGGATGGCGTGGGTCCGGCGGTTGAGATTCATGCCCGATGGCGCCGCTGGAGGAGGGACCAGGACCGCCGCCCGGCGCTCGGCGTCGTCGACTCTGGCCGTCAGATCCTGAACCAGGCAGCGCAGCTTTCCCAACTCCGTGTGAAGGGCCTGCTGGCGTCTGGCCCACCGCACCTGGAATTCGCGCTGAATTCGCCTCATTTCGAGGAACAGGAACAGGGCCAGTCCAACGCCGGCCAAGCCGGCCAGATAGGGCGCCAGTTCGAGTAGATCTCTTGGCATCAGTTAATACAGCGTCCGCAGGCGCTCCTCCCGGCTGATGATCTGCCTGATGCGGATGCCGTAGTTGCCCTCCAGGACAACCACTTCTCCACGGGCGATCACACAGTTGTTCACGATCAGTTCCACGGGCTCGGTGACAGCGCGGTTCAGCTCGACGATGGAACCCGAGTTCAGCTTCAGAACATCTTTCAAAGGCAGTTGCGTGCGTCCGAAGGACACACTGACCGGCATTTCGACTTCCAGGAGCAGGGCCAGCGTTCGTGAGTTGTCGGCGGGGGCGATCGAGGGTCCGGCCGCGGCCGGCGCGGGTTTTGCTTGCGGCTCCGCCCGGGGCGCGGGCTCGCAGAACCGCTGCAACTCTCGGCTCCACCGAACTGAGAGCTCAAAGGATTCACCGCCCAGCGTGAGCTTTAGTTGAATGCCGGTGTCCGCCGTGGGAGGTTGTTCGAGATCTTTGCCTTGCTCGCAGTTGACTTCCCGCTGCACAAGCCTTCCGATGGCCTGAGCTACGGAAGATAGTCCCTGGTTCGTGATCTCATGCCATGTGCCGAGGCAGTCCTCGCGTTTGGCATCTTCGACCCCTGCCGCGGCCAGGGCCTGCCTTCCGACGGTGAGGCAAACAGTCTCCGGCGCTCCCACCCAGCAGGTTGCGTCCACGGCTGCGGAGAGCGTCTGCTCCCACCACAGCCATTCTGGTGTGGCTGAGATGGCATCTTTGCCCACCGGCTGCCACTCGCAGGAAGGCCGCTCTCCCGTCATCGCCTCGAGCGACTGCGCCAGTGCGCCGGCGAACGTGTCCGCAAGCCAGCGTTCCGCTCCGTCGGGTAGTTTGGGTTCTTCGGCCATGGCTCACCGCCCACGGGTCATGGGCCAGCGCTTTTCAATGTAAGCTCGCAGCCGGAGGATACCCTGGGACTTCAACTGGGAGATGCGCGATTCGTGCAAATCCACGATTTTGGCGATCTCCCGCAGCGTCATTTCTTCGTGGTAGTAAAGACTCAAGACCGTTCGTTCCACCGGAGGCATCTTGTCGATCGCTTCGGCCACCAGGCGCTCGAGCTCCGATCTCTCGAGCAGGCGGGACGGCCATGATTCCTCATCATCGGAGATGTATCGGAGCAGGTCCCGGCTGTCGTCGTCGGAAGACGTGGACTCGAGGCTTCCGAGATTCACGCCGCGCACTTCCACCAGCCAGCCGTGGTAGTCCTCGATGCTCAACTGTAGCTGCGCCGCGATCTGCTCCTCGGTCGGCGCGGTCTTGAACTTCTGTTCCAAAGCCGCGATGGCAGCCTCAATCTGCTTGACCCGTCTGCGCTGCTGGCGGGGGGCCCAGTCCAGCCCGCGCAGGCTGTCCAAAATCGCTCCGCGGATCTTGTATTCAGCGTAGGTTCGCAGCTTCACGTTGTGTGTGGGGTCGAAGTGATCGATGGCGGAGATCAGGCCCACGATCCCCGTCGAGATCAAGTCCTCGATGCTGACGCTTTCCGGCAAACGCTCGTGGATCCGCCGGGCGATCAACCGCACCTGCGGCAGGTGCTCCAGGATCAGCCTCTCCCGCTCTTCGCTGTCGAGCTTGGGGCTCGCCCGGTATGGATGCATGAGGCGGTGATTACCCTCCCAGGTTTTCAATGCTCTTGGCCAACCGCTGCTCCGCGGTGCTACAGGCCGGCGACGGCGCGGCCGGCCTGTGCTGAGAAAACGGCTCCTTCGGTGAACCCGGGTCCCATCCCCTGGGTCACCAATTCGACGATGCGCTCAGCGCTGGCGGCTTCGACGTCCTCGGGAATCTGCTGCCCGTTGGAAAGAAAAGAAACGGGCTTGCCGCTTTGCGCCGCCAGCGTATAAATGGCTCCGAGACTCTCCGTTTCGTCCAGGTGCGTGAACAGCAGCTTGGACGGGCGGAAGCGGGCATAGCGCTCGAAGGCTAACCTCAAGTCGGCAATGCGTGTCGCTGCTGACAGAACCAGATGCACGTCCAGCTCCAGTTGCCCGTCAAAGCAGCTTGCCAGCTCCTCGGCCATATCCATGTCCCGCGGCCCGAAACCCGGCGTATCGATCCAAATCCAGACTTTGCCGCGCTGCTCCTCGATCAACTGCCGCAGTGCGTGGCCCGTTTCCAGCGCCAGGAAACCGGCTCCCAGAATCGCCGCATAGGATCTGAGCTGCTCGGACGCCGCCACCCGGCAGTTGTCAAAAGAGACGATCAGCATGGGACGCCGGCTGGTGAGCCCATATTGAGCAGCCAGTTTCACCAAAGCGCTCGTCTTGCCTGCCCCCGGGGGACCGGTAAACGCCACCAGGCGAGTCCGGCCCCCCAGGCAACACAGGTCGCTGTCTACCCGGATGCGTTTTCTCATTTCCTGCTGAAGGGCGACTCCCAGCGAGGCTGGCCGCGCCGATCCGGCCGCCTCCAAAACGGGCTCACCGGCGCACTTCACCAACAGATCCTGCGCCAGTGCGGGAGACACTTCCGAGGCCAGCAGCAGCGAATACAGGCGTGCGCACTCCGCGTTCTGCAAGATGTGATGCGCCGACATGGTCAGAGTGCTCGAACGCGCCACTGCCTCCCGCATACGCTCCATTTCGCGCCTCAGCGAAACCAGATCCTTCAGCAAGTGCGAAGAGTCCTCGGGACTGGCCAGGGGCTCTTCGGAAAGTGGCGTGTTGTCTCGCCCGCGCAAGCGGGCCTGCCGCCCCGCCAGGGGCTCTTCGGAAAGCGGCGTGTTGTCTCGCCCGCGCAAACGGGCCTGCCGCCCCGCCAGGGGCTCTTCGGGAAGTGGCGTGTTGTCTCGCCCGCGCAAGCGGGCCTGCCGCCCCGCCAGGGGCTCTTCGGATGACGGCGGCTTGTTCTCCGGGAGCGCGAATACCACTTCATACGCGCCCAGCTTGCTGGCGTCGGGTGGTGAAGGCCGCGACTCGAGCAGCAAGGCTTCCCCGCCGATCTCGGCTCGGGCTTGCTCCATGGCTGCCTCGACGGATGGCGCATAGTAGGATTTGAGCCGCATGCTGTCTCCTTATTGACCCGCCGTCCCCAGCGAGACCACCCGGACCCCTGGCGGCACCTCATTGTGAGCGACGATCACCAGATTCGGCAGTGTGCTTTCCACGATCTGCCGCAGAAAATAGCGGGCCCCGGAGCCCGCCAGCACCACCACCGGCGTTTCCACGCTCCCCAGGACGCGCGAAAGTTTGTCCAGAATCTCCCGCACTCGCTGCGGGGGCAGCCCCAGATGTGAGCTGTTTTCGCCGTGCTCGACCGCCGACTCGACGCTTCGCTCGAGCCCTGGATCCAGAAAGAAAGCCGGCAGTTCGCCACCCGGGTTCAAGTACGGTTTGGTCACGACGCGCCGGATCGACTGGCGTACGTACTCGGTCAGCACGACAGGATTCTTGGTGATGGCCGCCGCTTCTCCCAGCGCTTCCAGAATGGAAGAGGCGTCCCGAATTGAAACCCGCTCTCGCAGTAAGTTCTGCAAAACCTTCTGCACGATGGCCAGTGGGAGCAATTTGGGGACCAGATCCTCGACCACTTTCGGATTCTCCTCGACCACGCGGTCCAGCAGCTTTTTCGAGTCTTGCCGCGAGAACAGCTCATACGCGTGACGACGTACGATCTCCCCCAAATGCGTGCCGAGTACGCTCACTGCATCCACGACGGTGTAGCCTGCCAGGCGCGCTTCTTCGGCGCGGGCCGACGGAATCCAGATCGCCGGCATGCCGAAGGCGGGTTCCTTTGCAGGAATGCCATCGACACGAGCCGTGACACGCGGTCCTGGAATCGCCAGTTCATGGCCGGCCGGCATCTGGAATCGGGCCACATCGACGCCCTTCAGCAGAATCACGTACTCGGATGCACCGAGCGAGAGGTTGTCGGTAACGCGGACGGAGGGCAGAATAAAGCCCAGCTCAGTGGCCATCTGGCGCCGGATGGCGGCGATGCGGCGCAGCAGTGTCGAGTGCTGCCCGCCTTCCACGAGTTTAACCAGCCCCAGCCCGACTTCCAGAGCCAGCGCATCTACTCTCAGCAGCCCTTCGACATTCTCTTTGGGCTGCGGAACCGCCGCCGGCGTGGCTGCCTCTTCAGAGGCGCTCTCTCTGCGCCGCATGCGCCAGGCGGCGGCGCCAGTGGCGACGCCGATCAGCAGGAACGGGATCTTCGGCAAACCGGGGAAAGCCGACATCGCCAGCAGCACACCGGCCGCCAGAAGCAGCGGCTGCGACTGGCCAAACAACTGGCGGCGGAAATCCGCTTGCAGGCCGCCCTCGGTGCTGGCGCGGGTCACGATCAGGCCGCCGGAAATCGAGATCATCAGCGCCGGAATCACCGTGACCAGGCCATCTCCGATGGTCAGCACGGTGTAGGTCTCGAGCGCTCGTCCGATTTCCATGCCATGCTGCAACACGCCGATCAGAATTCCGGCGACGATGTTGATCGCTGTGATCAGAATGCTGGCCACCGCGTCGCGCTGGGTGAACCGGCTGGCTCCGTCCATGGCGCCGTAGAATTCCGCTTCGGCAGCCAGTTGGCGGCGGCGATAGCGAGCTTCCGCTTCATCGATCAGCCCGGCATTCAAGTCCGAATCGATGGACATCTGTTTGCCCGGCAGCGCATCGAGCGTAAAGCGTGCAGTCACTTCCGAGATACGCACCGCTCCGTGGTTGATCACCACATACTGGATGGCGATCAGCACCAGGAAAATGACCACCCCGATGATGGTATTGCCACCGACGACAAATTGCCCGAACGCTTCGATGACTTCACCGGCAGCGGCTGTTCCGGTATTGCCGTTCAGCAGGATCAGCCGCGCACTGGACACATTCAGCGCCAGCCGGAACAGCGTCATCAGCAGCAGCGTTGTCGGGAAAATGCTGAATTCCACCGGCTTCAGGATGTGCATCGCCACCAGCAGCACGATGACCGAGAGGGTAAGATTGGCGCTGATCAGAATATCGAGCAGGAAGGGCGGCAGCGGCGTCACCATCGCCATCAGAATGCCCAGCACCGAAAGGGGCACGACCAGATCTTTCCAACTGGCCTGGGTCAGCCGGCCGCCGAATATGTCCGCCAGCGGGCTCTGCGGAGGCCTCTGGGGAACAGACGGACGGCTCTCGGCGCTTCGCGACAAGCTGGGCGCGCTGATCGTAGGCAGGGTGGGACTAGTTGCCATGCCCCGCGGCCTCCCTTACTACCCCGGCAGATTGCCGCGCAGAAGCCGGTAGATATAGGCGAGGATCTCGGCGACTGCCTGGTACAGCGCAGGCGGGATCTCCTGGCCGACTTCGGCGGATGTGTACAACGCCTGCGCCAGCGGCGGGTTCTCGACCACCGGCACCTGATGGCGCACGGCGACTTCGCGGATGCGCTGCGCCAGCCAGTTCTTCCCTTTGGCCACCACTTTGGGGGCCGCCATGGTTTCCATCTGGTAGCGAATGGCGACTGCGTAGTGAGTCGGATTCACAATGACCGCTGTCGCCTTCGGAACCTGCTCCATCATGCGACGCCGCAACAGTTCGCGTTGCAGGCGCCGGATGCGCATCCGGATCAGCGGATTGCCCTCCACTTCCTTGTGCTCCTCGCGCACCTCCTGCTTGGTCATGCGCATCTGGCTCATCCAGCGGCGGCGCTGGCGGAAATAATCGATCGCGCCCAGCAGCACAAAGACGAAAGCCGCTTTCCACAGCAGGTCCGCCAGCGATCGCCCCACCACCAGCACTGCCTGCTCGTGCGGCATCCGCGGGAACACGAGAAACGACGCAAAGTTGTCTCGAGCCACGCGGTACACAACCCATGCAAAAACCGGCAGCAGGATCAGGGCTTTGAAGAAAGCGGAAAGATTCTGCCCCGGAAGCTGCCCGAGCCGTGGCAGCGGGTTCAGCCGGGTAAAGTCCGGTGCGAGCTTCTTCCAGGCAAGCCCGAATCCAGTGCTGACCCAGTGGAATCCGAAGGCGCCGGCCGACAGCAGAAGTCCAGCCGCCACCCAGACAGCCAGATGCTGAAGCCCCACCCATTCCATCAGCCGGATCACAGCCAGCGGCGTCACCTCGATGCGAAATGCCTGTTCGAGAAAGTAGCGGATCGAGGATCGCCATTGCCCGAGCAGGGATCCGGCTGTCGCCGTAGCCATCCAGACGAAGCCCAGGAAGGTAAAGCTCGCCACCAGCTCCCGGCTGGCCGGAAACTGCCCTTCCCGGCGCGCTTTCTCGAGCCTCCGAGGCGTGGGTTGCTCGGTGCGTTGTCCTTGGTCCGGCAAGCGTCACCTCTCTGCTCATGCGGGAGTCCCTCATCGCGACACCAGCGCCACAAACCGCTCCGCCTGCTGGCGGAACACGATGGGAAACGAGCCCGCAAGCAACGCCAGCATCGCCAGCGTCGCCAGCATCTTGGCGGGAAACGCCAGCGCCAGCAATTGCAACTGTGCGTTGACGCGGCTGACCAGCGCCAGGGCAACGTCCAGCATCAGCAGCAGCGCCACCACCGGCAGCGCCAGCCGCAGCGCAGTCGTCCACATCGCTGAGCCGAAACCGATCAGCCCCTCCAGATTGGTCCACCCCGTTTGCCACTGGCCCGGTGGATAGCGCTCGAAGCTCGAAGCCAGCGCACGCAAGACTCCCTCCTCCAGCCGGAAGCTGAAAAACAGCAGGCTCGCCGCCAGTTGCGCCAGCACCTGGAGCACCGCCGAGTCAGCCTGGCTCGTCGGGTCGATCGTCGAAGCGTACGAGTAGCCGGCCTGCAACCCGAAGATCTGCGAGGCCAGCACGAACCCCTCAGTCAGCAGGCTGAGGGCCAGCCCCACCACCAGTCCGACGCTCATCTCAGCGGCGATCCACACGGCAGCCTCTCCCAAGCCTGGGTCCTGCTTCGGCGGGGACGGCCAGACCGGATAGAGGGCCGCTGTGAGAGCGACCGCCAGCGCCACCCGCGCCAGATCCGGGCCCTGACGCCATCCAGGCACCGGCGCCAGCGCGACCAGGCCGCTGACACGCGCCAGCGCCAGCAGAAATCCCCATAGCAGCGAAGATTCCAGCCGGATCTCAGCGGGCATAGCGGCCAAAGTCTCCCAGCAGGTTCGCCGTGTACGACAAGATGCGAGACAGCATCCACGGCAGAAACAGCAGCAATCCCCCCAAAAATGCCGCCAGCCGCGGCACGGCTCCGAAACTCGAGTCCTGGATCGAGGTGACGATCTGCACCAGGCTGATGGCGACGCCCGCCAGAAAGCCCAGCGCCAACAGCGGCAGGCTCAGCCAGAAGGTCGTCCAAAAAACCTGCCGCAACAGGTCCACCACTTCTTGCGCACTCATCGGTTGGTTCAACCTCCTTGCGGATATAAACTGCGCACCAGCGAGCCGATCACCAGGTTCCAGCCATCCACCAAAACGAACAGCAGAATCTTGAACGGCGCCGAAAGCATCACTGGCGGCAACTGCACCATGCCGATCGAAAGCGTCACACTGGCCACCACCAGATCGATGATCAGAAAAGGCAGAAACAGGATGGCGCCGATCTGGAACCCGGCGCGGAGCTCGCTGAGTACGTAAGCGGGCATGAGAATCTTCAGCTCGAGCTCCCGCGGCTTGGAGGGCGGCGGTGTGTGGGTGACTTCGAGCAGCAGCCGGATGTCCTTTTCGCGGCAGAAACGCAGCAGGAAATCGCGCATCGGCCGGCTGCCGGCCTCGAAGGCCTCGATCGCGCTCATCTCCCCGCGTTCGAGCGGCAGCCAGCCCCGCTCATACACCTCGCCAAGCACCGGCTGCATGATCAGCAGCGTGAGAAACAAAGCCATGCCGATCAACACCTGATTGGAGGGCGTGGACTGGGTCCCCAAAGCCTGCCTCAGAAAATGCAACACCACCGTGATGCGGAGAAACGGCGTCAGCGACATGAGCACCGCTGGCAGCAGTGTCAGCGCGGTGAGCAGAATCACGATCTGCATGGGAATGCCCGTGTTCTTATCGAGCAATCCGACAGAAGGCGTCACCGCGCCACCTCCCCCGGCCAGGCGAAGTTGTCGAGCAGCGTGCACCCCCGCTGATGAACCGCCACCAGCAGACCCCGGTCCCGGAAGCGAACCAGATGAAGCGAGTGCTGGGGAGTCAGGTGCACCCGATCGACAGTCTCGAGGCAACTGCCGCCCGGCGCGCGCTTTCCCAAGCGCCGCCACCGTCCGGGTGCGATGGCAAGCCGCAGCGCCACCACCAGACCGAGGATGAAAAGCACAACCCCTAGCTGGCCAAATGGTCCCATGCTGCCGCTTATCCCTCCAGGTTGAAGTCCGTGATGCGGACACCCATCATGTCTTCGATCACCACAATCTCGCCATACGCCACCACGGTTCCGCCGATCACGATGTCGATGTTCTCTCCGGCCGAGCGGGTGAGCTTCACCACGCTGCCCGCCTCCAGCTCGAGCATCTGGCGCATGCTCAGAGACTTCCGATCCAGCTCGACTTCCAGATCCAGGACCAGGTCGGCAACATGCTGAATCTCGTCGAGCGGCTGGGGCAGGACGTCTGTGCCGGCCATGCGCTACCGCTTCAGATTGATCGTCTCCTGGCTCAACTCGTCGACGGTCGTCACCACCCGCGCGTTGGCCTGGTAGCCGCGCTGCAACACGATGAGGTTGGTGAACTCCCTTGCGATGTCCACCGTGGAAAACTCGATCGCTCCGCCCAGGATCGTCCCTCGTCCGCCGGTGCCCGGGATGCCGATGGCCGGCAACGCGGATCGCGCACTCAACTGGAAATTATTGTTGCCCACGGCCACCAGCGACTCCGGGTTGCGGATGGCCGCCATCGACAGTTGCCCGACTGCGATCTGCTGGCCGTCGGAGTATTGCGCCAGAATCTTGCCGCCGTCGTCCAATCCGACACGAATCAATTGCGCTGCCGGCGAGCCGTCCTGTGAGTTCGCCGATACCGCCGAAGGCTGCGCAAACTGCGTCACGCGGGCGGTTGTTCCGTTGTACAACTGCCAGGTCATTGTCATGTCGGCGGCGCCGTTGACCAAACCGCTGACCGTGAGCGCCGGCAAAGGACCGGCGACGGGCGGATCCGTGAGCCGGCCCTGGTTGTCAAACGTCAGCGTTCCGGTGACCGGGGTGATCGGGCTGGTTACATCCGAACTCGGAAACGAGATCGAGTAGTCCCATTGGCCCGCAGTCGCGTTCTTGGTGAAGTTCACCGTCACCAGATGGGATTGGCCGAGCGAGTCGAATACCTCGATCGAGGTCGAGAATTGCGATGGCGGAGGTCCGGCCGTGGCAGCCGCGTTCAGGTTCAGGTCAAATGAATAGTTGGTGGTGGCCAAGGGCGCTTTCAGCGCGCCCACAGGTACGATGATGTCGCCGATGGCGCGGTTGGTGTCGACCACGCCGCCGATGCTGGTCCAGCCCTGGACGCGTTCCCCGGTCGACGTGAGCAGATTGCCGGCCTTGTCCACTTGCAGGTGCCCGCCGCGCGTATAGAGCAGAGCGCCCAGCCGGTCGCGCACCACCAGGAATCCGTCACCTTGAATAGCCGCGTCCAGCGGCCCCGGGCTGCTCTGGATGGCGCCCTGGGAGAACTGGCGGATCGTAATCGGACGTCCGACTCCGAAACCGACCTGGGTTTCGCCCAGCCCGGCGCCCAGCGACTGAGTCACCAGGTCATGGAAGGCGACCAGACTGCTCTTGAAACCAGGCGTGTTGAGATTCGCCAGGTTGTTGCCGACGACATCCACTGCCGTCGAAAGGGCGCCGAGCGCCGAAAGTGCGGTGGAAAAGGAAGTAAACATAGAAGATCGAATTCACTCCTGCGGAAATCGGACTAGCTCTTTGGCCGGGCGTCCTGCCCGGGCGGTGGTCCAGCGCCCAGAATCTTGTGAATCTCTTCGAGCTCACGGCGAACTTCGACCAGTTGCTCGAGCGAGCTGATCTGGCTCAACTGCGTCAGAAAATCGACACCGTCGACAGGGCTCAGCGGGTTCTGATTGCGAAGCTGGGCCACCATCAGCCGTAGAAACATCTCTTTGTTGACCGGCTCCTTGCCAATCCCTGCTCCGGAGGGAGACAGGGACGAGGAGGCGGGGCCACTCAAGGGCGTTGTCATACTTGCCATCGCACTTTCTCCATTGCGTTTTTCCAGTTGGCAGCCGGCTGCGGGTGGCGGGCTGCACTCTCCATCTCTTCGAGCCACTTGGGACGTTCCTGCTGCTGCTGCTGCTGCTGCTGCTGTTGCTGCCGGGACGAACCGCCAAATTCTCGCGCCCATGTCTCGCGCCGCTCGGAATCGGAAGCCGGCTGCCGATCTGAGCTGCTGGAAGCGCTTTCAAGTCCCGGATGCCAGGTTTCCGCCGACATCCCATGGCGCTCGAAGGCCCCCACCAGCTCCTCGAGATGGCCTCGCAGCGTGTTCCTCACATCCGCATCCGGCGCATGCACCGCCACATGAACTTTGCCGGCTCGTTCCGTCAGCCGCACTTCGAGCTCTCCGGGACCCGCCGGATGATCCAGTTGCAGACGGATGCGGCGCACTTCCGTGGAAGGGGGAGACAGAGCGGGCTCGCTGTTTTGAATTTGCTCCGTCCTATGCAATAAGCCGCCGTCGGCATGAGCTGGTGCGGCCGGCTGGGGCGGCCCTTCCAAAGGCTCCGTCAACCGCCCGCCATGAATCATGGCGTGCCCGCTCGAAGGGATTTCCGGTTTGGCATCGAAACCGGCGGCAGGCAGATCTGCCGGCTCCGCTGGCGCCGGCTCATGCGGAAGCTGGAGCTGGCGCTCGGTCAGTGGTTGCCGGCCAGATGAACTCTCATGTCCCCAAGACGAGCCGGGCTCACTCTCGGAGCTTTGCCGCACCGGCGCCAGTGGCTCGCCAGCCTCCGGCTCCATCCTGGCTGCGAAGGCGATCACGGGCGGCTGCTTGGACACGGCCGGCTGCCGCGTGCCTGCAGGCGGCAGGTGGAACTCCGGTTTGGCCAGGGAAGCCGCGCCGGCTCGAGGCTCTGCAGCCGGCTGTGGCAACACGGCGGCGGGCATGGTCTCGAGCGGAATGCTGGCCGGCGCCGGAACCGGCGTCCGGTCACCAGGGCTGCTCCGTACGAGGTCGTCCTGGTTGGCCTCATCCCGCGCGGTGGACTCGGGTTCCTTCAGCGCAACGCCGAGAGTGGTTGGCTCGGGCCCGGTCGTGCCCCCTGCGACTACGCCCGCCGGCGCCGCAGCCGGCTCTGGCTCGGTGGCGCCGGCTGGAAGCGAAGCTTCACCGGGCTCTGTCGTCGGAATCCGGACGCCGTCAGCAGACTCAGCCGCCGGGGCATCCACTAAATGGATGTGAATCTGTTCAGGCTGGGTGGGTGCAGGCGGCCAGGCAACCACAGCAGGCCACCAAGGTGCAGCACCAGCGTCCTGCGCGCTTTCCTTCTTCACCCGATCCTCCGGCTCTCCCTCGCCGGCAACCACCGGTTCAGTTCCCAGGAGTCGCTCACCAGTAAGCCCCTCGAAAGGACGGATCGTCTCCTGCAGGGAGGCCGCCTGCCATGGGGCTGTCTGGCGCTCGGCGTCCTCCGGCGGACCCGCTTCGATCGAGAGCAGGAACTGGCGTAGAACGGTGTCAAACACAAGCGGCGCGCCCACACCGCCGGAAGCGTCCATAGTTGCGGAGTTCAACCACAGCGGGACGCCTTCAGACGGGGCGGGCGCGAAGGGAGAAAAAGACAGCACGCCGGGTTCGCATGCAGATGAGAGGCCAAATACGAGGCTGCCAGAAAATCAACGGGTTCGACACAATACGGCCGAACCAGGCTTGTCAAATCCTTGTCGTTTTTTTTCGAACTGCCAGAATTCCGGCGATTTCCACCCTCCCTACCTTGCCATATCGTGACGCGTTGCCATGATCTTCAATGCTTTTTCCGGTTCGGCCCTGCACATGCAAACAAGCCGCCCGTGGACGCGCTCCTCACCGCCGCCGCCAGCGGGCTCCGGGCTCGCATCGAGAGTCTCGAGCTGCTGGCGAATAATCTCGCCAACGCCGCTACTGCCGGCTATAAAGCAGACCGGGAATTCTACAGCACCTATATTGCGCCTGAGGCACTGGATGGGCCCGGGGGCACTTTGCCGGTGTCTGCTCCGGTGGTCGAGCGCAATTGGATTGATTTCGCCCAGGGTGTGCTGGGGACCACCGGCAGTCCTCTGGACTTCTCGATCGCCGGGCCCGGGTTCTTCGTCATCCAGAGCTCGCAGGGCGTGCTGTACACACGCAACGGCAATTTCCGGATCAACGCAAGCGGAGGGCTCGTCACCGCTTCCGGTCATGCGGTCCTCGGCCGGGATGGCCGTCCGATCCGCCTCGATCCGGACCAAACGTTCCAGGCAGACCCCACCGGGGTCATCCAGCAGAACGGCCGGCAGGCGGCGCAACTTCAGATTGTCGATTTCGCGGACCGGAGCCTGCTGGCCAAATCGGGCTCAACCTATTTCCGGTATGACGGCGCCGGCGCGGCTCCGCAAAACGCGCCGGCCAGGATCGAGCAAGGGCGGCTGGAGGGCGCAAATTTCCAGCCGGCTGAAGCCGCCGTGCGGCTGGTGAACGTCTTGCGGCAGTTTGAAATGTTGCAGCGGGCGATCGCTTTGGGCGCGGAGATGAACCGCCGTGCCATCGAAGAGGTGGCCAGAATTCGAGAGTAAGGGACCGCTTGCTGACGCGACCGTGAGGGAGCGGATGGCAGAGAAGGAGCAGAGAATGATTCGAGCTTTATACAGTGCGGGCAGCGGCATGATTGCGCAGCAACTGAACGTCGATAACATCGCCCACAATCTGGCCAACGCCAACACCGTGGGTTTCAAGATGCGCCGGGCGCAGTTCCAGGATCTGCTCTATCAGAACCTGGTGCAGCCGGGCGCCGCCGCCGGATCGCAGACGATCGTCCCCAGCGGATTGCAGCTTGGGCTCGGAACGCGCCCGGCGGCCAACGAGATCCTGTTCTCGCAGGGCAATTTCTCCTCGACTTCCAATCCGCTCGATCTGGTCATCGAGGGCAAGGGGTTCTTTCAGATCCGCCGGCCTACCGGAGAATTGGCGTATACGCGCAGCGGCGCCTTTCATCTGGATCGTGACGGCAACGTCGTCACCGCGGATGGCGATCCGCTCGAGCCGCAGATCAATCTTCCGCCGGAGGCGCAATCGATCACGATCGCCTCGGACGGCACCGTGAGTTATTCCTTGCCGGGGCAGACAGCGATCCAGCAGGCAGGTCAAGTCCAGCTCGCCAGCTTCCCCAACCCGGCCGGACTGCACAGCCTGGGTCGGAATCTGTTTGCGCCCACGGATGCTTCCGGCGAGCCGACGTTAGGCATCCCGGGCGGCCAGGAAGGTCTCGGCTCGCTCCAGCAAGGCTATCTCGAGCAATCCAACGTCAGCGTGGTCGAGGAGTTCATCAACCTGATCATCAGCCAGCGCGCCTATGAAGCCAATTCCAAGATCGTGCGTGCGGCGGATGAGATGTACCAGCAGGTCAACAACGTGACGCGATGATGCCGATACTGTGGCTGGCATGGATCGGGCTGGGCTGGATCGACGCCAGAGACTGCGTCCTGGTGCGGGGCGAGTTTGTGCATGCAGCCGATCTGGCGCCGCACGTGGCGGGCTTTGCAGAACTCGATCCGGATCTGGCTCTGTTCCGGACGCCATCGGCTGGCGTGCGCCGTTGGCTGCCGGCGGCCGAACTGGCCGGCATCCTGCGCAAGTACGGTGCTGGCGCGTTTCCGGAAGAACCGCTTTGTGTTATCGCCGGGACACGGCGGCTGGCCAGAGAGGAACTCATAACGGCGATGCGGCAAGCCTGGCCGGACCTGGAATCGCTCACGCTGGAGATTGTCGATTGGAACAACTATCCGGTTCCGGAGGGGAAACTCGAATTCTCGCCGAACGGGCTGACGGCATCGGCATGGACAGATCCGGATCAGGTGGTTCTCTGGCGTGGCCGTGTGGTGGCCGGCGACCATCGAAGTGTGCCTGTCTGGGCTCGAGTGCGGATGAGTGTGGTGCGGACTTGTCTGGTGGCTGGAAGAAGGATCGAAGCCAGCCGCATCCTCGAGGCCGGCGATCTGCGGCTCGAGGACAAGCGCATATCCCCTTTGGCGGGTCCCTGCCTGACGAACGCGGACGAAGTGGCCGGGCGCAGGCCGCGGCGGGCGGTTAGCGCCGGCCAGCCGCTTACGACGGCTCTGTTCGGTCCGCGCCGGGAGATTGAAGCGAAAGCGGCTGTCAAGGCAGTCGTGGAACGCAATGGTGTGCGCCTCGAGCTGCCGGTGATCGCCGAAAGCCCGGGGCGTGTTGGCGAGCTGATCTGGGTTCGCCGCGTCTCCGGCGGGAGCCGGTTCCGCGGGCGAGTCGCGGGTCCGGACAAAGTTCTGGTGGAGGTGACAAAGAATGCGACTGCTCAAGATCTGGTGCGCGATGCTGGCGCTGGCAGCGTCCTCGCCGGGCGCGAAGAGGAAGGAAACGCCACCGCCCTCCGGCATTGAACGCTACCTCGAGGAAGCGACTGCGCGGGGCGCGATCGCGGGGAGTACAGCTTCGGTTGGTTCGCTCTACGCTCCGGGAGCGCGCATGAGCGATCTGGTGCGCGACCCGCGTGCCTACCGGACAGACGATCTGGTGACGATTCTGGTGAGTGACCGCGCCTCGGCAATCGCCAAAGGCGCCACCAGCACGTCACGCAAAACGAGCGCCAAGAGCTCGATTACGTCGCTGGCGGGCACGCTGCCTGCATCGAGTCCCTGGGCCAACCTGGCTGCCATGGGCGGCGATACGAAGCTGGACGGCCAGGGGCAGACGAGCCGCGAGACACAGCTCACCACGACGCTGTCGGCCAGAGTGACCCACGTGTTGCCGAACGGGAACCTGGTGCTGGAAGGCATGAAGGAAATCGCCGTGAACTCCGAGCGCCAGACGATCGCGGTTCGGGGTGTCTGCCGGCCGCAGGACTTGACGCAAGGCAACGTGGTTCGCTCCGAGCGGCTGGCGGAGCTCGAGGTTCGTATCAACGGAAAGGGTGTTGTGAATGATGCGGTGCGCAGGCCGTTCATCCTGTACCGGATCTTGCTGGGGCTGCTTCCTTTCTAGTGTTATGTCCCACCGCTCCCTGACGGTCGCGGCTCAGAATCAGCGCCTCCGAGCCGCGCGCGTAAGCAAGCGGTATGCGGCATGGATGCTCGTGCTGCTGCTGGCGGCTCCGCTGCCGGCCGCGCGCCTGAAAGACCTCGGCAACTGGGAAGGAGTGCGCGACAACCAGCTTGTCGGCTACGGGCTCGTCGTAGGGCTGGCGGGCACGGGGGACAAGCGGCAAACTGTCTTCTCGGCGCAATCTTTGACGAACCTGCTCGAACGGATGGGCGTTACGGTAAACCCCGCAGCCATCCAGGTGCGCAATACCGCATCCGTGATGGTGACAGCCACGCTGCCGCCGTACGCGCAGCCCGGCAACCGGATCGACACGCACGTGGCCGCGGTGGGCGATGCGACCAACCTGCAAGGCGGCCTGCTGGTGCTGACTCCGCTGAAGGCGGCCGACGGCCAGGTTTTCGCGGCGGCGCAAGGTCCGGTGGTGACTGGCGGATTCTCCGCCGGCCGTGGCGGCAACACGCAATCGCTGAATCATCCCACGGCAGGACGCATTCCCAATGGAGCGATCATCGAAAAAACCGCCCCGTCGCCTGCACCGTCGAGCCGCCTGCGCCTGCAACTGCGGCAGGCGGATTTCACCACCGCGGCGCGAATCGTGGAAGCGATCAACAAGAAATTTTCCGAGGGCGGGCCGGCGGTCGCCAAAGCGGAGAATTCCGCTCTCGTGACCATCGATGCGCCAGCGCGTTACTCGACACACCCCGTGCAATTCGTCTCCGAGCTGGAAAACCTGGCGGTGGATGCCGATCGCAGAGCTCGCATCGTGATCAATGAGCGAACCGGCACGATCGTACTTGGCAAGGAAGTCAGGATCGCACCGGTGGCGATTCTGCACGGCGCGCTGAGCGTCGAGATTCAGACTACGTACGATGTTTCACAGCCGGCGCCGCTGTCCGGCGGGAGAACCACCGTCACCCCGCAAACCAATGTTGACGTCAAGGAGGAAAAGGCCAAGAGCATCATGCTGAAGAACGGAGCGACCGTCGAAGACCTGGTCAAGTCGCTGACTGCCATCGGCTCGACGCCGCGCGATATCATTGCCATCCTGCAAAACTTGAGGGCAGCAGGAGCCCTGGAAGCAGAGCTGGAGGTGATTTGAGCTATGCAGGTAACTGGGGTAGGTGTTTCGGCGGGCTCGATCGAGCGTCCCAAGAATCTGGAAGAAGCCTCAGCCGCCTTCGAGGCGTTGTTTCTGAGCCACCTGTTGAAAGCGGCCCGGGACGCCGGCCAAGGGGGGTGGCTGGGGGAAGCAGACCACGCCGGCGCCACGATGATGGAAGTGGCCGAGGAGTATCTGGCGCGTGAGATGGCGCAGAACGGAGGCCTCGGGTTCGGGCGGATGGTGGCTGCTCAACTGAAAGTCAAAGCGAGCAATGCACCGGATGGTGCGAATCCAACTCCGCGCTGAAGCGAGCACTCTGTCCGTGGGCGATGCTTTCCCAGCCTTCCTGAAGAGTCGTCAGGAGGTGGATAGCCTCGGTAAATGCGGCATCGTCGCCCTGGAAGTTGGCCTCGTGAATCCGGCGGAGGAGGTAATCATAAAGCTGGAGGAGGTTGCGAGTGAGATCCCCGCCTTGCGGCGCATTGAGGGATTGAGTGAGCTCGGCCAGGATTGCCGTGGCCCGGTTGACGGCTTTGGCCCGGCCGGCTGCGTCGCCGGCGGCAAGGCATCCGCGGGCAGCTTCCAACGAGTGGATGGCGGCTCCGTAGAGCATCACAATCAGTTGAACCGGACTGGCCGAGAGCACCTGGCTTTCGACGTAGGCATCGTGTGGGTTCCGCGACATAGGCCCAATTGGCGCTCCCGTGTGCTCACTTTCTGTCCGACTCTAACTGCCGCGCTAACCGTAGCACGTAGTCGGGTGGAATTTGCGTGATCACCTCGTGGGTCCTGCGATCGACGATCTTCAGCACTGGCCGCCGCGTGTCCCGGTCCATCACGAACGTCAGCTCGTGATTCCCGCCGAAAACCTCGGCGCCATTGACCGCCCGCACCGCCTGAATGATTTCACGCTGTTCAGCGAGCCGTTCCGCCGGTTGTGGAGCAGTCAGAGATGCAGCCATTGACAAAGCCACCGGGTTGATAGATCCGGTTTCCATAAATTGTCCTCCGGGGAGAAATTTCCTCCAAAGGGCTCATCGGACAAATCGATGGAGTCTTGAGCCTGCGGGCCTTCGCTCGACAGCCGTTTTTCAATGTCGAAGCCTAACGGCTCGGGCATCACCTGCCGCCCGGTCTTGTGGGCGGTCGGGTGCGGCCTTGGTTAGGCCCACCCTCCGCAGGGAACCTGGGAGTATGGGAGTATCTAGAGGAAGAGCAGCTTGCCAACGATGAGGAGCACGATCATGACAGCCGCTGCCCCTACGAAAGCAAAGCGTACCGGATGCTGCTTGGCGCCTGGGAACGGTATGCTTCCCCTCGCACTCGCATTCCCACCCAAGAAAGCGGCTGAAAGGCCACCGGACAATGCTAGAACAGTGACAACGAGATAGCGGACGTCTCCGGGTGGTGACTTGCCCTGTAAGCTGAGGATGATAAGCAGCATAAAAAACAGCAGCGTGAAGCCACCGAACAGAGCCCCCAGTTTGACCGAGAACATGTCTGGTTTCCGCATCGACCGTTCCGAGTGAGTTTGCCGCGCCGAGGCTTGCGCAACACTCCCTGAGCTACCCATGGTCCTGCGCTGGGGCGATGCAGCACGCTCGAGCGCCTCAACCATCTGCTTGGCCAGGAGGTCCCCCAATAATCCCTCCATTTGGGACACGTCAATGATGCCCGTTTCGTTGGCGCTGTCTGCAGCCTCGAGAGCCTTGTAGTAAGGGGCCTTGTTCTCTGCAACCAACTCCGGTACCGTGGTGACACCGGGAATGTGAAAGCCGAGCTTCGAACAAAGGACGTAGTACGATACCGCTCTCGTTGTTCGTCCGTTGCCGTCTACGAAGGGATGAATCCAGTTGAGCCGCCACATGACGTACGCAGCCAGGTGCAGCGCGCTGCCCTCGCTCCAGTGCTCATTGACGTAATCACAAAGCTCGTCAACGTGTCTTGGCACCTCGTTGGGAGGTGGGGGGACGTGCCGGCTGTTGCCGATCGACATGTCGACGTCTCTCCAACGGCCCGCGTCGTCTTCGAGCCTTTGTATGGAGATGCGATTAAGCTCTTGGATCACATGGGGGCGGAGTTGAAACCGCGCTCCCCCGACGGAGGCAGTTATGAGTTCGACCGTCCGGACGGACTGGAGGTAGGAGTTTGCTGCTTCCTGCTGGGCCTTCTGCCCCTCCGTCAAGGCAGGAAGGGGGTCGCTGCGTACGGGTTTGCTATGTCTTTCGGCTTTGGGCGTTTCCGCCACCGCGCTCCTTACCTGTCTGGCGAGCGCGAAGATGCGCTCTCTTCTTCTGCCAGCTCTGCCGCCGCCTTATCAACCATTTCACGCGTAACCGCGGAGTTCTCAATATTGGCGTTTCCGTAGGCGAAACTCCTACGCTGAGCTTCCTTTTCGGGCGGTGTCATCTCAATACGCCGCGCACGATCCACCAGCAACTCAAATTCTCGATCGCTCATCCGGGGTTTCCTCCTCAGGGAACCAGTCTACTCTCCTCGGGAAGCGGGCGCAACTATTGCGAGGACAATCACTCCCGAGGCGCGGCCGCGTCTCGGCCGGCCTAACCCTATGCGGACCGGCCGGTCCGCATAATCCACAGGGTCTCGTCGAAGACACGCATCAGGAGCGGTCGCGGGGAACTGTGCCCCGCCCGTCACGGTTCAACGCGTCCGTGTAGATCAAGGTCGCCTGGACGTTCTTATGCTCCAGCAACTTCTGCACTTCCACGCGTCGTCGGTCGCTTCCTGGAGAGAACAGCCCTTCCGTCCACCGATCCTCCTCGACTGGAGAAAGCTGCCAACACTTGACCGCGGGGTTGCTAACCCCGACACAGAAGCCTAAACCCGCCTCGGGGCACGAGAGTTTGTGTGTCTGCCCGTTGCGCACTTGATCGCGCACCGCCGTGGGCGTGCTCCCCGGGAGAGCCAAGTACGGCTCAGGCCAGGTTCAGCACCTTCTTCGTGCTGCCCCTTTCGGCCTGGATCTTCTTCTGCAACAACATGATGGCGTAGATCAACTGCTCCGGCCGCGGTGGGCATCCAGGCACGTACACGTCCACTGGAATCACCTGGTTCACCGGAACCAGCGCGTAGTTGCTGAAAACGCCGGTCGACGTGGCGCACGCCCCCATCGAGATCACCCACTTGGGCTCCGGCATTTGCTGGTAGAGGTGCAGGATGATCGGGGCCATCTTGTTCGAGACGCGCCCGGCGATGATCATGACATCGCTCTGCCGCGGCGATCCCCGGAATACCTCCGCGCCGAAGCGGGAGATATCAAAGCGGGACGCGCTCATCGCCATCATCTCGATTGCACAGCAGGCAAGGCCGAACGTCATCGGCCAGAGCGAGTTTTTCCGTCCCCAGTTGATCACCTGATCGACGGTGGTCGTGATCACACCCTGCGAGACAAGTTGGTATTCCTCATTGTCCAGGCGGCTGAAGAGATCCTCAGGCCCGGTAAGGTTGAGTTTGGTTTCGCCGACAGTGCCTTGCATATCGTATTCAATCGTATTGATTATCTCATGATTCCGGGCGCAACGGGGTAGAATCGGAAGTTGCAGCTACTGGCGCAGGCGGCGACGCTTTGGGGGATCGAGCCCGAATACTGGGACATTTGGGGGCAACGTCACGTCCCCTCCGAACCTGCGCAGCGCGCCATTCTCAGCTCCCTCGGAGTGAATTGCCAAACCGAGGATGAGTTGAGCGATTCCATCCGCGCGCGCGAGCTCGGAGAGTGGACGCGTCCGCTTCCGCCGGTGGTGGTGACCACCGCGAGCGAAGTGCTGCGCTTCCCGATCCGTGTGCGGCTGGATCAGGCGGACCAGGCAGTTGAGGCGGAGATCGAATTCGAAGACGGGAGCCGCGCGAGCGGCCGCATCGAGCTGGCAGCCTGTGCCGAATCAGCGCGACAACAGGCGGCACAGCAGACCTATGTTGAAAAGACGGCCGAGTGGCCCTTGTCCTCGCCGCCCGGCTATCACCGGTTGCGAGCGCGGCTGGCTGGATTGGCGGATGCCGAGTGCCGCCTCATCGTGACGCCGGAGCAGGCCTGGCTGCCGGAGTGTTTGGGCACGGGCGGCAAGATGGCCGGCCTGGCGGTCAGCCTGTTCGGCGTACGTTCGGCCCGCAACTGGGGCTGCGGCGATTTCACCGATCTTGAACACCTGCTCGAATGGCTGAAGGAGGATCTGGGAGCGAGCTTTCTGGCGCTGAACCCGCTGCATGCGATCGACAACCGCCAGCCATACAACATCAGCCCGTACTTGCCGAGTTCGGCATTCTTCCGCAACCCTCTGTACCTGGACATCGAACGAGTGCCGGAATTCCAGCGCTCGACGGCCGCGCAGCGCCTGCTGGCGCGGGCGTGGGTGCAGAACGAGCTGGCGAAGCTGCGGGAATCGGAATTCGTCGAGTACGAGCGCATCTGGCGCCTGAAGCAGCTTTTTCTGATCCTCTCGTTCCGTCAATTGCTGCGCAACCCAGCGTCCCGGCGGTGGCGCGAGTTGCAACGCTTTGCCGGACAGGGCGGAGAACGGCTGCATCGGTTTGCCGTGTATTGCGCGCTTTGGCGTCATCTGCACAAAAGCGACCGAAACCTCTGGATCTGGCAGGATTGGCCGCCGCAGTATCAGCACCCTGACACGCTCGCGGTGCAGGAATTCGCCCGAAGCCATGGGCGGCAGGTGCTGTTTCACAAGTATCTGCAATGGCTGGTGGATGAGCAGCTCGCAAACGTGCAGGACAAGGCGAAACAGCTTGGCCTGCCCATCGGCCTTTACCACGACCTGGCATTGACGACGGACAAGTGCGGCGCCGACCTGTGGGCGTACCGGCCTTTCTATGTGTCCGGATGCCGGGTCGGATCTCCTCCGGACAGCTTTGCTCCCAACGGCCAGGACTGGGCGTTCCCGCCGCCGAATGCTGAAAAGCACCGGGAAGACGGCTACCGGTTTTTCATTGATTCGATTCGCGCCAACAGCCGGCACGGCAGCGCACTTCGCATCGATCACGTGATGCGGCTGTTTCGACTTTACTGGATTCCGGATGGCATGGAAGCCAAAGACGGCGCCTACGTGCGCGATTTCCACGCAGACCTGCTGGGCATTCTGGCGCTGGAAAGCGTCCGCGGGCGGTTCCTCATCGTGGGCGAAGATCTCGGCACGGTGGCGGACAACGTTCGCCGGGAGCTGGATCGTTTCGGTGTTCTCGGTTACAAGGTGTTCTATTTCGAGAAGAACCGCGGGAGCTACCGCAAACCGGAGGACTTTCCCCGGCAAGCTCTGGTCTCCTCGACGACACACGATCTGCCCACGCTTGCCGGCTTCTGGCTGGGCCGCGACATCGAAGCGCGCAAGGCGGCCGGCCTTCTTCCGGATCAAGCAAGCTATCAGAGACAGCTCAGCGATCGCGCCCGGGACAAGCAGCTCATGCTCGATCTTCTGCACGAGCTCGAGCTTGTGCCCGGGTGGTTTCCACACGATGCTTCCCGGGTGTCCGAGCTCGCCGGCGAACTGCACAATGCGATCATCGGCCTGCTGATGGAAACACCCTCCATGCTGATGGTCTTGAACCAGGAAGACTTGACCAAGGAAACAGAGCAGCAGAACCTGCCGGCCAGCACCTGGCAGTATCCAAACTGGCGGCGCAAGATGAAGTACAGCGTCGAGGAACTGCGCACGCTGCCGGCGGCGAGAGATTTCGCCGCCATGTTCCACAACTGGCTTGTCAAGAGCGGCCGCACGCGCGGGAAATAAACACAATGTTTCTGAGCCGCGCGCGTCAGCAAGCGGTCTTACGCGGGCGCGGAGCGTGCCGGCTCAGAAGCTCGCACAGGCCGGGCCGGCCTCCATACCGGTGAGGAAATCGCCGGCTGCGGGTAGGCCCGGCGCGTTGTGCGAGCGAGTTCCTCATAACCCGACATATTGCACCTCTTCTTCCAGTGCGAGGCCGAAGCGCTCGAGCACGCGTTTTTTCAATTCCTCAATCACCGTCTTCAAGTCTTCCGCCGTACCTGCCCCCGTGTTGTAAATCAGATTGGCATGATACGGGGCCACTTCGATATCCCCGCGGCGCATGCCTTTGGCGCCGACCTGTTCGAGAAACCACGCGGAAGGCGCCTTGCCTTCGCGTATCACCGGCGGCGGAACTTGTGCCTTCACGGCTCCGGCAAGGTCCTCGATCAGCAGGTTCTTGAAGATGCTGCCCGCGCACCGCATCGTGGGCGGATACTTGGCGTTGCGGATCTCGAGGATTCTGGCCGCCTGCTCGCGCAGGTGGTTGCACTCACCGGAAGGCAGCGTCAGTTCGGCGGAAACAATGACCCGATCCTTGTGCCGCTTGAATGCGCTCTCGCGATAGCCGAATTCGCAGGCGGAGTTGTCGCAGGACAGCGCCTGGCCGCCGCCAACGAAGCGCACACGCTCGATGAACTCCGAGATCGAATGCCCGTAAGCGCCGGCGTTGCCGTAGATGGCGGCGCCCACCCATCCCGGAATGCCGGTCATGGTGTGCAGGCCTTCGAGCCCCTGCTCGATGCTGAAATCCACAAGCTGCTGCAACACGGCGCCCGCCTCGACCACAATGCGGTTGCCGTCGCCGCGGATGGCATGGGCCGTGTAGCGCAGCACGATTCCGGGATAGCCGGCCTCGGAAACGATGAGATTGGTGCCGGCGCCGATCACGGTGTGGGGCAGGCCGCTTTGCCGCGCGATCCGCAGAGCATCGAGAAACGCCGCCTCGTCGCCGGCGTCGGCCAGGATGGCCGCCGGGCCGCCGATTGCGAAACGGGTGTACTCGCTCAGGGGAGCGTTCTTTCGCAGCGCGAGTTTTCCAAGAGCAGCGAGCGCATCCAATGCGTCTTCGGTGGCAGTCACTTTTAGATTATAGAAGGGGACCCGAAGCGCGTATACTGGCAGGAGTAATCATCAGGAGAGGGACGGATGCGCAGCGGATTTCCCGGATTCCCGCCACCAGGCATTTCTTTCCTGCGCGGGCTGAAACGCAATAACAAACGCGAGTGGTTCCAACCGCGCAAGGAGATCTTCGAGCAGTCTGTCAAGACGCCGATGGAGCAGATGGTCGAGGCCATCAACGCGGAGTTCGTGAAGTTCGCCCCTCAATACATGACCGAGCCCCGCAGCGCCATCTATCGCATCTATCGCGATACACGCTTCAGTAAAGACAAGACGCCTTATAAAACGCACGTCGCCGCCAGCCTCACCCGCTCCGGCATGCAGAAGCATATCAGCGCGGGATTCTATTTCAGCGTTGCACCGGACGAGATTGAGGTAGCCGGCGGAATCTACATGCCGGGGCCCGATCAGCTCCGCGCCATTCGCGACCACCTCGCCGAACATCATGATGCATTCCGGCGCCTCATCCGGAATACGGCGCTGAGACGGCTGATGGGCGAGCTTTGGGGAGACCAGCTCGCGCGGACGCCGAAAGGCTACTTGCCGGATCATCCCGCCGAAGATCTGATCCGCTACAAGCAATGGATCTTCTATGACACACGCCTGGATGCGGCGCTGGCCACCACGCCGAAGTTGTTGGTCGAGATCATCAAGCGCTTCCAGGCGATGACACCGTTCGTGGAATTTCTCAACCAGCCGCTGCGGCCCAAGCGCCCCAGGGATCCGCTGCTGGCGCCGTGGTAGCGATACAATGGGGACGGTTCAGACCCGCCTCCTCGCATTGGTTGGTGTGTTGGGGAAAGGGTTGATTGCGAGGAGGCGGTTGTCGTTTTGCTATATAGACGGACGCAGCGTACAGGCTGTTTGTTCCACCACGCCCGGAATTTACATCCGGTCAACCGGATCCGGGCAACCAGGCGGTGCCTATGCAGTCGAACAAACGCAGGATGACCATCCACCTGACGCCGGGGGCCATCGGCGTCAAAGCCAGCCAGATGGAAATCATCGACCTGGCGCACAACTACGGTTATGAAGCAGCCGAGCCGCAGCCGGACTATTTGGCGAAACTGTCCGCCGGCGAGATCCGGAAACTGGTGGACTACCTCGAGTCGCGCCACCTCGTTTGGGGCGCCGCTGGTTTGCGAGTCGATTTCCGGACGACGCAAGAAGTCTTCGACGACGGGATGAAGCTGCTGCCTGCTCACGCCAACGCTTTGCAGACAGCCGGTGTGACTCGGATGGGCACCTGGATCCGTCCCGCCCACGACACGCTCACCTACCGCCGCAACTTCGACCAGCACGGGAAGCGCCTGGGCGCCATCGCCGGCCTGCTCGCCGCGCACAACATCCGGCTGGGCCTGGAGTACGTCGGACCCAAGACAAGCTGGACCAGCCAGCGCTATCCCTTCATCCACACCATGGCCGAAATGAAGGAGCTGATCGCCGCGATCGGCCGCAAGAACATCGGGTTCGTTCTCGATAGCTGGCACTGGTACACAGCGCAGGAAACCAAGGCGGATATCCTCTCGCTCAAGAACGAAGATGTGGTCACCTGCGATCTGAATGACGCGCCTGCCGGCATTCCCGTGGATCAGCAGCGGGATTCGGCGCGGGAACTGCCCTGCGCCACCGGCGTGATCGACGCCGGCGCATTCCTGAACGCACTGCAACAGATCGGTTATGACGGGCCGGTGCGCGCCGAGCCATTCAATCAAAAGCTCCGGCAGATGCCTCCCGAAGAGGCGCTCTCGGTCACTGTCGAAGCGATGAAGAAAGCGTTCGCGTTGATTGTGGCCTACTAACCCTCCGGAAGTGTAAACAAAGCGCAAAGGCCGCGGGGCGCGGCGCGATAGCCTTGAGGAACACCGGAGTGTCCCTGCCGCGGGCGCGGTCCGTTTTGCGAGTTCCTTAGAAGCATCGCGCCCGCGTGGCGGGACCAACGGGAAAGGAACTTGGCTTGGCTCTGCGGACTGACGGACACTGGAAAGACTCAGGCAGCGGAAGTAGGCCGGAATTACAGTGGTGCTTTCAAACCCGTTTAGAAGCTTGGTCCCAAGTCCCGTGCACCAAACAGTGGTTACGGTCCGGAGCACCATCCCGGACTGATTCCGATTAGAAGAGTGCCTTCCTTTGCGCGGCTTGGCCGGTTGCCGGAGCGAAAGGAATTGGAGTGTCCAAGAAAACACGGCAGCAAGGGGTACGTGGCAGCCGAGGCCCCGTACCAGCCAAAAGTAAGAAGAACAAACAACCGAACCGGCCGGGGCAACCGGATCGCCCGGTGTTTGAGCCCAATGCGGCTGGCATCGATATCGGAGCCAGAGAGATCTTCGTGGCCGTACCGCCGGAGCGGGATCCCGATCCCGTCCGGAAGTGCGAAACGTTCACCGGGGATCTGCACCAGATGGCCGAATGGCTGGTCAGTTGTGGCATCACCACAGCGGCGATGGAGTCTACCGGAGTGTATTGGATTCCGGTGTACGACGTGCTGGAGCAACACGGAATCAAGCCGTGTTTGGTGAACCCGCGGAACATGAAGAACGTGCCGGGAAAGCGCACCGATTTCCATGAATGCCAGTGGATCCAGCATCTGCATTCGCTGGGCCTGCTGCATTCGGCGTTCCGGCCAGATGGGGAGGTCTGTGCAGTACGGTCGCTGATGCGGCATCGCAACGACCTGGTCATGATGGCGAGCGAGCACATCCAGCATATGCAAAAGGCTCTCACTCAGATGAACGTGCAGTTCCAACACGTCATCAGCGACATCACAGGCTTGACAGGGTTGGCGATCCTGGATGCCATCCTGGCTGGCGAGCGGGATGCGGCGGTGTTGGCCAAGTTGCGCGATCCACGCATCACGGCCGATGAAGAGACGATTCGGAAATCGCTGGAGGGAACCTGGCGAGCGGAACATATCCTGGCTCTCAAACAAAGGTTGTCGCTCTATCGAAGCCATCGTGACTTGATCGACGAGTGCGACAAGGAAATCGAGAAGCTGGTCGCGGCCTTCGAGCCAAGAGTGGATCCCGACGAAAAGCCAATGCCGGAAGATCGCAAGCAGAAGCAGCGCCGGCGCAAGAAGAAGAGCGGCAGTCCGGACTTCGACATGCGAACCGAAGCGTACAAGCTATTCGGCGTGGATCTGACCCAGATCCCCGGGCTGATGATGCTGGTGTTCATGCTGTTCAGCGAAGTAGGGCGAGACATGTCGCGGTGGCCTACGGCGGCGCACTTCGTTTCCTGGTTGGGATTATGTCCGGACAACGATATCAGCGGCGGCAAGGTGCTGTGGCGCGGGGCGCGGCGGACAAAGAACCGTGCGGGAGCACTGTTCCGGCTGGCGGCGCATTCGCTGCACCGCGACCCATCGCCGATGGGGAACTATCTGCGGCGGATGAAAGCGAAATTGGGGCCAGCGGCGGCAACGACGGCGACGGCACACAAGATCGCGATCGTCTTTTACACGATGGTGAAGAATCAGGTCGAATACGATGCTTCACTTTGGGCGCAACGCGATCAGAAGCGCGAGAAGCGACTCGAAGCCAGGCTCCGCAAGCAAGCCGCACAGCGCGGCTACAAATTGGTGCCGGTGGAGGCCGCCGCGTAATCTATTGACAACACAGCGTCGCCGTAGAGGTTCCTTAGAAGCCGGACAAGAAGTGAGTTTCATCTCGAAAGCACCAGAATGCCCCACGGGCGATCCTGAACCTTTATTCTCTTAAGAACCGTCCGCGAAGCCAGATCCACCACCGAGACGTCATTGGACGGCCCGTTGGCGGTGTAGAGCAGTTTGCCGTCAGGAGAAACGCCGATGCCCCACGGCCGCTGACCGGCTTCGAAAGACGAGACAATCCGGTCTGTGGCCGTGTCGATCACAAACACCTTTCTTGTGCGGCCGGTGCTGACATACGCCTGGGCGGCGTCCGGGGAAAGAATCACCGCCATGGGCAGAACATCTTCCCCGCCCAAGCGGATCTCGCCGGCCTTCTCGTGCTTTGCCGCATCGATCACGGTCAGCTTGCCCTCGTTCTCGCAGGTTACGTACGCCTTCCGTCCGTCGGAGAGGAACGCCACGTCCCGAGGGCGCAAGCCGACCTTGAAGTTCTTCACGACCTTGGCAGCCGACGTGTCAAGGACGAAGACGGCCCCCTCGTCTTCCGAGGTGACGTAGACGAACTTGCCATCGGGGCTCGTCGTGACTCCTTCCGGCTCGCCGCCCACCTTAAGACGCTGAATCACTTTCGCCGACTCGATATCCACGATGCTGATCGACCCTGCGTCCTCATTGGCGACATAGAGCAGTTTCCCGTCTTTGCTCAGGTCGAACTCCTCCGGATCGTCGCCGGCGGGGATGACTCGCAACAGCCTGGATGCCCGCACGTCAAACACTCCAATGCCGTCGGCGCTGCGATCCGGAGGCGGCAGCTTGCTCTCGTCCACCCCCGGCGGGGCAAACGGCGATCCGCTGAGCGCCACGTAGATGGTGCTGGCGTCGGGACTGGCGTGGATTCCGCGCGGCCGCTTGCCGAGCTTGACGGTGGCGATCACCTCATGGCTGGCCGAGTCGATCACACTCAGGTCGCCGGACGCCTCGTTGGTGACGTAAATGCGATAGGCGCCCCGCGCTTCCGGGGCCCTGAAAGCCTCTTCGGTGGATCGGCAGCACAACAGGATCGCAATGAAAAAGCAGAGAAGGATCCACCGGGTCTCTTTCATCGTTGTTTAGAACAACACTTTCATCCCAAACTGAATCTGCCGCGGATCGCCCGCTGAAGTAATCCGCCCGAGGCTCGCCGCCACCGAGATGTTCGCGCCCGGGCCGCCGAAGTTCGGATGATTCGGCATGTTGAAGAACTCCGCCCGGAATTGCGTCTTCACTCGCTCGGTGATCGCCGTGTCCTTGAGGAAGCTGACGTCGAACACGATATCCCCTGGCGCGAAGAGCAGGTTGCGCGCCGAGTTGCCATAGGTGAACGGCGCGGGAACCTTGTAGCCGGAAGCGTCAAACCAGCGGTTAATGCTCCGCTCGCCGCGCGGCAGATTGCCCACGCTGGTGGCATCGGCGCGGCCCGAGAACCAGCCGGGCAGGGTCGCGTTATATCCAACCGAGAACGGCTGTCCCGTGCGCAGATAGGTGATGCCCGCGACCGCCCATCCGCCGATCACCTTGCCCGCGACACCTCGCACATTGGCAAGCGGCTTGCCCGGACCGAAGGGCAATTCATAGCTGTAGGCCGCAGTGAGAATGTGCCGGCGGATCTGGTCGGAATTTCCGCGGCTGCCCCGGCTGTTATAAGGATCCTGCGGGCCGCCGACGATCGGCACATTGTCCAGAGACCGGTTCCAGGAGTACTCGATCTGGAAATTCAGCCCGTAGGAGAACCGCTTGACCGCCTCCAGTTGCAACTGGTGGATGGTCGAGTCGCCTGCGCCTTGCAACATGAGCACGTCCGACCACGGCTGATACGGACGCCTCGGCTGGACGGCGCCGGGCGCTTGCACGCTCGGCAGATTGATCGGGTAGTTGTAGAAGGGCAGGTTGCTCGTCTTGTTGCCGACATAGGAAGCCCGCAGGCCGAGATTGGCCACCAGTTCGCGCTCCAGCGTCAGGTTCCATTGCTGGGATGCACTGTTGCGGATCCTGGGCTCGACGACTGTGATCGATGGATTCGGCGAAACCGCGCCTGCGCCGGGGAACGGCCTGGCCAAAGTCAGCGATGGCGCGCGGCCTGGGTCCGCTTCGAAAGTTTCCGCGAGCAGAAATGGCGGGTTCGAGAAACCCATTTGCCGGAAGCCGATGAAGACCGGCAGCATGTTGTAGTAGAAACCGGCGCCGCCGCGGATCACCGTCTTGCTGTTGTTGAACGGGCGGTAGGCAAATCCGATGCGAGGCGCGAAGTTGTTCTTGTCCGCTTCCAGAATGGAATAGCCGGGATCAGTCACGATCGGATAGGCGGCCGCCAGCCGCGGATTGGCCTGCGGCGGCAGATCCTTGCGCGGGATGACGAGTTTGCCGGAGCGTACGTCCATGTTGGCTTGCGCCAGGTCGCGCTCTTTCCACGTCGTCTGCATCATGTAGCGCAGGCCGAGATTCAGCGTCAGCTTGCTTGACACCTGCCAGTCGTCCTGCACGTACACGCTGTAGCGCGTGTGGTAGAAAAGGTTCACCGCGCTCGGTGTCGAGCGGTAGGTGAAGTTGGGATAGCCCAGCAGAAAATCAGCGAACGCATGAGCCGGCTGCGCGGCCGCCGCCGGATTGTCGTTGGTGAAGCGCCCATTGAAGTCGAAGCGGCCGAACCCCGCGTTCTGCGCCACGCTCGTCAGCAGCCCGAAGGCGCCCGGCGGGCTCGAGACGCGGAAGTTGGCGATGTCGAAGCCCGTTTTCCAGGTGTGCCGCCCGCGGATGACCGTCAGGTTGTCGACGATCTGCCGGGTGAACTGCTTGCCCCGCGCGCTTCCGCCATAGTCGCCGATGGAAACGTGGCTGTTGACGTTGATGTTCGGCAACCCGCCCACCGGCAGCGGGCCGTACAGATCGGGAAACAGAGTCCGCGGATCGAAATCGGTGTTCATGCCCAGACGCAGGCTGCCGTGGTAGAGGTAACCGAAGCGCGCTTCGTTCAGCACGCGAGCCGAGAAGTTCCGCGACCAGGTCAGGTTCCAGATCTTGGTGTCGTAGCCGCCGTTGGACCATGAGCCATAACCTGGCGGATACGCTTGCGCCACAACGTATGGCTCGCCCTTCGACGAGCTGAAGTTGCCCCAGATCTGGTCCTTGCTTGTCAGCCGGTGATCGATCCGCAGGAAGTAACGGTTGATGTCGGAGTCGTTGGGGATGTTGACCACGAGGTTGTTGATGGTGCCGGCCGGTCCTGTGCCGGCCTGGTTTGGCAAGGCCACCCGGTCGATGAGCGACTTCGAGCGCGAGTCGATGCGCGAGCCGGGAACGCTGTTGCCGGCGAACGGAACACCGGCCAGCGGGTCGAGGATATTGGGCAGCCCGGCGAAGCTGCCTCCGCGCATCGCGGCGGTGGCCACGCTCAGCGTGAAGGTGCGGGGGGAGCGCTCTTTCAGACCCTCGTAACCGCCGAAAACGAACGTCTTGTCGCGGCGGATGGGGCCGCCCGCCGTGACGCCGAACTCGTTGCGGTTGAACGGCGGGTTGATCGGCGAGAAGAAATTGCGCGCCGCCGTGGCTTTGTTGCGATTGAAGGAAAACAGAGAGCCGTGAAAGCTGTTCGTCCCCGCCTTGGTGGCGATGGTAACCGAAGCCGCGCCTTCGAACTCCGCCTTCGAGCTGTTCGAGTCAATCTTGAACTCGCTCACCGCGTCCACGCTCGGCAGCGTCGCCATGCCGTGGCGATAGGAATAGGCGCCGCCGCCGTTGCCCGGATCGTTGAACGCCGAGCCATCGACGTTGAAGTTCATGCCGCCCCAGTACGAGCTGCCGGCGACGCGAGGGTTCGAAGCGCTGTCCGTCGTGACGCCTGCCGAGATGCGGATCAACCGGTCCAGCATGCGCCCGTTCAACGGCAGCGTTGTGATCTGATCGGCTTGCAGCACGTTGCCGATGGTCGCATTCTCGGAATTGACCACCGGAGCGGTCGAGGCCACCTCGACGGTCTGCTGCACGGCGCCGACTTCGAGACTGAAGTCCTGGCGTAACGTCCGGTTGGGCAGCAGGATGAGCCCCTTGGCCACATTCAGGCGGAAGCCCTGCGCCTCCACTTTTGCCGTGTATGTGCCGCCAGCCAATCCGGGCGCTGTGTAGTCGCCGGCGGCATTGGTCCCGGTGCGAAACTCGACATTGGTTCCTTCGTTGATCACCGAGACGCTGGCGCCGGGCACGGTGGCCCCCGAGGCGTCGCGGACCGTTCCGACGATTGTGCCGGTCACGTTTTGCGCCGAAGCCGGCATTGCCAGCAGAAAACCTGCCAGACTGAGACAGAAAGCATAGGAGCGCATCCTGAACCTCCCCATGGACTGGAATTTGCGAGTAGCATAGCATTGTTTGGCGGTGAAAAAATGAGCCTTGTCATTTTGCTCCTGTTGCCGCTCCTGCTGCCGGCCGAGAAGCACTGGTGGGAGCGGGAGCCGCTGAGCATTGTCGATGTCACCACCAGCATCGGCCGCGGGGGGCCCGAGGATCCGGCAAAGTCCGTCGGTCGCAAGCTGGGGCTGTTCTACAACGCCGAGCACCTCGAGATTATGGACATGCCGGCCGGGCTCGATGACGAGCATTTCCATTTCCGGACGAAGCTGGCGGCCCGGCAGAACCCGGACTACCTGGGCCTCTACATGCCGGAGGCAAAGAAGCGCGGCCTTCGCGTGTTCGTCTATTTCAACGTGCACTGGTATCGCATGGCGTTCGCCGCGAAGCATCCGGACTGGCGGCAGATTCGCGAAAACGGCTCGCCTGTCGATGGCGTCTACGAGACGGGCGCCGATTTCTGCGTCAACACGCCGTGGCGCGAGTGGGTCTTTCAACTGCTGCGCGATCTGGCCGTGTACCGGATCGACGGCATTTTTTTCGACGGCCCCATCTACCGTGCCGACACCTGCTACTGCCAGCATTGCCGCGATAAATTCCGGCGTCGCTACGGGCGGGACTTGCCCTCGAAGAGTGTGCGGAAAGGCGCGGATTTTGCCCGGCTGATCGAATTTCAGGCCTCGAGCCTGGCCGATTTTCTGCGCGACTCGCGGCGTGTTCTCAACGCCATCGATCCGGAGATCGCCCTCTACATGAACGGCGGCTTGCGCGCTTCCAATTGGGCGACGGCGCGGCTGAATCGCGTGCTCGCCGCCGAGCAGGATCTGCTCGGAAGCGAGGGCGGCTTCTTGTCCGGCGACTTGACGCGAGTCCCCTTATGGAAGCCGGGGCTGAATGCGAGGCTGCTGGAAACGCAAGCCGGCGGCAAGCCAACGATCATTTTCTCAGCAGCATCTCATAAGCCGTGGACGTTCTCCCTGCTGCCGGCGGCGGAGCTCCGCTTGCTCTACGCAGACACGATCGCCAATGGGGCCGGCGTCTGGTTTGGCATCGATCCGTTCAGCTTCCAGCAGCCGGAAATGGAGGCCATCGCCGGCATGAACCGTTTCCTCGGCCGCAACGCGGAATCCTACGCAGACACAAAATCGGAAGCCCGCCTGGCGCTGGTGTGGTCCGACATCACCGCGAACTTCTACTCGGGCGCGGATGCGCAGATGATCGACATCGATCGGATTCCGCAGCGAAGCGAAGTGGGGAATCTGGAGGCGGAGTTCTCCGGCCTCGCCGAGGGCCTGCTGCGGGCGCACGCGCCGTTCGATGTGATCGATGACGTGACGCTGGAGCGCGAGCCGCTGGACCGCTACGACGCCGTTTTCCTGCCGAACGTGGCCTGTATGAGCGATCGCATCGCCAGCCGGCTGCGCGACTACGTGCGCGGCGGCGGCAGGCTCTTGGCCACCTTCGAGACGTCTCTCTACGACGACTCAGGCGTGCTCCGCAAGGATTTCGCCCTGGCGGATGTGTTCGGCGCAACCGGCACACAAAGAATTGCCGGCCCGGCGCGGTGGGATTTCATGAAACCGGTGGCGCGCGATCTCTTGCTCGACGGCATTACCCGCGAGTTCATTCCTTCCACCACCTACCACGTGCGTGTCAAACCAGTCACGGCGCGCACTCTGCTGCGCTACACCGCGCCGCTCAAAGGGCGCTACGACGGCGTGCCGGCTTTATCGGACGAGCCGGCGCTGCTGGTGCATTCCTACGGCAGGGGATCGGCGGCCTATTTCAGCGGAGACCTTGGCGGCGCGATCTCGGGTTTCCGCTTGCCCGAGCTGATGGATCTGGTGGCGAATGCGGCACGGCAGATGGCGAAACCAGTGGTGCGGCTCGAGAATGCGCCGGGCTCGCTGGAGATGGTTGTGCGATCGCAGCAGCAGGGCAAGCGTCTGCTGGTGCACCTGGTCAACTTCACCGGCGAGATGACGCGCCCGATTCGCAAGGTGCAGCCGCTGACCCGGATCCGCCTTTCCATCGATGGGCAGTGGAGCACTGCAAAGGCGCTGATGTCGGGACAAACTCTGCCACTCACCAAAGGCTCTGTCGTCCTCCCTCGAGTGGATGAGTACGAGGTGGTCGCGCTGGAGAAATGAACCCTGGGCTATGCGCCGCGGCGATGAGTCCGCGTCAGGAATTTTTCCAGTGCGCCGGGGTTCTCGAGGATTTCTGTCTCCAGCTCGCGGAGCTCCCGCTCGATCAGGGACCACTCGGTGTCGAGCCCCAGGGCCGGGGACCGCATTTCGATCCGCTTTCGATCCAGCTTCGTCAGGATGGCGACGCTTTGTTCCAGCCGTTCGCTTAAGCTCCTCATGGCTGCCCCTCCTTTCTCCTTTTCGGGTCTCCTTGTAAGGCCTTGTTTTCGAGCCTCACACCTATAGACGCGGAAAACGGAGACAAAACTTCCCTCATTCTGCCCTTTTTTTTGGGTTCTTTGGAAAATAAAGTTGGCGGGATGGGTGGCTATCGTTCGGCGACGACCACGCACCGGCGGGCAGATCGTGCCTGCGGTCCATCGATCTGGATCGCATCAAATCCGTGTGCGCGCGCCTTCCAGCGTCGCGAACCCATCTCGCGGAACATACGCGTTATCAAGGGGTTGGCGAACCTCCCGGAGGAGCCCGCGCGGCGTCGTGAACATCCGGAGTAGGGGAGTGCCCTTCACAGTTTTGCCCAGGGGATGCTACACTGCCAGTGCGAGCCTCGTTCTTGAGCCTTAAATGTCTTCCAAACCCATGACGATAACCGTCACCAATGAAATCCAGCGCATGTTGCCGCCCCGTGTCCGGCGCACGGCCGGCTTCAAGAGCGGCGACCAGCTCGAGGTGAAAGCCATCCGCGGCATCGTCACCCTCATCAACAAACCACCGGCTGTCCCCGATGACGAGTACACCCCGGAGCAGCGGCGCGCGATTATGGCCGAAATTGAGGAAGCGCGCAAAGGCCCCTACCACGGCCCTTTCAAGAGCGGCGAGGAGTTTGCCGCCTATTTCAAGGCGTACAAGCGCCGCCGACGTAGCTCATCCACTAAACCCCAAAAATCTCGATGAACGTTTACCTCACCCGGCGCGCCATCGAAGCGCTGGTGGCGGCTCCTCTGCCCGTTCAGAAAGCCTTCATCAAGCAGCTCAGCTTTTTGGTCCGTGACCTCCGGCACCCAGGCTTGCACGCCAAGAAGTTCAACGAATCCGAAGATCTGTGGCAGGCCCGCGTCACCCAAGACTGGCGGTTTTACTTCACCATCAAAGGTGACACCTACCTGATCGAAAGCATTCGGGCTCATCCCAAGTAATCCGTTTGAGGTTGCAGACCGGGGTGTCCTCAAGCGACCGAAAGTGCCCCAAAAGCTCGCACAGGCCGGGCCGGCCTCATACCGGTGAAGAACTCGCCGGCTGCCAGGCCCGGCGCGTTGTGCGAGCGAGTTCCCTGGAAGCTTGATCAACTCGACTGCATGCACTACCGAGGCAGCTCCCCCTGCCCGGCACGTTGAACCACCACGTTGCGCGGGTTGTGACTTTTTCCGCAACCCGTGCTACGAAGGCGATGGAAGGACCATTCACGTTATAGTGTGGGTTCATAGCTATGCGATTGACTGCCAAGGCCCCCTGCCGGGTCGATATGGCGGGCGGGACGCTCAACATCTGGCCGCTGTACCTTTTCCACCCCGGTGCGGTGACCGTGAACTTCGCCGTGGACCGCTACACCCACTGCACCCTGGAGACACATGCTTCTCCCCGGATTGTCTTGCGTTCCCGAGACTTAAAGAGCGAAGAGAGCTTCGATTCCATCCGCCACCTGAGGAGCGCACGCCGGTACAAGCTGCCGTTGCTGGCCTACCTGGTCGATTTCTTCGCCCCGCGGAAGGGGTTCGTCATGGAAACGGATTCGGAAGCTCCGGCCGGGGCGGGCATCTCCGGCTCGTCTTCGCTCATCATCTCCATCGCCAGCGTTCTAAACAAGCTGACCGGGGCCGGACACTCCATCGAGAAGATCCGCGAGATTGCTCAGAGCAATGAAGCGCGCATCCTCCGCGTTCCCACGGGGTGCCAGGACTACTACCCGGCAATGTACGGGGGAGTCAGCGCCATCGAGATGGACTGCGCCGGCATCCGCCGCAAAGAAATAAAAGTGGACCTCGAAGATTTCAACGAGCGGATCGCGCTTTCCTACACCGGAGAGCCGCGCAACTCGGGCATCAACAACTGGGAAGTAAACAAGGCGTACATCGACGGCGACAGGACGGTGCACCGCAATTTCGACCGCATCTCGGCGATCGCCTGCACCATGCGGAAAGCGCTCGAAGCGGGTGACTGGAGCCAGGCCGGCCGACTGCTGCGCCAGGAATGGGAGCATCGCAAAAAGAACGCACCCGGCATCACCACGCCGCTCATCGACCGGCTGGTTGAAGTGACCCGGCGATGCGGCGCCCGTGGAGCCAAGGCTTGCGGAGCGGGCGGAGGCGGCTGCGTCTTCTTCCTGGTCGACCGCGGCGCCAAACAGCGCGTCTGGAGCGTGATTGAAGATGCCGGTGCGACCGTGCTGCCGGTGCGCGTGGCGCCAACGGGAGTCCAGGTGAGCGTGCATGAGTGAAGCCGCTCCAGCGCCCGCGCCGCCGAAGCCATCCAGCCTGGGCGTGCTGCTTCGCGTGGGGGTCTTTGCCTTCCTCGAGATCGCCGGCCTGTTCATTTGCGGCTCGCTGATGACCCCGGTGGCGGGCTACGCCGTTTCGGCCTCCCTGAGCACGTTTGCCGCCGCCGCCGCCGCCAACGCCATCGCGATGCGGGTATACGAGCGCCGCCACATGGCGGACGTGGGCCTCCTTTGGACCCCTGCCTCCCGGCGCAACCTGCTGCTGGGTTTCGCGGGCGGGGCGGGCGCCGCAGTCCTCGTGCTGGCGCCGCCGCTGGCGCTGGGGTTGGCGGAATGGAAGGTCGCCGAAGGATGGCAGGGCAACATCGCCAGCGCTCTTTTCCTGGCCGTCGTCCTGTTGTTCGGCGCCGTGGGCGAGGAGCTGCTGTTTCGCGGCTATGGCTTTCAGGTGCTGCTCGGCTCGTTGGGGGTGTATGCGACGATCCTGCCTGTCAGCGTCCTCTTCGGCCTGGCCCATACGAACAACCAGAACGCCACCACGCTCGGGATGGTGAACACGATCCTTTGGGGACTGCTGTTTTCCCTGGCGTTTCTGCGCAGCCGCGACCTGTGGCTGCCCATCGGGTTGCATTACGGCTGGAATGTGACGCTGCCCCTGTTCGGCGCCAACCTCAGCGGATTTACAATGTATGTGACGGGCTATTCCATCGACTGGAAGGTAGCCGATCTCTGGAGTGGAGGCGCCTATGGCCCCGAGGCCGGGTTGCTGACGTCCATCATGGTCGGGTTGCTCCTTCTGGCCTTGTGGAAGGCGCCGGTTCAGCGTCAGGCGGCTTTTCTGTATCACCCTGACCGCGAGGTGTAATATGCGCGCGCTGCTTTGGCTTGCCCTGCTGTTCGTGGCTCCGCCAAGCGAAGCCCGGAAGCTCACCGACGATGAGCGGATCGAGATTCTGCGCGGGCTGAACGCCGAATTCGCCACCCTCAAGACAATCCTGCCGCGTTCGAGGAAGCCTCTTGGAATCGAGGCCAATGGCGCGTACGACAAGAAACAGTGGGAGGAGGCGGCCAGGCAGTTCGGGCCCGCCGGCCGCACCGGCGACCTGATCCAGATCACCAAAGTGACCATCGACAGCGACAGGATTCTGCTCGAAATCAACGGCGGGCTCAAGACCGGCGCCAAGTGGTACGAGCGCATCGAGGTGGGCATGGGCTCGCGCACCACGCCTGTCGGGCAGGGAGGCAATCCGACCGCGGGCAGCACTCTCGCCCTTTTGTTCCCCAAGGGCGTTCCCCCGCTGTCCGCGGCGGAACTCAAGAAGATCCTCGTGCTGATCATGGATTTTGAAAAACGCTCCGCCACCGAGCAGTTTGTCAACACGCTGCCGCCCGAGATTCAGAAGGCAGTCAAAGAACAGCGCGTCGTCGAGGGGATGGATAAGGACACGGTCCTGACGGCGGTAGGCCGCCCGCGCAACAAATCCCGTGAGACCAAAGACGGTATCGACTACGAGGACTGGGTCTACGGGATGCCGCCCGGCAAGATGGTCTTTGTCACCTTCCAGGGCAACAAAGTGGTGAAGGTGAAGGAGACATACGCGGGGCTGGGCGGGAGCGTGGCGCCTCCGCCGCAGTAGTCGCCGTATCCATCTTGTTATCATGGAAGTTCTTCCCCTCGGGAGAAACCCAAAGACAACATGGCTATCAAAGTAGGTATCAACGGTTTTGGCCGCATCGGCCGGAATGTCGTCCGGGCCGGTTTCGACAACCCTGACATGGAATTTGTCGCGGCGAACGATCTGACGGACGTCAAGACGCTGGCTCATTTGCTGAAATACGATTCGATCCTCGGCCCGCTCCACGAAGACGTGAAGGTCGAGGGGGACACCATCAAGGTTGGCAGGCACGCGATCAGGATTTTTGCGATTAAGGACCCGGCGGAGATCGACTGGTCGTCGCTGGGCGTCCAGGTGGTGATCGAATCCACAGGCAGGTTCACAGACGCGCCCCAGGCCGCCAAGCACCTGAAGGGCGCCGTCAGGAAAGTGATCATCTCGGCGCCGGCCAAGAACGAGGACGTGACCATCGTTCTCGGGGTCAATGACAATATGTACGATCCCGCCAGGCACAAAGTCATCTCCAATGCTTCTTGCACCACCAACTGCCTGGCGCCAGTGGTGAAGGTGCTGCACGAGAGCTTCGGGGTGGTAAAGGGGTCGATGACCACCATCCATAGCTACACCAACGACCAGAATGTGCTGGACTTTCCGCATAAGGACCTGCGCCGTGCCCGCGCCGCGGCCTTGAACATGATCCCGACGACGACCGGCGCCGCCAAGGCCATCGGCCTGGTGATGCCGGAGTTGAAGGGCAAGCTGGACGGCTACGCCATGCGCGTGCCGACGCCCAACGTATCGGTGGTGGATCTGGTCTGCGAGACCGCCAGCAAGACCACTGCCGCCGAGGTGAACGCGGCTCTGAAAAGCGCGGCCGAAGGCCCTTTGAAGGGCATACTGGCCTACACCGAGGATCCGGTCGTGTCGAGCGACATGATGCACAACCCGAACAGCTCGATTGTCGACGCCGCGCTGACCAAGGTGCTGGATGGGAACCTGGTGAAGGTGGTGTCCTGGTACGACAACGAGTGGGGCTATTCCTGCCGGATCGTCGACCTGGTGAGTTTTCTCGGAAAGAAAGGGCTGTAACTCTGTGAGATTCCCGTGCTTCTCGCGCCACCTACTCTATAGCGCGGAAGCACCAGCGTGAGTGGATTCTACCTCCAAGCCGATCCGAAGCCTGCCGCGGCGATTCCCACCGGCGTGGCCGGCATCGATGAGATGCTGGGCACAACGGGACTGCCCCGGGGACGCATTGTCGAGATGTTCGGGCCGGCGGCGTGCGGCAAGACAACGCTGGCGCTGAATTGGGCGGCGGCGGCGCAACAGCAGGACTTGACGGCGGTGTGGGTGGACGCCGAGCGGGTGTTCGACGCCGGATGGGCTGCCGCCTGCGGGGTGAAGCTCGACGATCTGGTGCTGCTGCGTCCGGACACCGGCCCACAGGCTGTCGGAATGGTCGAGTCGCTGTTGCGGACGTTCAGCGTCGACCTGGTGGTTGTGGATTCGGCCGGCGCGCTTGTCTCCGAGGAAGAGATCGAGGTGGCGCTGGAAGACGCGCCCCCGGACTTGCACATCGAGTTCCTGTGGCGGGCGTTGCGGCGGGTCCAAATGCTGGCCGAACGAGGCCGGTGCTGTGTGGTGTTCCTGAATCAGCTTCGAGGCGGCGGGTGGAACGACACGCCCGAACAAACCCCCGGATTCCGGGCCTTGGCGCTCTATGCAGCCGTGAGGATCCGCATCCTCCCCGTTGCGGCCGGGCGCGTCAAGCTGCTGACGGTCAAGAACAAACTGGGCGAGCCGTTCCGGGAGGCGGAAGTGGAGCTGCGCGGGGGCAGGGCCGGGGAGTTGGCGCGGAAGGGGCCGGTCCGCCAGACTGCTCAAACGGCTGCAAAAACAGGATCGGCCTAGAATGTTTTATGCTTGCGAGCCCCGCCCGGACGGGTCCGGAAAGCCGGCGGCTCCAAAAAAACTCAGGAAAATCGGCCTTTTTTCCCACATTTCTCTTTACACGCGCTGCGGGATTCCCTTATGATGAGGATGCGTTGAGCGCGCGTGCGGTCTCGCGCTTGCCACACGTGACGCGACGTACCGAGACGTTTCTATTGGGAGGATTCCGAGAGGAGTTTTATGGCCGATCGCATGACGCAATCGCAGTTGGTGAAAGAGCTCGCCGGCGCCACCGGCGTAGCTAACAAAGTGGCCAAGCAGTTGGTCGAATCGTACGCGGGGATCGCCGTTCGCGAGACGAAGAAGAATGGGGTGTTCGTAATGCCGGGTGTTGGCCGCCTGGTGCGCGTGGATCGCAAGGCGAGGATGGGCCGCAACCCCGCCACCGGCGAGGCAATCAAGATTCCCGCCAAGAAGGTGGTGAAATTCCGTGTCGCCAAGTCGGTGAAGGACGCTATCGTTCCGCCGAAGAAAAAATAACGCCGCACGCGTCCGAGCCGGAAAATACGAAACCCCGCGGCTCCATGCTCGCGGGGTTTCTTTTGGAACCCGAATGATGCGGCGCCCTGATTGCGGGCAGCCCCAGGAAGCCTTTATGCCTGCTTCTTTTCTTCGGCCTTCTCTTCGCCTTTGAGGGCGTTCTTGAAGTTGCGGATGCCTTCGCCCAAGCCTTTCGCCACTTCGGGAATCTTCCGGCCGCCAAACAGCAGCACGGCGATGCCCAGAATGATGAGAAGCTCCGGCAAGCCAAGTGATCTCATGGGGCCTCCTTCGACCCTTTCATTGTATGAACAGGGTTTTCCCGGCGTCAAGCCAGCAAAATCAAACAGCTTTTCCAAGGGTTTTCCACAGGCGGTAGACGAGGGAAACCGGCAGCCCGACCACGTTGAAGTAGCAGCCGTCGATCCGCTCGACGAATTTCGAGGCCAGCCCCTGGATCGCATACGCTCCGGCCTTGTCCATCGGCTCGCCGCTGGCGACATACGCTTGAATCTCCGCTTCCTCCAGGGTTGCGAAACGGACCCGTGTGCGCGCGGAGTCGACGATCTCCCTCGAGCGGTCCCGGAGGCAAACGGCGGTCAGCACCTGATGGTCGCGGCCGGAAAGCAAACGAAGCATCCTCGCCGCATCGTCGGGATCCGTCGGTTTTCCCAGCATGTGGCTGTCTGTCAGGACAATCGTGTCGGCGGCCAGCACAGCGTTCTCGCCGGGGTCCACACAGGCGGCTTTTTCTCTGGCCAGCCTTCGCGCATACTGCTCGGGTTCTTCCCCCGGGCGGCGGATCTCCGCCACCGAGGCCGCCTGTACGATGAAGGAAAACCCGGCGTTGCGAAGGATTTCCTGCCGGCGCGGCGATTGCGAGGCCAGAATCAGCATGCATCTCATGGTATAGAAATCCTGCTCGCGGACGCTCGGGTTCGGAATCACCCTGCTAGAATGAAACTCTTGCGGCCATGGAGCGGGCAGGACGAATTCTCGGCAAAACGCGCCTCAGGGCGATCGAAGTAGCCGGCGTCAAGACGTATCATCTGGCGCCCAAAGCGTGGGCGGCTGCCGTGGGAAAGACCATCGCCGCACGCACGCGGCCGGCGTTTCTCGATGGCAGCAAGCTGATCGTCGAGGTGGAGGACGCAATTTGGCGAAACCAGTTGAGCGCTTTGAGCGGATCGATCTTGCAGCGATTGGATAAGGTTCTGGGGCCGGGCCTCATTGCCGCCATCGAGTTCCGGGTGGCCCCTCCGCGGCGGCAGCCTCTGATCGCCCGTGCGCCGGTTGCCGCTCAGGCGCCCGGTGACGAGTCCGACCACATCGAAGATCCTGTGCTCCGCCGCCTGTACCGCACGGCGCGCAGGAGGGCAAACGCGTGAAGATCACTCAAGACGAAGTCCGCTACGTGGCGGACCTGGCCAATCTCCGGCTGACGGACGAGGAGATCGTGCGCATGACGCACGATCTGGACGAGATCCTGACGCACATGGAGAAGCTGAACGAGCTCGACACCAGCCAGGTTGAGCCCATGGCTCAGGTGCTCTATGAAGCGGAAGAAACAGCCACTTTACGCCAGGATCAGGAGAAGCCCACCTTGTCCAATCGCGATGCGCTGGGATGCGCCCCCTTAGGCGGCGGCGGCTACTTTAAGGTGCCCCTGGTGATCGAGCGATGAGCATCGATGCCGCCGGGCTTACCATCAGCGCCGTGCGCCGGGGCCTCCAGGAGAAGCGCTTCAGCGCCTGCGAGCTGGCCAAAGAAGCGCTACGGTTCGCCGAACGGGAGAATCCAAAGACCAACGCCTATCTGCATTTCTGCCCCGAGCGGGCGTTGGAGGCGGCCCGTCGAGTCGATGAAGCGCTGGCGCGCGGGGAGCATCCGGGGCCCCTGGGCGGCGTCCCCGTGGCGGTGAAGGATGTCATCGTCGCGCGGGGCGTCCGAAACACCTGCGGCTCCCGGCTGCTCGCAAACTACATTCCGCCCTATGACGCCACCGCCGTGATCCGCCTCGAGCAGGCCGGCGGCGTGATTCTGGGCAAGACCAACTGCGACGAATTCGCCATGGGGTCCTCGACCGAGAACTCCGCCTTCGGCCCGGTGCGCAATCCGGCGGCGCTGGACCGGGTGCCGGGCGGGTCCAGCGGCGGCTCCGCTGCCGTGGTGGCGCAGGGAACGGCCGTGGTGTCGCTGGGATCGGACACCGGCGGCTCAATCCGCCAGCCGGCGGCTTTCTGCGGGGTAGTGGGCGTCACGCCTACCTATGGCCGCGTCTCCCGCTACGGCCTGGTCGCCTTTGCCAGCTCGCTCGATCACATCGGGCCCTTCGCCCGCAATGTGTCTGACGCCGCCGGTTTGTTAAAGGTGATCGCCGGGCGCGACGAGATGGACTCGACTTCCGCCTTTGCCCCTGTCCCGGACTACCACGCCGCCATGAGCGGCGAGGTGCGCGGCCTCAAGATCGGGCTGCCAAAGGAATACTACGCCGGGCTCGCCAGCGAAACCGGCGATCAGATCATGAAGGCGGTCGAGGTGTTGAACAGGCTTGGCTGCCAGGTCGTGGATATCAGCCTGCCCCACACCGAGTATGCTATTTCCGCCTATTACATCATTTGCACCGCGGAGGCCAGCTCGAATCTGGCTCGCTATGACGGCGTGCGTTACACCATCCGCTCTTCCTGTTCCGAGACGCTGACCGACATGTACCGTTCGACGCGCGGGGAGGGATTCGGCGCCGAATGCAAGCGGCGGATCATGCTCGGCACGTATGTGCTCAGCCACGGCTACTATGACGCTTACTATCTCAAGGCGCAGAAGGTCCGCTCGCTGATTACACGCGACTTCCAACAGGCCTTCCAGCAGGTGGATGCGATTGTGACTCCTGTTTCGCCCTTCCCCGCCTTCAAGCTTGGCGAGAAGCTCTCCGATCCGCTCGAGATGTACCTTTCCGACATTTACACCATCACCGGGGATCTGGCCGGCATCCCCTGCATGAGCCTGCCGTGCGGGACTACGGCGAACGGGCTCCCGATTGGAATGCAGATCCTGACAAAGCACTTTGACGAGGCGGGCATGTTCCGGCTGGCGCATGCCTATGAGCAGGCCGCAGGATAGTAGGCCTCCTTTCTCGCCACTGCCAGCAAGTGCATGCTGCACCCGAGAATCACAGGCTCGCGCTCGACGCGCGCGACCAGATCCAGCAGCCGCGCGCGCCGCTTCTCATCCCTCCATCGCTCGTCCAGATCTTTGGCAAGCCAGCCCGGCCCTTCCACGCCGATCACGTCCGCGTCCGCGAAACCAGCTTCGGCGGCCTCGGCGCGCAATTCCTCCGGCAGATGAAACACCGCCGTCGTGAAGTATTGAATCTTGCCGGTGTCATTGCGATGCTGGCCTTCCGCCAGATCCCGCAGCAAGACCGGCCAGAAGGCGTCATCGTCGACAAAGCCATCCACCAGCGAGTGCAGCAGCGAAGCAAAGCGGCTGATGGCGGAGGCGGCCACCAGACCGCCCGGGCGCAACGCCCGGTGCGCTTCCCCGAAAGCGTGAATCCGGTCCGTCCGCTCCGGCAGATGATAGAGCGGCCCCAGCAGCAGCACGGCATCGGCAAAGCCGTCTTCCCACGGCAATGCGCCCGCGTCTCCCTTGTACACTCCGGCCAGCGGATACCGCCTGGCCTGCTCGAGATGCTTCTCCACCGGATCAAGCAGGTAGACTTCATAGCCGAGCGAAGCCAGCCAGCCCGCATAGACCCCCGGTCCCCCGCCCACGTCGAGAATCTTCGCCGGCGGCGGCGCCAGGTATCGAAGCAGAATCCGCTCGGTGCGTTCGCGCTCGAGCAGGCCGGAGCCGGTGGCCAGCCGGTCCGCTTCCTCGTACTGCCCGTAGTACTGAATGATTTCTTCCACCGTTTACAACCCCAAGGCGCGCTTACCCGCATCGAGCACACGCAAGATCGCATCCACGTCATAGACGCAACCACCCCAGACGCCGCCGCTCACATCCTGCAATGCCGCCCACAGGCGCGTGTCATCCGGGAGAGCGGGATCCGGCGACAGATCCGCCCGTGGTTCACCGGCCCCGCCGCTCACCAGGTTCACCGAGCCCTCGAGGCGGTTGCGGTCAATGATGATCTCGATCAGATCACCGTCCCGAACCTTGCCGATCGGGCCTCCGGCGAGCGCTTCCGGCGATACGTGGCCGATCGAGGCTCCAGTCGAGACGCCGCTGAAGCGCGCGTCGGTCACCAAAGCGACTTGCTTGCCAAAGGCAAGATGCTTGAGCGCGGAAGTGAGCTGGTAGGTTTCTTCCATGCCGGAGCCCATCGGCCCGCGGCAGATGAGGACGAGGACATCGCCTGCTTGAATGTCGCCCCGCTTGATCGCGGCGATGGCGGCGGACTCGGTGGTGAAAACCCGCGCCGGGCCCCGTTTGCGATAGATGCCGTCAGCGTCGAGGACGCCGGGATCGATCGCGGTGCTCTTGATGACCGATCCCTGGGGCGCCAGATTGCCGGTGGGGAAGCACACCGTCGAGGTGAGCCCCGCACGGCTGGCGGAGTCCGGTGAGTGAATCACGTCGCCCGGATTCACGCCATCGCGCGCTTCGAGCAGGCGGCGCAATTGACGGCGCCGCTCAGAGTTCTCCCACCATTCGAGCGACCGGCGCAGCGGCTCGCCGGCCGTTGTGAGCGCGTCGAGCTCGAGCAGGCCCGCATCGCGCAGGTGGAGCATCACCTCCGGCACGCCGCCGGCGAGGAACACCTGCACGGTCGGATGATTGCGCGGGCCGTTGGGCAGCGCATCCACCAGCCGCGGCACTTTGCGATTCACCGCCGCCCAATCGTCCACCGCCGGCCGCTTCAGGCCGGCTTGATGGGCGATCGCGGCCAGATGAAGCAGAATATTCGTCGAGCCTCCAAAGGCGGCGTGCACAATCATGGCATTGTGCAGCGCGGCCTCGGTGAGAATGTCCTTCATGCGAATGCCGCGGGCTTCCAATCGAAGCAGCGCCTTGGCGGACCTCCTCGCCATGTCGAGCCAGATGGGGTGGCCGCTCGGCGAGAGAGCCGAATGCGGCAGGCTCATGCCCAGCGCTTCGCCGATCACCTGCGAGCTGGCCGCGGTGCCGAGGAACTGGCATCCGCCTCCCGGCGATGCACAGGCCCGGCAGCCCGCTTCGGCAGCGTATTCGAGCGAGATATCGCCCCAAGCAAAGCGCGCGCCGATGCTCTGCACTTTGCCCGCGTCTTCTCCCTGCTCGGCCAGCAACGTCACTCCGCCCGGCACAAGCACGCACGGCAACGCATGCGTCCCTGCCAACGCCATCATCATTGCAGGCAGCCCCTTGTCACAGGTGGCGACTCCAAGCACCCCGCGGCGTGTCGGCAGCGAGCGAATCAGACGGCCGAATACGGTGGCGGCGTCGTTGCGATACGGCAGGCTGTCGAACATGCCGGGCGTGCCCTGGCTGCGGCCATCGCACGGGTCCGTACAGTAGGCGGCGAAAGGCACGGCGCCCGCGCTCTTCAATTCCTCCGCAGCGGCTTCGACGAGCAGGTTCACTTCCCAATGCCCCGTGTGATAGCCCAGCGCAATGGGTGTGCCATCCGGGGCGCGCAGGCCCCCGTGCGTGGACAACAGCAGGATCTCCTTGCCGCCGAGCTTGGCCGGATCCCATCCCATGCCTGCGTCTTGCGTCCAGCCGAACAGATCGCCGGAAGGCCGCTCGAGCAGCATTTCGGCGGTCAGCGGCAGCGCGCCCTTAGGGCCGGGCGCGTGCGTGCGGATGTCCCACAGCCGCGAGTCGGCGGAATCCACGATGTCGGCGAATGCGATTGTTCTCGTCATCCCGTATTCATGATAGAATCCCTGCCATGCCAGCCACACGGCGAAATTTTCTGGGAGCAGCGACGGCCGCATCGTACCAGCGTGTGCTGGGCGCCAATGACCGCATCCAGGTAGGCTTCATCGGCTACGGGCTCATTGGCCGCCAGCACGTCTACGATTTCAAGAACCAGAAAGACGTCGATCCGGCGGCGATGAGCGAGGTGTGGCAGCCGCGCCTCGAGGAAGCGTTGCGCGATCTGGGCCCGCAGGCCAAGGGATACAAAGACTTCCGCAAGATGCTCGAGAGCAAAGAGATTCAGGCGGTGGTCGTGTCGGCGCCGGATCACTGGCATGCGCTGATGACGATCCTGGCGTGCGCCAGCGGTAAGGATGTCTACGTCGAGAAGCCGCTGACGGTGTTTATCGACGAGGGTAAGTGGATGGTGAAAGCCGCCCGGCGCTTCCAGCGCGTGGTGCAGGCGGGCACGCAACAGCGTAGCGGCCTGCATTATCAAAAAGCGCGGAAGCTGGTGCGTGAAGGCTATCTGGGCAAGCTTCATAATGTTCGCATGAGCTCGGCGCGCAACATCATGCCGGGCTTCGGTGTGTTTCCGGAGTCCGCCGCCCCGAGCGAGCTCGACTACGAGATGTGGCTGGGGCCGGCGCCGAAGCGGCCATACCACCGGTTGCGGTCGCTGTACCATTTCCGCTGGTTCTGGGATTATTCGGGCGGGCAGATGACCAACCTCGGGGCCCATAGCATCGACATTGTGCAGTGGTTCACGGGCGTGAAAGGCCCGCGGGTGGTGGCTTCGGTGGGCGGCCGTTTTGCTCTCGAGAGCGACGGAGACGTGCCGGACACGCAGGATGCGATTTTCCAGTACCCCGGCTTCACGGCGATGTGCTCGCTGCGGGAGGCGGGCGCGGGGCGGCGCATGGCCGGCCTCGAGTTCATTGGCAACAAGGCCAGCATGGTGATCAACCGGGGCGGTTTCGAGGTTGCGCCGGAAATGAAGATCGATCCGAACAACGCCGTGCCGCAGTTCCGCGGGCACAGCGCCGGAGGGGTGACACGCTCCCAGACAAAGCCCGAGCCATGGACGCAGCCGCTGAAGGAGAAGGGCTCGGGCGACGAGCAGTTCGATCTGCATGTGCGCAATTTCCTGGACTGCATCAAGACGCGGCAGCGGCCGATTGCCGACGTCGAGGAAGGACACCAGGTCGCCACCGCGTGCCATCTGGCCAACATCTCACTGCGGCTGGGCGGGCGCAGCATCCGCTGGGACGCGGACAAGGAGGAGATCCTCGGCGACGCGGAAGCGGCTGCCATGATGCGGCGGCCGTACCGCCAGCCGTGGGACCGGGTGATCGCGGAGCTGAAGCTGGTCTGACGGCTCGACGGCTCGACGACGAGTGATTCCTTTCGTCTCCAATTCGTGATATTTTTATCAATACCTGTCAACGCCAATTTCAAACTAAAGATAGCGGGAGGTCCAGGCCAATGAGGCTGTTGAATCTTGTTCTGTTCTTTGCGGGGATTGCCGCCGCCCAGTCCACGACGCAGACCATCGAGGGCTTCGTCTACGACACGACCGCCGCCGTGATTGCCGGCGCTCGAATCACCATGACCAACACCGGCACCGGCGTCACCCAGACGGTCACGACGTCAGAAAGCGGAACCTACACGTTAGCGCTGGTTCCCGTCGGCAACTACAACTTGCGTTGCGAGAAAGACGGCTTCAAGACGGAATCCATCCTGAACATCCGTGTCGAGACCGCCGCCCAGGTGCGCATGGATTTCCACATGCAGGTCGGGGCGATCACCGAGACGATCGAAGTGTCCGCCGCCGTCGTCAGCTTGCAGACCGAAAACGCGACCGTCGGCGGCGTCATCGAGAACAAGCGAATCATTGATCTGCCCCTGAATGGCCGCAACGTCGCCCAGCTCGCTGTGCTCGTGCCCGGCGTGCAGTTCGGCGAGCGCACCGGCCGCGGCGACGGCCTCGGCGGCTTCCCCATCCCGGGCGCCGGCTTTTCCGTCAGCGCCAACGGCCAGCGCGAGATCCACCAGGTCGTCAGTCTGGACGGCGTGGATGCAAAGGACCCGCGCATTCACATTACGAACTTCGTGCCCTCCATCGAAGCCATCGAGGAATTCAAGATCCAGACCAACGCCTTCACCGCCGAATACGGTTTCGGCGGCGGCGCCAACGTCTCGATCACCATGAAGAGCGGCACCAACGATTTCCACAGCACGCTGTTCGAGTTTCTCCGCACTGACAAGTTTGACGCCGAGAACTACTTTCTGAATTTCGAGCTCTCGCCCGGCCGCGAGCGGGCCAGGAAAGACGCCCTCCGCCGCAATCAGTTCGGCGCCGTCATCAGCGGGCCTCTGCTGATCCCCAAGCTTTACAATGGCCGCAACAGGACATTCTGGGCCGTCAATTTCGAGTACCGCCTCGATCGCGTCGAGCAGGTCCAGACCGCAAGCTGGCCGAACGACGACTTCCGCAACGGCAACTTCTCCGAGCTGTTGCGGGGAACCATCAACCCGCAGACCGGCCGCCTTTACCGCGCTCCGATTCTCCTTTACGATCCGGTAACCGGGGATCCATTTCCAAACAACATCATTCCCCGCACCCGCTTGCACACAGGCGCCCTCAACATGTTGAACCTGTTTGTGCCTCGGGCTGAGTTCCGGCAGACGGATCCGCTCGATTTCACGGCCCGCAAGGGAGTCAACCAACCCACCGACGTCCATACCTACTTCGTTCGCATTGACCACAACTTCAGCGACAAGGACCGCATCTTCGGCCGGCTCGCCTGGGACCGCTCCGGGGTCACGCGCAACAATATCAACCCCTTCCTGCCGGTCTTCGTCGATTCCAAGGTGAGCAACCTCGCTTCGCAGTGGATCCACACCTTCGGGCAGAACCTGATCAACGAGCTCCGCTTCGGTTTCAACATCTCCGACGACATCACGCGCAATCCGCGCACCGACAACACGACTTTTGACATGGACGCGCTGGGAGTCGGCCAGATCCGGGTGTTCGGCGACGCCAACCGCAAGCTGACCCCGCGCGAGCACGGCATTCCCCAGCTTTCCGGCCTTCCGTTCACCCTGCAGGAGCTCACCAACGGGAACGGCTATGACAACATGGACACCATCCAGATCGGCAACCACCTTTCCTGGATCAAAGGCAGACACACGCTGAAATTCGGCGCCGAGGTGTACCGTATCTCGATGGAACGCGGCGCAGCCAACCTCGAAGAAGGACGATACTCGTTCGGCGGCAATGAGAGCGGCTATTCCCTCGCTTCCTTTCTGCTGGGCTACCCGACGAGCACCGAGTCCGCCGAGGGCTTGCCGCTCACTTTTCCGCGCGCCAACCGCTTCGGAGCCTACGTTCATGACGACTGGAAAGTCAGCTCGACGCTCACCATGAACATCGGCCTGCGGTTTGATTACAACGGCTTCCCCGTCGACTCGAAAGGCCTGTGGCGCACAGTCGATTTTGTCGGCGCCAACATGCCTGTCCCCGGCCGCGGCCAGGGTTACCGCGCCCCGGACGGGGCGACGATTCCGACCATCTTCCCTGCCAAGGTGGACGCCACTGGCGCCGTGAAGCTCACACGCCAGGAGGTGAAATTCTTCATGCCGCGCGTTGGCATCGCCTGGAAGCCAACTCAGAAATGGGTCGTCCGCACGGGCGCAGGCTGGTTTGACAACATTAATCACGTCAACACCTGGACCATTTTCAACCTGATGCCGCCCAAGTCGGGCAGCCTCCAGTTCAACTCGGTCACCGACGCCGCGCAAACGCTGAATGTTTCCGGCGCCGACGGCGCCAGTTACACCGCGCGCACGCGACGCTTCCGGTCCGGCGACCCCATCATCAGCCTCAACGATCCGTTCCTCCAGCAAGCCGGCGGTCGCGCCGTGGTGCGCCCGATCAATGTTTTGCATCTCCCGCCTGACTACAAGGATGGCGATGTGTGGAAATGGAGCCTTGATGTTCAGCGGGAACTGCCGGCGGGCATCGCCCTTACGGCCGGCTACGTCGGCAGCAAGGGCTCGCACATCGGTAACAGCGTTGGCAACTACAACCAGGCGCCGCCGTCGTCTAACACGAATATCCAGGTGCGCCGTCCGTATCAGCGCGTCTGGGATCCAGCGACGCCGGCTCTCGGCGTCCAGGGCTTGCAGAATATCCGTTTCATTGACAGCTTTGGGGAATCCTTCCACCATGGCCTGCAAGTGAAAGCCGACAAGCGCTATTCGCACGGGCTTGCGCTCGGCGTCGCCTACACCCTCAGCAAATCGCACGGAGATGGAGAGAACGGCGGGCAGGAAGGCGTCAGCTTCCAGGATCCGCTCGACCGCAAAGGATCGCGCGGCCGCTTCCGCTTTGACCAGCGGCACAACATGGTCACCCACTTTGTGTGGGAGCTGCCCGGCAGCAGCCTGCCGGGCGCGTGGAAGCACGTTCTCGGCGGCTGGCAAAGCAACGGCATCCTTTCGCTGCGCAGCGGCTTCCCCTTCACTGTCACCCAGGGCGGAGATCTGAACACCAGCGGCCCGGTGCGGCCGGACCGGATCGCGTCCGGCGACCTGGACAACCCGACCCGCAAGCTGTGGTTCGACCCGCTCGCCTTCCGCCGCGTCACCTGCAATATCCCCAACCGCCAGGACCTCTGCCATTACGGCAGCGCCGGCTACAACATCCTCGACGGCCCCGGCCAGAAGAACCTCGACTTCTCGCTCTTCAAGAACTTCCCGGTCACCGATCGCATCAAGCTGCAATTCCGGACCGAATTCGTGAACACTTTCAACACTCCGTACTACGGCGATCCCAACGGGATCGGCTTCACCTCGGTGGATACGATCGTGCCCGACGGCCCGCGCATGGGCGAAGTACGCGGCCTGCGCACGCCGATGCGCATCATCCAGTTTGGGCTGAAGCTGTTTTTCTAAGGAACTCGCTCGCACAACGCGCCGGGCCTACCGGCAGCCGACGAGTTCCTCACCGGTATGGAGGCCGGCCCGGCCTGTGCGAGCTTCTAAGCATCCGCTCACGGTCGCGGCTCTTCCACCATGGCCTGCAAGTAAAAGCCGACAAGCGCTTATCGCACGGGCTTGCGGCTTCCAGGATCTGCTCGACCGCAGAGGATCGCGCGGCCGTTTCTCTGTGGGGAGCGGCCTGCCGGGCGCGTGGAAACACGTTCCCGGCGGCTGGCAAAGCAACGGCATCCTTTCGCTGCGCAGCGGCTTCCCCGGCGGCCTGGACAACCCGACCCGCAGGCTGTGGTTCAACCCGCTCGCCTTCCGCCGCGTCATCTGCAATATCCCCAACCGCCAGGATCTCTGCCATTATTCAAGGGATCATACTGGAGCTTCCGGGACCTATAGGACTGTAGGGAAAAAGCG
>JACQDF010000326.1 GCA_016201205.1 Acidobacteriota bacterium
CGACGAACTGCTGCATCGCCTGCACATTCCCATCCGGCAAGCGGGCGGCCATCGGCTCGATCGACTTTCGTTCGCCGTCCTGCAGCAGACCACGCACATACAGTTCTCCCCAATGCCGCCGCTCGCTGCGGCCGATGGGCTCTAGCAAGTCGAGCAGGAATCGCTCCAGCCGCTGACGACACTTGGCGATCTGGTTCTCGGTCATACCCCAGCGTAGCAGCGTCAAAATGAGAAGTCAATACTTAACGTTGTAATACTAGGAGCCTGTCCGAGAATCGTTAGCGAAGAGGGCTGAGCACTGCAAGAGGGCAAAAACTGAATTGTCTTATGATTGCATAGATCCCAGCCGACGGCAAGCTTTTCTCCCGAGTCTCGCTCCAAGAAGCATTTGGGAAGGTTTCCAGCGCTCTTTGCACTTCAATTTCCTTCTTTCTGCTGTCCGGTTACCCGTGGCAGACCTGGTACATCCGCAGAATGTTGTGGGTCAGGCACACCATCGCCCACTCGGCCCGTACTTTCACTATCCCCCGCAGTAAGAACTGCCGGAACCCACGAGCCTGTTTGATTTGCCCGAACACCGGCTCCACAATGGTCTTGCGCAGCGCGTATACCGCTGCTCCCGCCTTGGTCTTCAGCTTCCGCTTCATCCGGTCCACTCGCGTCGCTCCCGGCGGCAACGGTCCCCGCGGGCACGGCTGGCGATGCTCCCCATGCTTCGGTTTGCCCGTGGCCACATAGCCCTCGATTTTTTGTTCCGGTCTCTCCGCCGACTCCAAATACTCCAAGTTCTGTTCCGAGCAGTACCCGCTATCCGTCAGCAGTTCCCCCGGCCTTTGCCCCGACTGTTGCTCGATCGCTTCCACCATCGGCTCCACCTGCTCTTTATCATTGGCCGCTGCCGTCACGCCCTGCCCTACGATCAACAGCATGGTCGGCTCCACCGCCGCCTGCGCATTGTACCCCTGCACGAATCCGTCGGCCCCCTTCATGATCCGTGATTCCGGGTCGGTGAAGTTGTACTGATCCTTCTCCGCCGGTTGGGCCTCCTGCACCGCTGGGCCTTCCGGTGGGGCCTTTTCTCTGGCTCGCTGCTCCAACGCCCGCTTGGCCCTCCGTATCTTCTGCAGCCGCGTCCGTCGCCGGGCCAGTTCCTCCGGCAACTCCTCGCCGCTTTTCCCCCGGCCGTAACGCTCATCCTCTTGCCGATCGGCCGCCTCCGCCTGCTCCAGCAGTTTTTTGACTTCCTCCTGGATCTGCTTCTCCTTCTCCTGCATCCGCCCGTAGCTCATCGCCTTGTGCTTGCTGGCGTTGGCCTTCACTTTGGTCCCATCCAACGCCACTCGCCCGATTTTCATCGCCCCAGCTTCCAGCGCGATCTGCAGCACCTGCTCGAACAGGCTCTGCAGCGTCGGCAGATGAATCTTCCGAAAATCCGAGATGGTCCGGAAATCCGGCTGATTCCCCGCCGCCAACACCCGGAACGCGATGTCTTCTACCAACCGCTTCTGGATCCTTCGTGAACTGAACACCCCCACGCAGTAACCGTAGAACAGAATCTTGGTCATCATCAGCGGATCGTACGGGGGCTGGCCCCTCCGCTCCTCCCCATACACCGCGTCCATCGCTGACAGGTCCAGCTCCTCCACCACGTCGCTCACAAAGTACGCCAGATGGTTCTCCGGCAGCCAATCCCGCAGGCTGGGCGGCAGCAGAAACTCTTGGTCCGGCAGGTACGGTCGGTACGGCTTTCCCATAAAACAAATCCTATCATTTATGTTTCAGCCACGCAACCCTGATCAGCGTTTCTCGGACAGGCTCCTAGTGTAGTGTAATTGAATTAACCATCAATAATCCGAGCCAGCACCGCTTTGGCCCGCTCGATCTTTCGTAGGATATCCTCCCCCTTCGCGCGCCATACATAGCGTTTTGGCTCTTCATTTCGTACCGCCAGAAATTCGTCGATCGCCTCGATTAGTGCCCGTACACTTTCGAAGCTGCCCTCGCGCACGCAGTCCCCGGTCACATCCGCAAAGAAGCGTTCCACCAGGTTCATCCACGAACTACCCGTCGGAGTGAAGTGCGTCACGATGCGGGGGTGCCGCCGCAGCCATTGGCGCACCTTTTCGTGCTTATGCGTCGCATAGTTGTCCACGATCAGATGGAGCTGCAGTTCTGCTGGCGTCTCCCGGTCGATCTGCTTCAGGAAGCGGAGCCACTCCACATGCGTGTGCCGCGCCTCGGTACGGGACAGGATCTTACCGTCCAGGTAGTTCAGCGCCGCAAACAGCGTGATCGTCCCATGCCGCCAATAGTCATGGGTCCGGGTTCGGATGTGGCCGCACCCCAAAGGCAATCCCGGCTGCGTCCGCTCCAAAGCCTGACACTGGCTCTTTTCGTCGCAGCACAATACGAGGGCCTTGTCTGGCGGATTCAGGTACAGTCCGATCACGTCCCAGAACTTCTGCTCAAATTGCGGGTCGCTGGAGATCTTAAAGGTGCGGACCAGGTGAGGCTTCAGGTCGTTGCTTTTCCAGATGCGCTGCACGCTCTGGTGCGACATCCCCACCGCCGCCGCCATGCTCCGGGTACTCCACTTCTTCTTTCCTCTGGGCGGCTGCACCACCCGTGTGATCACCTGCTGCACCTTCTCTGTTGCCAGCCAAGCCTTCCGACCCCGCCCCGGCCGATCCTTCAGGCCGTCCAGACCCTGCAACTCAAAGCGCCGCGACCAGGTCGAAATCGTCGTCAGGCTGACGCCCAGCGCCGCGGCCACGTCTGCTTCCCTGGACCCCTCGGCACGGCGCAGCACAATGCGCGCCCGCAGACCGTCTCGCTGGCTGCCGGTTTTGCTCCGGGCCACACCCTGCAACTGGAGCTTCTCCTCCGGGGTCAGTTCGAGAACCGATATGGGTCGAGGCATGGACCCAGGATAGCAGGGCTGCGATATTATTTCAAGATTTTTCAATTACACTACACTAGAGAAGGATCCCGCCGACCGCTACCAGTCGATGCGAGAGGTGGTGGTAGACCTCAAGCGCGTGCAGCGGCACAAGACCGTCGAGATGCCGGCGGCCACCGCCGTGCGGCCCCGGCGCAGATTCCTTCTTGCCGGCCTGGCCGCTGCTTTGGTTCTGGTCGCCGCCTGGCTGCTCCGTCCTGCCGACTCCTGGAAGAACCCTCTGGACGGGGCCCGCTTTGAACGCTTGACCGACTTTCCAGGCACGGAACTCGACGCCGCCATCTCGGCCGACGGCAAGTTTGTCGCCTTCCTGTCCGACCGCGACGGAGTCTTCGACGCCTGGGTCACGCAGGTGGGCGCCGGCGAGTTCGTCAACCTCACCAAAGGCCGGTTTTTGCAGCTACTTCACGAGTCCACGCGGAGCGTCGGGTTCTCCGGGGACGGAGCGCAAGTCTGGCTGCGGGCCGGGGAAAGGGACGCCTCTGGAGCCATGATCCGCCGTGGCGCCTGGCAGGTGCCGACGATGGGCGGCATTCCTCGCCCGTTCTTGGCGCGCGCGATGCTGGCCCTGTGGTCTCCCGATGGCGGCAGGATTCTGTACTTCGAACCGAGTCCGGGAGATCCGGTGTTCGTGGCCGATCGGAACGGGATGAATCCCCAGCAGATCTTCATCGATCAGCCGGGAGGACACGCCCACCACCTGACTTGGTCCCCGGATGGCCGCTTCGTTTTCTTTGTGCGGGGCTTTCGGCCGAATGAAACCGACATTTGGCGGGTTGGTTCCACCGGAGGAACCCTGGAGCGAATCACCCATCACAACTCTCGCGTGGCCTATCCGGCGCTGGTCGATGACGAAACGCTTCTCTATACCGCTACGGCGGAAGACGGCTCGGGCTTCTGGCTCTATGCGATGGACCTGAAGCGGGGCGTTACGC
>JACQDF010000327.1 GCA_016201205.1 Acidobacteriota bacterium
CAGTTGGATCAAGAGACATGAAAGATTACCATATCAACATCTTCTACAGCGACCAAGACGGTGGTTACATCGCTGACATTCCTGACCTCCGCTATTGCTCTGGCTTTGGCGGAACTCCAGACAAGGCTTTGGCCGAGGTGCTGAAGGCAAAGAAGGCGTGGCTCAAGGCTGCGCGTGCGGCCAAGAAGCCGATTCCAAAGCCGTCGTTTCGGCCGGCCATCTACCAAGTGGCTTAGGCACGGAGGGGCCGCCTAACTGCCTCATCGTCCCGAGCTGCCGCTGGCCGCCCCTCGATGATAGTTCGGATACGCCGGCTTCTTGTGCACCGGCAGCGGCTTTTTTGCCAGTTCCGCCATCGCCACTTCGACAGCCTTCTCCAGTTGCGTGTCCTTTCCCGCACGCCAGGCCTGAGGGTCCAGATCCACCTCGATGTCCGGCGGAACACCGGCGTTCTCGATCTCCCATTGACCGTTCAGATTCCAGAAAGCGAGGTTCGGCGCCGACAGGAAGCCGCCGTCGATCAGCGGAACCGAGCCGATGTTGCCGACCAGCCCACCCCAGGTGCGCTTGCCGATCAGCGGGCCCAGGCCGGCCTTGCGGAAATACCATGGCATCCAATCGCCACCCGAGCCGGCGTATTCGTTGATGAGCATCACCTTGGGGCCGAAGATGCCGCCTTGCGGCGAGGTGAAATCTTCGCCGTCGCGGGTCGACCAGTAGTTCAGCAGCGGCCGGCGCATGAGATCGATGATGTAGTTGGCCACCATCCCTCCGCCGTTGAACCGCTCGTCGATGACAACGCCGGCTTTTCCGATCTGCGCGAAGTAGTAGCGGTTGAAGTTCCCGTAGCCTTGATTGGCCGTGTTCGGCAGGTAGACGTAGCCGAGCGTTCCGTTGCTCACTTGATCCACTTTGCGGCGGTTGTCCTCGATCCAGGAGAGCGTGCGAAGGGCGGTCTCCGACGGCACAGGCGTCACCGTGACTTCGCGGGCGCCATTGCCGCCGGGATCCGGGCCGACTTTGATCAGCACGGACTTGCCGGCGGTTGCTTCGAAAAAGCTGTAGATGTTGTCGGAGGCGCGCACTTCGCGGCCGTTCACCGCCAGCAGGTATTCGCCGGCGACGACGTTGACGCCGGGCTGCGTGAGCGGGGCGCGCAATTCGGGATTCCAGTTCTCGCCGTTATAGACGCGGGCGAAGCGATAGCGGCCGTTCTCCAGCCTGTAATCGGCGCCGAGCAGGCCACCCTGCACTCGCTTCGGCTCGGGAGCGGCTCCGCCGCCGACAACCAGATGGCCGACGGACATCTCCCCAAACATCTCTGACATGAGGTAATTCAGGTCGGAGCGGCTGGCGATGCCGTCGAGGTACTTTTCGTAGCGGGCGCGGGCGTCAGCCCAGTTCACTCCATGAAGACCGGGGTCATAGAAAAAGTCGCGCTCGATGCGCCACGCCTCCCGATAGATCTGACGCCATTCCTGTTGCGGATCAATGCGGGCTTCCATGCCCTCGAGCTTCAGGCTGCCTTCTCCCGGCTTGGGAGCCGAGCCCGCCGGCTGAATCGCCCACCGGTCCCCCTGCCGGAACAGCATCTTCTCGCCGTTATGCGAAAGCGCGAACTCGGAGATGCCATCCAGGATCTTGTCGAACTTCCGCGTCTTCAAGTCGTACTTATGGAGCGAGCGCGAGCTTCCCCCGAACTGCCCGGATGAGGCGCCTGGCGTCGTCTCCAGCAGGTAGACAGTGCCGGCCTTGCCGGCAACCAGCCCGGAGAACTCGCGAGCCGGGATGGGCAGCGCGAGGATGCGCTGGCTGATGTTCTCCAGGTCGATGGCCACCTTTACTTCCGCCTTCTCAGGTTTCTTGGCGTCCGGCTTCGGCGGCTCCGCCACCGGCTTTTCTTCGTCGCTTTCCGGAGCCAGCGGAGACGGCGTGTCTTTGGGCAGAACGATCAGATAAACGCTGCGGGTGACACGGAACGGAAGCATGGACATATCGAGCCAGCCCGAGGTGGGGCCGGCGTCGGTGCTGGCCGTAAAGTAGAGGAACTTGCCGTCACGATCGAAATCGGCAAAGCGGGCGTCGCTCATGCCGTCGGTGAGCTGGTGATTCTTGCCGGTCTCGAGAGAATGCACAAAGACCGCGCGCAAGTGGCTCTTGAGCTTGCGGGTGTAGCCGATCCAGCGGCTGTCCGGCGACCAGGCAGGATCCAGCGTTTTCTGCGGACCGTCGTAGGTGTCCCGGTCCACCTCGGTGACAGTTTTCTTTTCCAGGTCGATCGACGCCAGCCGCAGCGCCTTATCGGTAAAGGCGATCTTTTTGCTGTCGGGAGACCAGACCAGTGTGAAGTAATAAGAAGGCGGATCGCCGAGACTGAACTTTTCGGCTTCTCCCAAACCGTCCTGGCCTCGAATGTGGAGCATGTATTCGCCGGATTCGTCGGAGATATAGGCGACCTTCCTGCCATCGGGCGACCAGGCGGGATTGCGCTCGGCTGCGCCCGACGTATTTGTGAGATTGCGGACATCGCCTTTTTCGGCGGGGACGGTGAAGATTTCGCCGCGCGCTTCGAACAACGCCCGGGCGCCGGTGGGCGACAGCCGCGCCGAGCGGATGCGGGAGGCGAGTTTCTCCTGGGTGGGGCGGACAGCAGGCAGGTCGCCGGCGACGCTGATCTCGATCTTTCGCGATTTCGAGGTTTTCAGATCGAAGACGTGGATCTCGCCGAACTGCTCGAACACGATCGCTCCAGAGGCGGCCGAGGCGGACTTGATTTCGAAGCCGTCGTTCTTCAGCGCCGGTGTCACTTTCCTGCTTGCCGGGTCGTATGCGTAGAGCGACACCGGCCCGTTGCGGTCCGAGAGGAAGTAGACGCGATTGCCGATCCACATGGGATTGAAGTCGTTGGAGTTTTCACGAGGCACTTTCTCGATTCGGGAATCGGCGAGGGTGGCAATCCAGAGGGGCGTTGTGCGGCCTCCCCGGTAGCGCTTCCAGACCTGGAAGGCGCGCATCAGCGGAACATACGCCAGCCGGCTCCCGTCCGGCGAATAGGCGCCTTCAGCGGCGAGCGGCAGAGCCACTTCAGAGGGGAATCCGCCTTCGACGGGAATGGTGAACAGGCGGCTCCCGGCAGGGCTGCTGTTGCGGCTCGAACGAAACAGGACCCGCTTGCCGTCGGGCGTCCAGCCGGCGGCGTTGTCCGGCCCCGGATGATACGTGAGGCGTCGCGGGACGCCCCCTTGCGCTGGCACGACAAACACATCGGTGTTGCCGTCATATTCGCCGGTAAAGGCAACCAGACTGCCGTCGGGAGAGAAAATGGGATCGCGCTCGGATCCGATCCCGGTCGTGAACCGTCTGGCTTCACCGCCTTCACGAGCCACGATCCACAAATCGTCGGCGTGGACGAAGACGATGTGCGTCTGGTTGATAGTCGGAGATTGCAGCAGGAGCGGCTTGCCGGCGCCGGCCAGCCAGAACCCTTGAATGGCGGTGAGCAGCAGAGTAAGCATCGCGGAGCCTCCCCTGCGCAGTCTACCGCAGAAAGAAATCGAGAGCGATGTATCGCCGCGTTACAGTTTCAGCAGCATCCGCAGCCGCTTGGTCTGCACCCGGCTGACGGGGATCTCGGTGCCTTTCTTGTCGTCCATGCGAAGCTGATAGCTCGATTTGAACCAGGGCACTACCTCGCGGATGCGGTTGATGTTGACCAGGTAGGAGCGGTGGGCGCGCCAAAAGAGATCGGGATCGAGGTTCGACTGCAATTCCTCGATGGTGCGGTAGTTGGACTGCCCTTCCAGGTGAGTGGTGGACACGGTGATGAGGCCGTCTTCAATGGTGGCGTAAATGATGTCCTGTGCGTCGACGATGAAGTTGCGGTTTCCGCTCTTGACCAGCACCTTGTTACGCTGGAGCGCGGGCCTGGGGCCGGGAGACGCCGGGGCCTCGTCAACCAGGGCAAGCTTCTCAGTCATTGCCCGCCGCGCACGCTCGAGTGTCTCGGCCAGCCGGTCCTTGTTCAGCGGCTTCAGCAGGTAGTCCAGGGCATCCACCCGGAACGCTTCGACGGCATAGCTGTCAAAGGCGGTCACCAGGACGAAGTAGGGGAGGCTGGACCGGGTTTGCTGAAGCTTGCGGATCACACTCATCCCATCCAGGCCCGGCATCTGGACGTCGAGGAACACCAGATCGGGCTCGAGCTCTTCCACCAGGTCGACGGCTTCGAGGCCATTATGGCCGGTGGCGAGGACTTCGATATCCGGGAACTGTTTGAGCATGTAGAAAAGCTCGTCGCAGGCGAGCTGCTCGTCGTCCACCAGAACGGTGTGGATCGTGGAAGCCGCGCGGGCTGGCATCACAAGGTGGTAGTATAGCATTGAGCGCACTTTTTCATGCCCCTTCGCCCCAGGACCGGGGCTTTGGCGGCATGGCGCCAAGCGCTGTTTGTCTCTCAATCTGAAGGAGCCAATCGCAGTTTGCCCTCCCAAAATCACCTAAACTTCGCTCCGGCTGATGGAAAACTCGGAGTTCTGATTCCCGGCATGGGGGCTGTCGCCACCACGTTCATGGCCGGCGTGGAAGCCGTCAAACGCGGCTTGGGCCAGCCAGTGGGATCGTTGACTCAACTGGCCACCATCCGGCTCGGCAAGCGCACCGACAATCGCACGCCGCTGATCAAGGATTTCGTGCCGCTGGCCGGACTCGACCAGTTGGTGTTCGGCGGCTGGGACATCTATCCGGACAATGCCTATGAAGCGGCCACGCACGCCAAAGTGCTCGAGCAGCCGCTGCTCGAGCAACTGAGGCAGCCGCTGGAGGCGATTCGGCCCATGGCGGCGGTGTTCGACCAGGAATATGTGAAGCGCATCCACGGGCCGAACCTGAAGACCAAAGGCTCGAAGATGGACAAGGCGCAGGCGCTGGTCGAGGACATCGAGGGATTCCGGAGGGCAAGCGGATGCTCCCGTCTGGTGATGGTGTGGTGCGGCTCGACCGAGGTGTTCCACCGGCCGGTCGAGGTGCATCAATCGCTCGAAAAATTCGAAAAAGGTCTGGCCGGGAACGATCCGGACATCGCCCCCAGCCAGGTATATGCCTACGCAGCGCTGAAGTGCGGTGTGCCGTACGCAAATGGCGCGCCGCATTTGAGCCATGATATTCCGGCGCTGCTCGACATGGCGAGGGACCGGGCGCTGCCGGTTTGCGGCAAAGACTTCAAGACCGGCCAGACCTACATGAAAACGCTGCTGGCGCCGGGGTTGAAGGCGCGCATGCTGGGCGTACAAGGCTGGTTTTCGACCAACATCCTCGGCAACCGCGACGGAGAAGTGCTGGACGATCCTGGCTCCTTCAAATCCAAGGAGGAGACCAAGCTCTCGGTGCTCGATCAGATTCTCCAGCCGCACCTCTATCCGAATCTGTATAAGGATCTGTACCATGCGGTGCGAATCAACTACTATCCGCCGCGGGGCGACGCCAAGGAAGGCTGGGACAACATCGACATCTTCGGATGGCTCGGCTATCCGATGCAGATCAAGATCGATTTTCTATGCCGCGACTCGATTCTGGCGGCGCCGCTGGTGCTGGACCTGGTCCTGTTTCTGGACCTGGCCGGGCGAGCGGGCATGAAGGGCATCCAGGAGTGGTTGTCCTTCTATTTCAAAGCGCCGATAACGGCGCCGGGTCTGTACCCGGAGCATGACATTTTCATTCAGCTCATGAAGCTGAAGAACACGCTTCGCTGGATGCGCGGCGAGGAACTGATCACTCATCTCGGTTTGGAGTACTACGACTAGCTGCGGATTATTCACTTTATGAAGGTACTCGTGATTGGCGGCACCCTCTTCATTGGCCGGACGCTGGTGAAATCACTGCAACAGGCGGGCCACGACGTTTCGATCATGCACCGCAGGCCCGACCATGACCTCGGCAGGAAGGTCGGCAACGTCGTCGCCGATCGCAACGATCCGGCGGAGGTCAAGCGGGCGCTGGCGGATCAGCGGTTTGAGGTGGTGTTCGACAACGCCTATGACTGGCAGCGCGGAACCACGGCGGCCCATGTCGAGGCAACCGCGCGTGCGTGCGGCGATCATCTTCACCGCTACGTATTCATGTCGAGCGTGGCCGCCTACGGGGATGGCCTGAATCACCATGAAGGAGACGCGCTGGCCCCGGACGACCACCCGGACTCCTACGTGCGAAACAAGGCCATGAGCGAGCGGGCGCTGTTCAGATTGCACCAGCGCTACGGCATTCCGGCGGTGACCCTCCGTCCGCCGTACGTCTATGGGCCGGGCAATCCGTTCTACCGGGAGGCATTTTTCTGGGACCGGCTGCGGGAAGGCAGGCCCATCATCATGCCTGGCGACGGCCGCCGGCTGATGCAATTCGTCTTTGTGAAAGACCTCGTCTGGGCCTGCACGAAAGTGATCGAGGCGGAGGCGGCGGCGGGGCACGCTTTCAACATTGCCAACCCGCGGCCAGTGACCCAAACCGAAGTGGTTCAGGCGCTGGCGGAGGCAGCCGGGCGGCAGCCGATGCTGGTGCGCATCCCGCGGGAGCGCATTCTGCGCATGGGCGGCAACCCGATCATTCCACCGCTGTACTTTGGCGCATATTTCGACATGCCGGCGATCACCCAGGTGATCAGCAAGGC
>JACQDF010000032.1 GCA_016201205.1 Acidobacteriota bacterium
AAGCAGGCCAAGGCGGCAGGGTTCGCGGAAAACACGCACCCCTATCATGTGCGGGTCGGGAACTGGATCCGCGAGCACATCAGGATTCGGGTATACTCTCACCTATGTACTTTTGAAAGGAAAGGAAGATTATGGCTAGCCGTTTAGCGGTATCGATCACCGCAGGTCCACGACGTTCGGTTCCCCACTCGTTTGTAGCGGTCATCCTCGGGTTAATGATCACGGCTGTATCCCATAATGCATCCGCAACCACTATCCTCACCTTTGAGGATCAGCTTGACAACTTCACCAGAGTAGACTTTGCAACCTCCTATCAGGGTGTGACGTGGACAATCGGCCACTGGGCTCACTATGCGCCCTACGAACCCAACGGCTATGACCCGGATGGAGTGAATGCAATCTTCGCAAACAATTACACGGGGAGTGCGAGCCAGTACAATTCGTTCACCTTCCCAGACCAGATCTTTGTCGGCGCCAGTTTCTCCGCACCACGTCTGTTGACACCTGAGTTCGCCACGCGGATGTTTTTTGAGCTTTTTAACGATGGAACGCTGGTACATACATCGGCGGATTTGTCCTCTGGTGCGCTGACATTTCTATCTTCCGGGTATGCAGGAGCCGTGGATGAAGTGCGCGTCTGGACCGTTGCCAATGGAGGGACGATCGGTTCGCTAATGACTCTGGGAGGAAGCGCTTGGATCATGGACAACGTGACGTTCGAGCCATCCACTGCTCCGGTCCCGGAACCTGCGACATTCGCGCTTTTGGGTGTCGGCCTTGTAGCCGCTGTTCTGCGACGACACAAGCGCGGCGTGTAGCACTTCCCAGACGGTCTACGCGCAAACCCAGGGTTGTCGACCTATTCAGGTGGGCACCGCGTCAGAACTCCGAATCGTGTGTTACCCCTTATACCGGTTTTCTGTTCCGTTGCTCCCCAATACCCACGTTTACCAGCGCCGCCAAACCAAAACCGATACTGTGCGAACCGGCGCTGTGCTGTTCGATACGGAATGCCCGCAGCAAGAGCGATGAACTGCAACGACTGGCTTTGCTCAAGATGACGTGAAACGCGGGATTTACAGACGTGTTGCATCCCCCATTCCCTTGTTTCTGTGGATATCTGCATTGCAAAAAGGTATTGCCTAATGTAAAGTAATGGCAACAGATTATTGCAATGCTTATCGGCTACGCCCGAGTCTCAACCAACGATCAGGAAACCTCCACGCAGGTAGCGGCATTGAAGGCGGCTGGATGTGAGCGGAATTATCGCGAGAAGGCATCCGGAGGACGGTGGGACCGGCCTGAACTCCATCGACTCCTCGATCAACTCCGCAAAGGAGACGTGCTCGTAGTATGGAAGCTCGATCGGCTGTCGCGCTCCCTGCGCGATGTCCTGACGATTATGGAACGGCTCAGCGAAGCCGGAGCTGGATTCCGGAGCTTGACTGAAGCGATCGACACGACCACTCCGGCGGGAAGAATGATGATGCAGATGGTCGGGGCTTTTGCCGAATTCGAAAGGGCCATGCTGCGGGAGCGAACGAAGGCGGGTCTGGATTCTGCTCGCCGGGAAGGACGCATCGGCGGACGCCGTCCAAAGCTGACGCCTCAACAGCAATCGGAGATCAGGAAGATGGTTTCGAAAGGCCACAGGACGGCAGCCGACGCTGCCCGCCTATTCAAAGTCCACCCTGCCACGGTCTCGCGGCTGCTGGCGCGCGCTTACGCCAAATAGCGTGCAAAGAACTATGCCAAATAATTTGCAAAGTGACACCCTGGGTTTTGAAGGGTGGTTATGCGCTGGAGCTACGCTTCAAGGCTGCTCGATCAACGGTGGACATCGACCTGACGTTGCATGGAGTGATGGCTGAGACATCGGCGGCTGGTGGCGTGAACCAGGTTGTACGGGAGATGCTACAGCGGGCGGCTGACACCCCTCTCGGCGACTGGTTCGAGTTCGTGATCGGCCCGCCGATCATGGATTTGACCGCCGCGCCGTACGGCGGGGCCCGCTATCCCGTCGAAACTCGAATGGACGAGCGGATCTTTGCACGATTCCATGTGGACGCCGGCGTTGGTGACGCGGTCATGCAGCCGTTAGAGACGATCGAGTGCCGGGACTGGCTGGGATTCGCTGGCATCGAAGCGGCGCGGGTCCGGATGATCGCTCGCGAACAGCAGTTCGCCGAGAAGATCCATGCCTACAACACTTCCCCGAAGCAGTGCGAACAGCAGAGTGAAGGACTTGGTAGACCTGGCTCTCTTGATCGGATCAGGTGGACTGGATAAACAGAGGATTCTCGACGCCTTGCGTTTGACCTTTGAGAGAAGGGGAACACACGAGTTGCCGGCGGGCTTGGTTCCGCCGCCAGCGGATTGGCAGATCCCGTTTCAAGCTCTGGCCGAAGAATGCGGGCTCTCTCCTGATGTCGCGGCGGTGTTTGACGGCGTACAGGAGTATCTCGAAGAAGTCCTGACTCGTCTCACGGAGCGGTGAACGGTATGACCGATAACGGTTCAGGACCTCTTCCATTCGAGTCTCCAGAGCAGGAAAACATCCGTCTCCGGGAGGAGAATGCTCGCCTTCGGCGGCTTCTTGCGGTTCACAGCATTCCGATTCCGCAACTTGCGTCTGAGCATCCGCCTCCACCCAAGGCCGTCGAGACGCCGTCACCGGTGGACAAGGTGGAGCGTGCCAGAACGAGAATCGCGCTATTCCGGAGCCTGTTTCGCGGGAGGGACGATGTCTACGCACGGCGATGGGAGAATGCCGACGGCCGGTCGGGCTATGTGCCGGCGGCCTTAAAGGACTGGAAGGCGATCAAGAAAAGCCGTCCGGAGGAGCGGAAGAAAGTCGACCAGAAGACACGGAAGTTCCTCCCGGTGACCGACGCCGTCATCGAGAACCACCTCTTGGGCAAGGAAACCGTTGGCGTGTACCCCCTCCTTCCCGACGAAACATGCTGGTTTCTCGCGGCAGACTTCGACAAGAAGACTTGGGCGTATGACTCCCAGGCTTTCCTTGAAACCTGCCGGGAGTTGAGTGTGCCCGCTGCCTTGGAGCGTTCCCGTTCCGGGAAGGGTGGCCACATTTGGATCTTCTTTGATCGTGCGCTGCCAGCGATTACCGCGCGCAAACTGGGATGCGTGCTTCTCACGCGAACCATGGAGCGCAGGCATCAGGTAGGTCTCGATTCCTACGATCGTTTTTTTCCCAACCAGGACACGATGCCCAAGGGAGGGCTCGGAAACCTGATTGCACTGCCCCTGCAGTTTGCACCACGCAAGGCGGGCAACAGCGTATTCATTGACTCCGACTTCCACCCGTACCCAGACCAATGGCAGTTCCTTTCGACGATTCGACGAATGCCGGCCGACGCCGTGGAGGTGATCGTCGCGGAAGCTCAGCGCAGGGGCGACTTGATCGGAGTCCGGTTGAGCATCGCCGATGATGAGGATGCACAGGACCCTTGGACCTTGCCGCCTTCCCGTAAGCGGAGGGGACGGCTGATCGAAGGGTCGCTCCCAAGGAGTGTACAGATCGTTCGCGCGAATCTTGTTTACGTGGAGAGTAAGGACCTGCCACCAGCCATGCTGAATCGGCTACTCCGGCTGGCAGCCTTTCAGAACCCAGAGTTCTATAAGGCTCAGGCGATGCGGCTCTCGACGTACGACAAGCCGCGAGTGATCGCATGCGGCCAGGAATTCCCGCAGCACATCGCTGTGCCGCGCGGATGTCTGACGGAGACTTTGGCTCTTCTCGAGGCGCACAAGATCCGGCCGGAGGTTCGGGACGAACGATTCGCGGGCACAGCGATTGAAGCTGAGTTTCAGGGCCAGCTTCGGCCGTTCCAGGAGGAAGCTGTCGCGAAGATCACCTGCCACGACGAAGGTATCCTCTGCGCACCTACGGCGTTCGGGAAAACCGCCGTTGCGGCGTGGCTGATCGCGAAACGCAAGGTCAACACGCTGGTCGTCGTTCACCGGCAGCAGTTGCTCGATCAGTGGTTGGAGCGCCTTCGGATGTTCTTGGATCTGCCACTCAAGTCGATCGGGCATATAGGTGGAGGGAAAACGGATCGGACGGGGTGCGTGGACGTCGCCGTCATTCAAAGCCTCTACCGCAAGGACGACGTCAAGGACTTCGTTGCTGAGTACGGCCAAGTGATCGTCGATGAATGCCACCACATTTCCGCTTTCACGTTCGAACAGGTTATGAGGCAAGTGAAGGCCAGGTATGTTGTCGGTTTGACTGCCACGCCGACGCGCAAGGACGGGCACCATCCGATCATTTACATGCAGTGTGGCCCCGTCCGGTTCAACATGAGCGCCCGGACGATGACCGAAGCGACGCCCTTCGAGCACAAAGTCGCTCCCCGCCACACGGAGTTCCGGATGGCGCCGGAACTCACCGAGGTTACGATCCAGGACATCTATGCGGCGCTCATCAGTGATGCCTCGCGGAACGAGATGGTCGCCAGCGACATCGTACGCGCCATAGCATCGGGACGTTGCCCGCTGCTCCTGACCGGCCGGACAGAGCATCTAAAGTATTTCGCAGCCAAACTGGCGGGTATTGCCCAGCACGTCTTCGTCTTGAAGGGCGGCATGGGGAAGAAGCAGCGTCGGGCAACGGCGGAGGCCCTGGCATCGGTACCGGAAAACGAATCGCGAGTGATTCTGGCGACCGGAAGCTATATCGGAGAGGGGTTTGACGACGCACGCCTGGACACGCTATTCCTGGCAATGCCGATCTCCTGGAAGGGCACGTTGCAACAGTATGTGGGCCGGTTGCATCGCCTCCACGACAACAAACGATTCGTGCAGGTCTACGATTACGTGGACAATTACGTTCCGATGCTGGCCAGAATGTACCAACGCCGGCTGAAAGGCTATAGCGCGATCGGGTATGTGATCGAGCAGGAGACGGTTCCGCCGCGTCCCCCAGCCGCCGCACTTGCGTAGAGCCGACTTTGTCGTCGCCCCTAGTTTACAAAAACTCCGTCAGCGTTGTTTTTCCGCACGCGTATTGCTGCTGGCTCAACCCTCTGGTCCACAAGGATTTAGCCAACTCGGTAGGTAGCCCTGAAAAGGCTGGCGGCCGGCTGTTCGATTCCGTCCCTGGCCACCAGGTTTTCAAACAGTCCGTCCGCCACCCGGACCCCAACGACTCAGGCACTACCCGTCCGGTTGACAACCCCATACCACTCCGCTATATTTCTGAAGTACTGAGCTATCAACGGCTTGTCGGTGTTAGGGCAGTTTCGCGACGTTCCCCCCACTGGGCAGGGGCTTTGGTGTCGGATGCGCCCGAGCCGCGGTGAAAGCGGCCGCTGACTCGGTGGTATGGCAATGGCCAATCAACCAGACGATCAACCCCGCGAGTTGCCATTCCCCGGCGAGAGCGACGAGTACGAGCAGATGCTCGACGATTACAGTCACTTCGCTCCGCCGTCGGAAGGCGAAGTGCTCCAGGGTCATGTCCTCAAGGTGACCGACAAGGAAGTGATCGTGGACTTCGGATACAAGTCCGAAGGCATTGTTCCACTGACAGAGTTTGCGCTGCCGGACGGAACCACCGAGGTGAAGCGCGGCGACCTCATTGACGTGATGGTGGACCGCCATGCTCCCCATGTGGAAGGCTACATCACCTTGTCCCACGAGCGGGCCGTGCGGCTGCGTTGCTGGGACACGCTGGAAAAGGCGTATCAGGAAGGGTTGCTGATTTCCGGACGGGTGTTGGGGCGCATCAAGGGCGGGCTCATGGTGGACGTCGGCGCCAAGGCTTTCATGCCCGGCTCTCAGGTGGACGTGCGGCCGGTGCACCACCTCGACAGCCTGATTGGCCAGGACATCGCCGTCAAGATCGTCAAGTTGAACCGGCGGCGCGGCAACGTCGTCGTCTCCCGCAAGCTGGCCCTCGAGCAGGACCTGCACCAGCGCAAGGAAAGCGCGCTGGCCTGCCTGGCGGAGGGCGCTGCCGTTACCGGCGTTGTGAAAAACCTCACTGATTATGGTGCGTTTGTTGACTTGGGTGGAATCGACGGTTTGTTGCACGTCAGCGACATGTCGTATGGCCGCATCACGCATCCGGCGGAAATGCTGCATGTCGGCGATTCGATCACCGTGCGGGTCCTCAAGTTCGACAAGGACAAAGAGCGCATCTCGCTGGGTTTGAAACAGCTTCAGACCGACCCCTGGGAATCGATCCACGAGCGGTATCCAATCAGCTCCCGCGCCATCGGACGGGTGGTGAGCATTACCGACTATGGCGCATTCGTCGAGCTGGAGGCCGGCGTGGAAGGCCTGATTCACATCACGGAGATGACCTGGTCCCGGAGGCTGAAACATCCCTCCAAGGTGGTGAAGATCGGCGACAACGTGGAAGTTGTGGTGCTCGACATCCGCCCGCGGGACAAGCGGATTTCGCTCGGCATCAAGCAACTGGAAGCGGACCCGTGGACCACGGTGGAAGAGCGGTACAGCGTGGGCAGCGTGGTCGAAGGGCGCGTCCGAAAGCTGACCGACTTCGGCGCGTTTGTGGAAATCGAGGAAGGGATCGACGGGCTGGTGCACATTTCCGACCTGAGCTGGACCAAGCGGGTGAAGCACCCTTCGGAGATGCTGAAGAAAGGGCAGATTGTGCAGGCTGTGATTCTGAACATCGAATCCGGCAACCGGCGGTTATCGCTGGGGGTCAAGCAATTGCAGCCGGATGCCTGGGAGTCTTTCTTCCAATCGCATCAGGTCGGCGATATGCTGCGCGGACGCGTCTGCCGCGCATCGAGTTTCGGCGTGTTTGTCGAGCTGGCGCCGGGCGTCGAGGGTTTGTGTCATAATTCTGAGATCCCGGGTCCCACCGGCCGCCGCGAGGATCCGGCGCTGCCCATCGGCGAGGAGTTCGATTTCAAGATCATCAAGTTGAACGAGCCGGATAAGCGCATCGGTCTGAGTTTGCGGGCGGTGGCGGAAGACGAGGAACGGACACGTCTGGAGGATTACCAGCGCCAGGCAACGGCCGCCACCATGACGATTGAAGAGGTGATCCACCTCAAAGGGCAAGGAGAGAGCCGGTAATTCCCGGCAGGCAAAACAAATTCCTGCGCGAATTGGGAGAATGTACACGAACATGACGAAAGCGGACCTGATTGAAGAAGTTTCGCGCGTAGTGGAGATGACCCGTAAAGATTCGGAGGTCATCGTCGAGGCGATTTTTGACAGCATCGTCCGGTCTCTGCGCTCCAGCGACAAGATCGAAATCCGCGGATTTGGAAGCTTCCGGACGCGGCAGCGCCAAGCCCGGGTAGGAAGGAACCCAAAGACCGGGACGCGGGTAGAAGTTCCCTCCAAGCGCATCCCCTATTTCAAGCCAAGCAAGGAGCTCAAGGACCTGGTGAACAGCTCGAAATCCGGCCTGGCTACTCCGCCGCCAGAGGGGACGCCGCCGCCGGCCTAGCAATCGCGCCGGTGCTATGGATTACCTCTGGAGTCCGTGGCGGTACCGATACGTCAGTAAGGCTGACGAGGAGGAGGGCTGCGTATTCTGCCGAAAGGCGGAGCAGCGGGACGACCGGAAAAACCTCATTGTTCACCGCGGCAAGCATTGTTATGTCGTCCTGAATCTCTACCCGTACACGACCGGGCACCTCATGATCGTGCCGTATGCGCACGTAGCAACGCTCGAGGGGACGCCGCCGGAGACTCTGGGGGAACTGATGAATCTGACCATCGCGGCGTCGGGTCATCTCGAGAAGGTCTATAAGCCGCGCGGGCTCAACCTCGGGATGAACATCGGCGAGTGCGCCGGCGCGGGGATCGCCGGGCACATCCATATGCACGTGCTGCCCCGCTGGCCCGGGGATGTGAACTTCATGACCGCGATTGGCGAAACGCGTGTCTTGCCCGAGGATTTGGAAACGACCTTCGACAAGCTGGCGGGCGCTTTTGCGGGAACGCCGGCGGGTTAAGGCCGGTTGCGCGGACCGTCATAGGCTTAACTACTGCCTGTAGTTACGTCCCACATCTCCCGATACATAAAGCGATGGGCAACCCATCTCCAGTGAGAGGACCTGTGTCTTTTGCCGCCATGGCTACCGCCCTGGTGACAACCTTCTTTGCTTTCACCGTCTTTGCCGGCTGGGTCGTCTTGCAGTATGGAGTGAAAACAACGGATTTCGGCTGGCAGGCGCAGCGTCTTGGCGAAGGGTGGTACGTGTCCTCGGTGGCCGCTCACGGGCCGGCGGATGGGGTGTTGCGAAGCGGCGACCGTATCGCCGGCCTGAACGGGGAACCGCTGGGGGCGGGCGCTGGATTCGGGGTTTCACTCCGCTCGATCGCGGGTTCGAGTCTCTACACCATGACCGTGCTGCGGGACGGCGTCGAAAAAGAGGTGTGGCTGCGGGCCACGACGCAGGCGGGCGTCGCCTTCTTCCGTGAGCGACTACCGCTGGCCGCCTCAAGCCTGCTGTTTTTCCTGGCGGGGCTGGCGATGCTGCTGGACTGGACCAGCATGGCGGCGCGATATGGCTTTCTGGCCTCGATCATCGCCGCCCTGCGGATGGGTGTGTGGGCGATTCAGCCGCTATGCGGTTTTTTCCGCCCCCAGGAATCTCATACCTATTACGTGTTCTGGCTGCTGGTGGGACTAGGGTTGCCACTGGCCTATCAGGCGGTGCTTCACCTGGAGGAGAATCCGGCTCGAGGATGGCGTCGCACCGGCTGGCTGTTGTACGGCGGCTGGGCGGCGATGACCTGCATGATGGCTTACACGGGGGCCATCCCTGCGCCGGCGCATGAAGCAGTGGCCTATGTGTATTGGGACCGGGTCGAGTATCGCGCACCGTCGCTGGCGCTCGAGTGGGGCCTTCCTGCATTGCTGCTGTTCACCGTGGCCGCCTGCGGAGCGCGTGTGGTCAGCCTGTACCGGATCACCTCCGACGCCGGCTTGCGGAGGCGGCTCGAGTGGCTGATGCTGGCCGGAGCTCTGTTTGCGATTCCCGGAGCGGCGATCGAGATCCTGCAATGGACAGAACTGGGAGCGGGCGCGGTGAAGTGGAGTTGGCTGGCGGCGGCGACAGCCGTCTGCTTCAGCTACCTGGTGGCGGCCGAACAGGTGGCGCGGCCGATTGCTTTGTTGCGGGCAATCGCCGGAATCCTGTTGCCGGAAGGGCTGTTTGTCAGGCTGGATGCGAAACATTTTCCCGAGCAGGCGCTGGCCGAAGCAGAGATGAGGCGGTTGCTGGACGATCTGGGCCGCGCCAACGACATGGAAGCGGCGCGGACGATTCTGTTTGCCGGCCTCGAGCGGGCGCTCAGTCCTTCGTCGGTGAATTGGAACGAGGACGGGTTGCTCGAGGATCTGCTCGATCTGGGCCCAAAGCGCAGTGGGGAGCCGTACACGCGGCGCGAGCGGAAATTGCTTGCCAGCATTGTCCGAAAGGTTCTGGAAGTGGAGCACAGACCAGCGGGCGAGAGAACGCCGGCCCTCCAGAGCCTGAACCTGTTGCGAGAGTGCCCTCGTTGCCGCCGCTGCTACGGCAGTGACGTCGTGCGCTGCCCGAGCGATGACGAAGTGCCCGTCCTCACGCTGCCCATCGAGAGGGTGATCGAGGGCAAGTACAGGCTCGAGCGGCTGATCGGCCGGGGCGGCATGGGAGCGGTGTATGAAGGGCGGGATCTGCGGCTGAATCGCCGCATCGCCCTGAAGGTGATGCTGAGTGAGCTGTTTGGCCAGCAAGCGGCTTTACGGCGGTTCGAGCGGGAGGCGCAAGCGGCCGCGCGGCTCAACCATCCAAACGTGATCCAGATTTATGACTACGGGCCCATCGGTGCGATGGGCGCTTACCTGGTGATGGAATACGCCGAAGGGCGAAGCTGGCGGGCTGAGCTGAATGCCCGGGCGGGTGTGCCTTGTCCGGTGTGCTACGGCTGGATCACGCAACTGCTCGACGGGGTTGCCGCGGCCCATGAAGCGGGCATCGTGCACCGGGATCTGAAACCCGAGAATCTGCTCCTGGTGGACCGCGGAGCCGAAGGGCCGCTGGTGAAGATTCTCGACTTCGGGCTGGCGAAGATGCAGTTGCTCCACCTGTCCCGCGATGAGAAGCTGTCCCTGGGAGTGACCACGATCGGCACGGTGGGCTATGCGGCGCCCGAGCAGTTCACCGGGGGCGAGGTGGATGAGCGAAGCGATGTGTACTCGATCGGACGCATTGTGGCCGAGACGCTGACGGGAAGCCTGCCCGAGGGAGTGATCCAGGGCTTGGATGAGCCGCTGGCGTCGGTGCTGCGACGGTCCGCGGCGGCGAACAAGGAGGAGCGCTACCCCAGTGTGGTCGAGCTGCGCAAAGAACTGGCGCCGGCGCTCGAATCGCTGGGCGCCGCCCTCCAGACGTAGCCTTTACGGGCGCGGACACGCCCGCCGGGCGCCTTCCTTTTTCCCGATTCGCTCAATTCCACCTTCACCGAGCGCTGCTCCCCATCGCTGCCTTCCGGCAGCGCGTAGTGGAGGCTGTAGCGGCGGCGGATTCGCTCCATGATCTGGCGAAACCCCTCGCCGGCCTTGTCCACTTTGATCGCTTCGCCGCCTGTCTCCTCGGCCAGTTTCGAGACGTCCACGTTCGCCGGCGGGATCGTCAGGCTGAGCGAAAATCCCCGCATCGAGGACTTGACAAGGAGGGCGTGGAGAACCGCATCCGCCTCCCATAGCTTCTTCAGCACTGTGATCTCCCGGGAAAAGCGCGGGCTCTTGCCGTCGGAGATCAGCAGGATGGCGCGGCGGTGGTCCGAGCGAGGCTGCTCGAGAAGATATTCCCCGGACGCTTCGAGAGCGCCGTGGATGTTGGTGCCGCCGCGAAAGCGGCGGTCGCACAGCCGCTCGACGGCTTGCTCTGCCTGCTCGAAGTTTGCTGTGAACGGCTCGACCAGTTGCGCCCGCATGGTAAAGCGCAGGACCCCGACGCGGTCCCCTTTCTTCAAGTAGAAAAGCGCTCCGTGGGCGGCGCGGCTGACTTGCTCGACGCTGAAGCGCATGCTGCCGCTGGTGTCGAAAAGCAGAATCAGATCCAGGGGCACTTCTTCCTGGCCAAAGTAGAGAATGGGCTGAGGCTTTCCATTGTCACGGACAACAAAATCTTCCTTGGTCAGGCCGGACACGATGCGGTCCCCTTCCATCACCTGGGCGTCCACGCGCACCAGCGTCACACCGGCGCGGAAGGTCGCGAGCGGCTGCTGCGCAAACAGGACCGGCGCCGCAAGAAGGGAGAGGAACCATCGCCGGCGCATTTCTTCTTAGGACGCACGCTGAGAGAAAACGTTCCAATCCAGATTGCTCTTCATTCCCTGAATTCCCGAATCAGCAGATTCTTGAAATGCATCTCGAGGGGCGGGCCGGCATGCAACTGCAATGCGATGAAGCCGCTGTCCTCGATGCCCGGATCGTGCTCGATCCACTCGACGGATTTGACTCCGTTGAGCTCCAGTGTGATGCGGTTGCCGCGGGCGGTGATGACGTATTCGTTCCAGCCATCCTTGCGAAGAGTGGCCAGGGCGGCCGCACTGGCCTCGGCGAGCACTTTGCGGCGGCGCGATTCGTCGTACAGGCATCCCCAGTATTTCTGCCCCATGTCGGCCTGGTAGCCGATCACCTCGTGAGAATCGGGCATGGGTTTGCTGCGAAACTGGATACCGGAGTTGCCGTTTCCCGAAGCGTCGATCATCCGAAAGGCGGCCTTCAGCACAAAGTGTTGATAGTGCTTTCGGGTTCGGAGAAAATCATTGTACTTGAGACCGGGAGATTTGCCGATGAGGACGCCGTTTTCCACACGCCACAGGCCAGGCGTGTCCACGATCCACTCCTCGAGGTTCTTTCCATTGAACAGGGGCTGGAAGCCGTCCTGGGCAAACAGGGGGGCGGCAAGAGCAGCAAGCAGAACAGCGGTTGTCATGTTCCTGATTGTAAGCCCGCGGGCCTGCCCGCAGGACTGGCCGCAACTGCTGGGCCCTCAGCGCAACGGCGTGTATGCGGGGCCCGGGCGCAAGCCGGCCGGGCAGGGCTTCAGCGGGCCGGTGGTGGCGCAGGGAAAACTGATCGTGTTTCACCGCCTTCGCAATCAGGAAACGGTCGAGGCCTGGAACCCGGCGACAGGAGCAAAGCTCTGGAGCTACGCCTATCCCACCGCCTATCGGGACGATTTCGGCTTCGACGAAGGGCCCCGCGCCGCGCCGCTGGTGGAAGACGGTCGAGTGTACACATTCGGCGCCGAGGGGCAGTTGCATTGCGTGAATCTCGCGGATGGAAAGAAGGTGTGGAGCGAGGACACGCACTCGAGGTTCCGTGTGCGGAAGGGATTTTTCGGAGCGGCTGCCTCTCCGGTGATCGATGGAAATGTGCTGCTGGCCAACATCGGCGGGCCTGGCGCGGGGATCGTCGCCTTTGACAAGATCACCGGCAAGATGCTCTGGACGGCGACCGGCGAGGAAGCAAGCTACTCCTCGCCGCTGGTGGCCACGCTCGGCGGCCTCAGGCGGGCATTGTTCCTGACGCGGGCGGGGCTGGTGGACCTGGACCCGGTGACTGGCAGAGTGAGGCATACGATGCCGTGGCGTTCACGGTCGCAGGCGTCGGTGAATGCGGCCACGCCGGTGGTCGCCGGCGACGTTCTCTTCCTGTCCGCCAGTTATTCAACCGGCGCCATCGCCCTCGAAGTAAAGGGAGCGCAGTACCGCAAGCTGTGGTCCTCTGATGAAGCGCTGTCGAACCATTACGCAACCAGCGTGCATCGGGATGGGTATCTTTACGGATTCCACGGCCGTCAGGAGGAAGGCCAGCAATTGCGCTCGGTCGAGCTGCGGACGGGCAAAGTGAAGTGGGACGTCCCCGGCTACGGCGCGGGCACAGTGACGCTGGCAGGAGATCTTCTGCTGGTTCTTCGCCAGAATGGAGAACTGGTCGTGGGAAGCGCCGATCCGAGGGAGTTTCGGGTCGAAAGCAGAAGCGCGCTTCTGAGGAATTCGCTCGCACAACGCGCCGGGCCTACCGGCAGCCGACGGGTTCCTCACCGGTATGGAGGCCGGCCCGGCCTGTGCGAGCTTCTAAGCGGCACGGTTCGCGCCTATCCGGCCTTTTCTGACGGGCGCATTTTTCTGCGCAATGAGGATACGATGGCTTGCTACCGGCTCGAAGAAGGGGGCGCCAAAGCTGCCGGCCGGTGATTTATCGCAGCCGGACTTCCTCGCCGGCGCGCAGTCCCGCGCTGGCGACGGCGTACAGGTTGTTCGCCGGACCCAACGTTACCTCGCGCTTCACGAATTCCCCGCCCTGCCTGACATACACGTACGACTTGTTGCTTTCTTGAACAATCGCCCCCAGAGGCACCAGCGTCGTCTTTTCCTGGGATTCAACGACCACGTCGGCGTGCGCCGACAGATCAGGGATCAAGCGTGAATCCGCCCCTTCGATGTTCAAACGCACCGCGACGGTGCGGATGTAATAACCCGGACGGTAGCCGCCCATGGCCAGCGCTCCCATGCTGTACACCCGGCCCTTCAACGTGAGTCCCGGGAATGCATCCAGTCCTATGGTGGCTCTCTGCCCGATGCGGATCTCGGTGCTCGCGGCTTGATTGACGCTGGCGTCCACCTGCATGCTGCCCGGATTGACGACGCGCATCAGCGGCTGGCCGGAGCCCAACTGGTCGCCCTGCTGCACCTGATGGCTTTCCCCGCCGCCGCGATAGATGCTTTGCAGCACGGCCAGGCCTTCCATCGGCGAATTGATCGTGTAGGAGTTGATGTCGTTGATGTGCCGGTTGACGTGGCGCACATGCCGCTCCGTTGTGTAGCCCAGGATCTTCACCTCCGCTTCATGCACCGTTTTCTTGAAGGGAAGGTCCAGCCCCGCCTGGTTGTGACGCGCATCCGCTTCTTCCATCGACAATTTCAGCAGCTCGCGCTCGATGTCGGTTCTTACTTCGGCGGCCTGGTTATCCAGGCGCGCTTTATCGGCTTGCGACTTGGCCAGACGCAGGGTCTGTTGAAGATTCTCGAACTCGACGCTCTGCTCCGCCTTCCGCTTCTTGATATCGGATTCCGATTGTATGATCGTGGCCTTGAGGTCATCGACGTGATCGCTCTGCGTGCCGGGATCAATCTGCGCAAGCAGATCATCCTTCTTGACCCACGACCCGTTTTTCACCAGTTGGAGTAATTCCATCTGCGAACGGCTTTCGAATCCTCTCATCCTGGGCGCGGAAACATTGGCATACTGTTTGGCTGCCGTCTGTCCTGACAGCCGGATCACGCGCTCGAAGGGCCCCACCACGACTCTCGCCGTGCGGAAGGAAGCCACTGCGGGGGCCTGTCTGGCGGCGTTCTGCGGTTTCAGCGAGAGCTGATAAGTCAACCAAGCGCCGCCGGCCAGCACCGCCAGAAACAGAATCCGCTTCCACGGAGAACGGCCGCCGGGAAGCTGCGGGGACACAAGAGGAGAAACTGGCTGCGGTGGTGGCTTCTCGACGGGAGAAGGAGCTGGATTGGAAAGCGCCGACATCCGGATTCTCCTTGAGGAATCATACTACGGTGACTGGCGAAGGCGCAAAAGGACGCCCGGCAGGCCCTGCACCTTGCGGATGTAGATTAGAGCGGGACCAGCCCCAGGCTGATCATCAGGGCGTGGTCAACGCGGCGCATGGCTGCGGTGTCCAGCCGGCCCAGGCGTTTGACGAGGCGCCTTCTATCCGCGCTGCGGATTTGGTTTACCGCGGCGCCAAGCCGTTGAGGAACACCGGAGTGTTCCTGCCGCGGGCGCGGTCCGTTTTGCGCGTGTTCCGCAGAAGCTACCAGGTAGATTTCGCCGCGCTGGGGAAAGGCTACTTGCGTTTGGGTTTGCGGTTGGCGAGTTGCCATGCTTCTTCCTCAAGCGGAAACCACTCCTCGGCCATCGCGAGATCACGCTGGGCGTTGGCCAGGGCTTCCTGCTTGAGGCGCTCCCGCAGGTTTTCGGTCGTCCTCGTTTTGACGTAGTGCAGGACCGCGCGGTCAATGAACCGACTGCGGCCGCCGGCCGGGGTCAGCCGGTCAATGGTGTGCAGTGTGGTCTCCGGCAGGACGATGTTGATGCGTTTGGTCATAGAGAGATTTCTGCGTAATTGTCTCTTGCAGACAGTGTACACACCATAACACACCATAGGTGTGTATGTATGTCAAACAAGGAAAGAGCCGCCGCTTCTTACGGGCGCAACCCGCGCACCCGCCGTCCACCCCATCGAGTGTGCTTCTGAGTCATAGCCCCCTGGACCGGTTGCGGAAGCCGATGTCCGTCGAGGTGGGGGGATTGCACGACTGACCGGACAGTGGAAAATCCCGAAAGCAGATTGGGCGGATGGGGCGTAAGTTATTAAGGCCGTTGCGGTTGGAGTTTTGTCGCGTCTGCTGACGGCTTCCTCTTAGGCTGGCCGAGACAGGGTGTTACACAGACCGGCCAGAGTTATGCGTACACCCAGCCCACCCAGCCCCGTCGCCATCACGATGCGTATTAGAATAGTTGGGTGCAGATCCGCTACCACACCGATCCGACTACGGGACTGCCACACATCTATGAACACGACGTGTCAGAGCATGAAGTTGAGGGTATCCTCGGTCGACCGCTGCAAGACAT
>JACQDF010000325.1 GCA_016201205.1 Acidobacteriota bacterium
ACCTGCCTTACAGGATCAAACAATTCCGCCTCCGCCGCCAGCCCCTGCGGCCCATAACCTCCCAGCACCAAAACCTCGCCGGCCGGCAGCACAGTCGCCGTATGATACGCCCGCGCATGGTTCATCGCCGCTCCAAGAGGCGTCACCCTGTCCCCCAGCCTCACTGCGGCCGCATTCTGAAATCCGCTGATTGCTGCTCCTCCCAGGATCAACATTCGCCCGTCCGGCAGCAGCGTCGTACTGTGCCCGACCGTGGCCGCAACTTGCGCCGCTACACCGGCCGACCGGTTCGCGGGAGCAGCCTGCTGACCCCGCGCCAGCGGCGTTAGCTCAGCCTGCACCAGCAACAAAACCAACCCCGCGCTGATCCACTGACCCGCTGTCCAAGTCCTCATCGCTCCCCTCGCTCAATTCACCGTCAGAACCGCTGTCGTCGTTCTGGTCGCTCCACCACTGCTCCCAATGATTGTGAACGGATAGTTCCCCACTGCCACGCCCGAGGTTGTAATCGCCAGCGTCGCCGTCCCCGCTCCTGTCACTGTGCCCGGCGTAAGTGTCGCCGATGCCCCACCAGGCAACCCGCTCGAGCTCAGCGTCACCGCCCCGGAAAACCCGCCCAACGCATTCACGGTCACCGTGTACTCGCCGTTGTTGGCCGCCGGCAATATCTCGATGGCGTTGATCTGGGGATTCTGTACCACCCCTGTCAGAAGAATCGTGATCTGCCCGCCCGTCACGACCACGTTGAATGTCCGGTCTACCGCAATGAACTTCCCGCCCGCCTCGGCGTATGTGTCGAAGTTGCTCAGCACCGTAGTCCCGTTCAATGATGCGTTGAACTTGCGCTGCCCGGCCGCGTTGTAGGACAGCTCGGCGAACTTCAGCGCCACCGTGTACGTCCCGTTCGCCACGCTGAACTGGTATTGCAGGCTCCCCGTCGCGTAGCGCTGGATCTGGTACAGCTCCGGTGTTGTCGTGTTGCTGATCGCAGACGTTGTGCTGAACGTGCTTCCGCCGTTATACCCATAGTCCGCGCTCCAGATCCGGTTCTGCGGATCGGTATATGCCGTCCCTCCCGCATTCACACGGACCGGCATCGTCGTCTTCGCCGACATGTAAAAGTCCGCTCCCGCTCCCGTGATCGTCGCGCTGTCCATCACGCCCGTGGTCAATGCGGTGTTGTTCTCGCTCGAGACCGCCACGCCCACATACGCGCTCGCCGGCATCGCAATCGTCACCGCCGTCCCAAGCTGTGTCCAACTCGAGCCGTCCGCCGAGTGGTACGCCGTGAATGTATTGCCCGCCCGCACCACACGCACCCAATAGGGAGCTCTCACGGTTGGCCCGTTCGTCTGCGTCGTGCTCCCCCCGGCTGTCGTTCGGGATTGGAACTCGACCTTGCTGTTCCCCTGTACCGCCACCATCGCATTCCGCGCCCCAGCCACAAAGCTCTCGCGAATCATGACGCCCGCTTTCGAGTTCGCGTTGAAGGTCTGCATGTTCAGCACGCGCGCAACGATCGATCCGTCACCTTGCATGGCCTGGTAAACATACTGGAATCCATCCGCCGTCCCGCCAATCGTCGCCCCCGACCCCTGCACACTCCAATACGCATTCGCCGTCGCGCTGCCGGCCACTCCCACGCTCCCCACATCCTGGTTCGCCCAACCGCCGCCAAGATTCGCCGGGGCCGTCTGGCTTACCGTCAGCTTCACATCCGTCGTCCGCGTCGTTCCGCCGCTCACACCGGAAATCGTGATCGTGTACGTCCCGGCCGCCACCGTCTGGTCCGTCTCGATCTTTAGAATCGAGGTATCGGTCACTGTGCTTGATGTGAACGTCGCCGTCGCCCCCGCCGGCAGTCCGCTCGCGCTAAGCGAAACGCTACCCGTAAAACCGTTCAATGCTCCGATCTGCACCGTGTAATAGGCCGTCCCACTTCCCGTAGCGATCGTCCGCGCAAAGGGACTTGGAACCAGGTAATGGGTGGGCGTCGATCCAGCCACCAGGACGTTGTCGAACGTTGCGTTCGTCATCGTGCTGTTGTCCTGCGACGCTACCGCCAGCCCCGCGTAGATCCCGCTGGCCATATTGATCGCCGCCGTCGCCCCTACCTGCGTCCACGTCAGCCCGTCGCTCGAATAGTACCCGCTGAAGTTGCTCCCCGCTCTCGTCAGCCGCATCCACGTCGGAGCGGACACCGCCGGACCGCCCGTGTTGCTTACCCCAGCCCCAGTCGAGGTTCGACGGTAGAACCACACATTCGTCGGGTTCGTGTACTCCAACGGCACAAAGGCATAAGTCGAATTCGCCGCCAGCGATTCCCGCATCATCACGCCCGCCTTCGAGTAGAACAACAGGTTCTGTGTCGTCGCGATCCTGGCGATGATGGTTCCATCTCCGGTCAGGCTTTGCGATGCGAACTGCAATTGGTCCGACGTCATCGCAAAGCCCGTCCCCGTTCCCGACCCTTGCACCGTGAACGTGTTTCCCGAATAGCCTGCCGCTCCCGGGATACCTACGGCGCCGATATCCCCGCCGGTCCAGCCCGCAGGCAGCGTGCCACTGGTGTACACCACCAGCACCGCCGCGGCAGTCCGCGTGGGATTGCCCTGCGCATTATCGATCGCCGTTCCCACCACATTGAAGTTGTATGTCGCCGCTGCAATGCCGCCCGTCGTCGTCACTGTCATCGTCGATGTGCCTGACCCTGTCACCGTCGGCGGATTGAACGACGCCGTCGCCCCGGCCGGCAGGCCCGTCGTGCTCAATGTCACTGTTTTCACGAACCCGTTCGCCCCCGTCACGGTCACTGTGCGCGCCGGCGCTCCGCCCCCCGCCGGTGCAGTCAGCCAGCTCGGCGTTAGCGACACCGTGAAGTTCGTGGAATTCACCGTCAATGCCGCTGTCGCCGTCCGGCTCATCGTCCCGCTGCGCCCAATGATCGTGAGGTTCCACGTCCTCGGCGGCGTGTTTGATCCCACCGTTACCGTCAGCGTCGAATTCCCCGTTCCGGTCACGGAGGTAGGGTTGAAGCTCGCCGTCGATCCCGCCGGAACCCCAGTTACGCTCAGATCCACGGTTCCTGCAAACCCGTTCAGATACGTCAGAGTGACCGTATAGGTCACCACTGTGCTCACGTTGGTTGTCCGCGACGTCGGGGTTACGCTCAACGAATAATCCGGGGCGCCCACGACGAAACTCACCGTTGACGTTTGCGTCAGGCTCCCACTGATCCCGCTCACCGATACCGTGGACGTGCCCGCCGGCGTCCCCGTCGTCGTGTTAATCGTCATCGTCGAGGTCCCCGAGCCCGTCACTGCCGCTGGCGTGAAAGTCGCTGTCGCCCCGCTCGGCAGTCCACTCGCGCCCAGATTCACCGTCCCGCTGAATCCCGATAGCGCCGCCACCGTGACCGTATACTGAGCGCTTCCTCCTGGCGCCGTGCTCTGTGAAGCCGGACTGGCGGTCAAACTGAAGTTCGCCCCGCTGCTGATCGAAACATTGTCAAACACGACCCTCGAGATGTCCGCAAAGTTGTCCGCTGCGGCGGTCAATCCGATGTATACCGTGCTCGCCATCGTGATTGTGGTCGTCGCTCCCACCTGCGTCCAGTTCGCGCCGTCATTCGAGGCGAACGCCGCCAAATTGTTTCCTTGCCGGGTCACCTTCAGCCAGTACGGCGCTGTTACTGCCGGCCCCGTCGTCGTCGTCAGCGCTCCGCCCGTCGCCGTTCGTGTCTGTAACTGCAACCCCGCCGTGCTCTTGTACCGCAAACGCATCGAGGTGGCATTCGCCGCCAGAGTTTCGCGGATCATCACTCCGGCAAAAGCTGCATTCGTCGCGAACGCCGATGTCGTGTAATTTTCCGTTCCCGTAACGCGCGCAACGATTGTTCCGTCGCCGCTCAGGGTCTGGTACGCAAAGTGCATCGCATCTGTCACCGACCCGTTGTTCGCTCCCGAGCCTTGCAGCGTAAACACGCCCCCACCGTGTTCCGCCCGCCCGGCAATCTGCGGAGAAACGATGTCCTGACTCAACCACGGCGAGGGCAGAGGATTCACGTTCAACGTGGCCGCCGCCGTCCGTGTCAACGCCCCGGCTGTTCCCACAATCGTGAACGGGTAGCTGCCTGCCGCAACCCCGCTTACTGCGAACGACAACACAGAAACTGCGTTCCCGCTCGCCGATGCCGGGCTGAAACTCGCGGTCGCTCCCGCCGGCAATCCCGTCGCGCTGAAGGTCACCGTTTGGGTGAATCCCGATCCGGAACTGAGATATACCTTGTACGCCTGACCTTGTGGATAGTTTCGGAAGAACTCGCTCACGGCGGAAATACTGTAGTCACCCGCCGATGGAGGATTGGCCAAGGTGACATCGACCTTGCCAAGGAATCCTTTGACCAACAGCGTGTAGGTCCCGGTCGACCCGAACGCTGGCGTCTCGATCACATTGCCGCTCGTACCAAGGCTCGTTTCATTCAACAGTACAGTCCCGTCCGGGTTGTAGACCAGCGCCTTGTGACTCACTCCTGTGCTGTTGAACAGCATCCGGATCTTCTGTCCCTGCGTCCCATCGAAAATCAGCAGCGCCGCCTGGTCTGAATTCGCGAACGTCGCCGTGTACGTTGTTCCCAACGCCGCTCGGGCAGCCAGCACCACGTTTGTCGCCACATAAGGGAATGGCACAAAGAAGAAATCCTGAATGCTGGCCGCCGTCCCGTATGGAGTTTGCACGGTCACCGGCCCCGAACCGCACACCGAAGGCACAGTCACGGTGAGGCTGCTGATCGTGGCGCTCACTACGCTCACCGTCGTCCCGCTGATTTTCACTGTGTTCGACGAAGGATTCGTCAGGAACGACGTTCCCGAGACCGTCAACGGCACGCCCGATACCGCCATAACCGGCGTGTATGACGAGATGGTCGGCGCCGGTGGCGTCGCCGTCACAGTGAACGCCGTGGCGCTGTTCGCCGTCCCATTGGCATTCGTCACCGAGATCAGCCCCGTCGTTGCTCCGGCCGGCACACTCGTTACAATCAGCGTGTTGCTCGAACTCGTCACCGTAGCCGTCACTCCGTTGAACTTCACCGTGTTCTGGCTCGGCGTCGTGCTGAACCCTGACCCCAGAATCGTCACCGTCGTCCCCACCGGCCCGCTGCCCGGCGAAAACGCCTGAATGCTCAACTGGTTCGTCCCTTGCCGTGTGATCGAAAGCAGGTTTCCAACCGCGTCGTACGTGTAAATCGCCGATTGCCCGAATTGATCCGTCACCGAAGTCAATCTTCCGGCCGCGTCGTAGGTGTACGTAATCGGCGGCGGCACGACAACCACCAGGGTCGCGCTCGTTGTCCGCACCAGCGATCCGCTCGTTCCCGTGATCGTTAAGCTCGATGTCCCTGTTGGCGTCCCGGGACCGGCAGCCACTGTGAGCGTCGTTGTACCCGAGCCCGTGACTGTGGCCGGATTGAAACTGCCGGTGGCCCCTGCCGGCAGTCCGCTCACAGTAAAGCTGACCACGCCGCTGAAGCCGCCGCTCGGCGTCACCGTGACCAGGTGGCTTGTGCTCTGCGCCTGCCAGACCGGCTGGCTGCTCGGGGAAACCGTGAGCGTAAAGTCAGCCTGCGCGAGACATTGGATTGCGCCCCCTGCGAGAAAGAACGCAAAACGATACACTAATCCCCGGATGCGTGACGGCATTCAATCCCCAGTTACTTCCGAAAGGATCCGGGGATCTGGCCTGCATCCGCAGGAAGAACCGCAGTATATGATAGTGGCGCGGAGGAATCAAGAGAAGAAAAGTGGGAAATATTGTGTGAAATATTTCACGCTATCCTCAAAGCGAGCGAAGGAATATCAAAAGACACTGTTCGTCTTCATCTCCCAGTTTTCCGAAGCGCTGTACCGATTGGTTGCCCTCGCCCGGGCCTCGCCGGTCCCCGTGCGCCTCGATCGCTTCCACCAGATCCTTCGTCCGGCCATCGTGCAGCAGGAAAATCCGGTCCCCAAGTCCCCAAAGCGGAGCAGTCCGGAACATGTCGCCTTCCGCTGCGCCCTGCACAACGCCGTCCGCAAGCTGCGAACCCATCCGGTGCAGCAGCAAATCCGAATACAGCGGAACCTCCCGTTCGCTGAGCACTCCGTAGGATGACTTCCCCGTCTCGAGCGCCGGCGTGTGGCACAGCCCGCACCCAATCTCCTCGAACACTTTCTCTCCCCTTCGGATCGTCGCGCTTTCCTCGCCGCGCCGTGGCGCTGCCAGGAATCGCACGAATTGAGTGAGCCGCCCCACGTTGCTGTGCGCGTC
>JACQDF010000323.1 GCA_016201205.1 Acidobacteriota bacterium
TTTGCGTAGCCGCCACGGATGTGGTTTCGTCAGTGATGGTCACACTCGCCCCGGCGATGGCGGCGCCGGATGGATCCTGCACGGTGACCACCACCAGGCCCGCCGAAGGCTGTCCCCAAAGGCTCACGCTGGAAACAGCAAACAGGAAAACACTCAAGACTGCGCGATGGACGCTCATACGCTTCCCTCCCGTAAGAATGGCCCGCGAGCGAATTCTATCGGGGGGCGGGGGGGTCAAGTTGGCGACTGACAGTTGGCGACTGACAAAACAAGACTTAAACAAGACTTCGTGCCATTGCGCAGCGTCCGTGGATTGGTATAGAATTGCCGCATCAGATTTCACTGGATCCACATTTAGACCATCCGAATTCTTGGACCGCTTTCTGAACGGGGTCTTGGCTGTCGGCCGGGCCGGGCAGCCACAATTCGGAGTGATGTAGGGAACTGTCGAATTGAATGGGAGGTTAGCGATGATTCAACGTCGGAACATTTTTGTGGCCGTGATCACCGTACTGGCGGGTTTGCTTTTCCAGCCAGTTGAGCTGCGCGCCCAGAGCGGCGCTGGATCGATCCAAGGCACGATCCAGGACGCGACTGACGCAGCGCTGCCCGCGTGTGACGTTCACGTCGTGAACCAGAATACGGGCGTCACGACCGACACCAAGTCGAACGAAGTCGGGTTTTATTCAGTGCGGGGTTTGTTTGCCGGCAGCTACACGATCACGTTCAGCGCGCCGGGGATGAAGAAGTATGAGACTTCGCTCACCTTGCAGAACGCGCAGGTCGCGGTTCTGAACCCGAAGTTAACCGTGGGTGATGTCGCCGAGCGCGTGACCGTGACTGGTGACACGATTCAGCTCGCCACCTACGACAGTGGCACAGTGGCCACCTTCCTCGATTCCAACCGCATCGACCAACTCCCGCAGAACGGCCGCAACGTGCTCGGCCTGGCCCAGAAAACCGTCCCCGGCATCGAGGCGAACGGAACGCGCGCCAACGGGCTCATGCAGGAGGCTATGGAGTACTCGCAGGACGGCGCTCCGATGACCAATCGGAACTTCGGCGGCGAAGGCAACACGGCGCAATCCACGCTGCCCGACCCCGATTCCGTTCAGGAGGCAAAATTCGAGACGCTCAATTCGAGCGCGCAGTTCGCCACGCCAGCCACCGTCATCCTGACTACCAAGGCCGGCACCAACTCGTTTCACGGCTCGATTTTCGAAACCGCTCGAAACAACTATTTCGGGATCGCCAAAGCGCGTCAGAATCCGGCCGACTTCGCAGCGCCTCACCTCGTGCGCAACGAATTCGGAGGGTCGGTGGGCGGCCCGATCATGATTCCGAAGCTCTACGATGGCAGGAACAAGTCGTTCTTCTTTTTCGCCTTCGAGCGTTTCTCCCTACGCCAGGATTCCAGCCAACTGGTGAGGGTACCGACGGTGCCGATGAGAAACGGCGATTTCAGCGGGTTGATAAACAGCGCCGGCCTTCTCCAACAACTTTACGACCCCAACTCGACGCAGGGGGCTGCGAACAACTTCGCGCGCAATCCGTTCCCCAACAACCAGATCCCGATCAATCGCATCAGTCCGCTAGCCAAAACGCTGTACGCCGCAACGCCCCTTCCGCACACTGCCGACAACCCGCTGATCAACTCCAATATCAACGACACCAACAAGATCACGCAGACGGTTCCGAACTGGACCGTGCGCCTGGATCACGTTTTCAACGAGAACAATCGCGTCTACTTCCGCTTCACCGACATCGAACAGTCGCAGCAGGCTCTGCGCAACTACCCGGGGCCATCGCCGGCCAATATCGCCGGCGGGGGGCTGCCCGCGGGCGCCACGGGCTACCAGGCGATCCCTGTCACGACCATCAGCAGTGCGTTGGGGTTTTCGCACACGTTTTCCCCGACATTCTACTCCGAAACGATTTTGAGCCAGCAGTGGCAGAGAATGTATGTCGAAGGAAACCAGGTTTCTCAAGCGAATTACGAGGCGCAGTTGGGCCTTCCCAATAACTTCGGCCAGACGGGTTTTCCGGCCATCGGCACGAACTTGATCATGCCTTATGGCGGTTCGCAGTGGAACTACGGGATGAGTCAGAGGCTCGACACTGCGGATGAGAACCTGACGAAAATCTGGGGCAAACATCAGTTGGCGTTTGGCGGCCGCTACCGGCACGAACGATTTGGCTATCTGTCTGACCGTTCTCCCGACTCAGTGGACTTCTCCAACCTGGCCACCGCGACATACGATCCGACCACCGGGGCCAACTATGGCGCCAGGCCCAACACCGGCTACGCAGATGCCGATTTCTTCCTCGGAGCAGCGAGTGCCTACAGCCAGCGAAAGAACGCACCCTTCGGGCGGTCTCGCCTGCAGGAGTTCGACTTTTACCTCCAGGACAACTACCGCATTGGCAGGCGTTTCACCCTGAACCTGGGGCTCCGGTGGGAGGGGCATCCCGCTCCGCACTCCGATGGGGGCAACTACTCCACGTTCAGTCTGAAGAACAACGCCATCGTCCTGAAGCATCCCATCGACCACTACATTCAAAACGGTTACACCACCCAAGCCATCATCACCAACCTGCAGAACCTGGGAGTCAAATTCCAGACCCCACAGCAGGCGGGCATTCCCGAAGCCGGTTTTTACGGCAGTTGGGGAAATTTCATGCCGCGCGTGGGATTCGCCTACACGCCTTCGTTCGGCTTCAGGGGAACTGTCATTCGCGGAGGCTACGGCCGGTACATCTATCCAGTGCCGATTCGCAACTCCGTCCGCTACCTCACCGCCGTTTACCCGTTCACCGCGGCATATTCGCAAAACTATAACGCCGCGTCTCAGTCGCCGGACGGCTTGCCCAACTACCTCCTGCGCACTCCGCCGACCGTCATCGCCGGACTCAACAGCCAGAACGCAGTCAATTCCAACTCCGTGAACGCGCTGCTGCCGGGCATCTCGATGGGCACAACACTCAATGCGGAATATCCTCCGGCTCGTGTCGACACTGCGAACCTCACGATTGAACAGCCTCTCTCCGGCGGCTCCGTGTTCCGCATCACCTACGTGTTCACGCACGGAGAGAAGCTGGATCAGAACCTTCAATACAACAACGCACCGTCCACTTACGTCTGGCAGGTGGCTACCGGAACAACACCGCCGGCGGGCGCTCTAGCCTCCGTGGCCACCCGGCCGTATGACAGAACCGTTTGGGGCGGCAACGTGGTGTCTACGAAGACGGGCTGGTCCAACGATAGCGCGCTCCAGCTCAATTATCAGAGGCCCTTCAAGAACGGATTCGGCTACCAGATCTACTACGTCTACTCACGGGCATTTCGCGTCGGCGGAAACACTTTCCGCGATAACGTGATCTATCCTGCCGAGAATTTCGCACCCGGCGTGCTTCCGTCAGGCATGGACACGGGCACGACCATCAATCCGAGCCGGGCTCTGAACCGATACGAGAATTACAAGGTAGATACCGGCATCCCGATGCACCGCGTGAACTTCAACGGCATCGTGGAACTGCCGGTAGGGAAGGGCAAGCGCTTCCTGGGGAACTCCAACCGCCTCCTCAATGCCCTGGTGGGCGGCTACCAGGTGGCCTTTACGGGCCAGGTGATCTCCCAGGCCTTCCAGGTGGCCTCGTCCAACTGGGGCGCGACCAGCCCGGTTGAAATGTATAAGAGTTCGGCCCCGATTACTGACTGCCGCAGCGGGGTATGCCGTTCCGCGTATCTGTGGTTCAACGGTTACATCTCACCGACCGTGATCGGCGCTGCCAGGAACGGGGTTTCGGGTATCCCCTCGAACTACAAGCCGTACCTCGCTCCCATCAACAATACGCCGGGCACGCCCAATTTCGGCAACAACAACGTGAGCGTTCCGCTCAGGAACGGGAGTCAGGTGACTACCGCTTACTCTCCCGGACCGGCAGGCGCCAATCCGTATGCCGCAACCATCCTGCTCTGGCCCTTTAACTACCAGACTGACGTGTCGCTGTATAAGATCTTCTCGCTTACCGAGAGGGTCAAGCTCAGAATAAACATGGATGCCTTCAACGCGTTCAACCAGCAAGGCCTCGTCAACCCGAGTGCCTCGGATGGCATCCAATCTCTGCAGACGTCCTACTGGACGCCGCGCCAGATCCAGTTCACTGCCCGGCTGTCGTTCTGATCGCGCTCGATTGAGACAGGGGCCGGCCGGTTGAACAGCGCGTCGGCCTTTCGTTGCGTCGGGATGCCTTCTATCACACACTACTTCATATAATGTCAAAGTAAACGTGCGCCATTCGCTGGTCGTGCTTCGCGATTGCATCTACGAACACGCCGAGCGCCTCGTCGATCGCTGGATCATCGTAGCTGCCGGCGCCGGAAAGATGCGCGATCTGCACCGGAACGCGCGGCGCCGATTGGCTTCGCGGAAGACTTGCCGCAGCCGCGGGTCCTGGGCGCAGCGCGCCAGTTCTCGGAAGGCATAATCGCGAAGCGGGTTGAATCCGCAAAATCCGCGCAGCCGGTCGGGAAAGCGCGCCACTTGCTCGCTGGTCCAGTCATTTTCGGCGCGCACCTTCGCGTACCAGAGATGAACTCGCCGACCTAGGTTTTCGACCGCGTGTTTGCGTTCTTTTGGCGTTTATCGGCCTGCGCCGAGTTGCCGCAACATCTGAGCCGCGCCCTCGCGCACTGCCGCGTCTGAGCCGGAAGCTGCTCTCTTTAGGTGCGGGAGCGCACCCGTGATGTCGCCAGTCATTGCCAGCGCCGAGCCCAGTCCCAGATGCGCCCGCCCGGATTCGGGCTGAATCCGGACCGCCTCGCGATAGTGCGGGAGCGCGGCCTGCGCCTGCCGCTTAGCCATGAACAGATCCGCCAGAAGCTGATGCGCATCGGCGAGTTCGGGATCTACCCGCAGGGACGCCTCCAACTGCTGCTGCGCTTCGTCGAAATGGCGCGCCCGCCCGAGCGCCATGGCGAAGTTGTAGCGCGTGGCGGCATCCTCCGGCCTGAGCCGGAGCGCAATCTCGAAGTGGTAGCGCGCCTGCTGGAAGTCGCCGGTCCCGGACAGCAGGTTGCCCAGATTGTTGTGCGCGTCCACGTAGTCCGGTTGGATGCGGATGGCCTCGCGGAAGGCCGCCGCGGCCCGCGCCTGCTCCCCTCCCGCCAACCAGATGATACCCAGGTTGCTGTGCGGTTCGGGCATATCCGGATCGAGCGCTTGCGCCCGATAGGTCAGACCCAGTTCGTGCCAGGTGGAGGCGTCGTTCGCGGCCACGGCGGCAGCCCGTTTCAGAACGTCAGCGGCCTCCACAAGCTCTCCGGAGCGTCTGAGAGCCGATCCGAGTTTCTGCAGGCCGAACACGAACTTCGGGTCCCGACGGACCGCCTCCCGGTACAGCGGCAGAGCCTTTGCCAGTTGCCCGCTGTTTCGCCACGCCTCGGCTAGTCCCAAGTAAAACTCCGCCCGCTCCGGAGCATGCCGCTCGATCGCCTCAGCGAGCCGGCTGATCCCGCCGCTCAGATTGCTCTTCTCGACCACCTGGGCGAGCGCGAGATAGAGATTGTTCTCGGGCGTCAGCGGCAACTTCTCGGGATAGTACAGCACGACTTCGCCGCGGTAAGCGTTGTTGCCCGTCTCGTGCCGTTCCGCCCTCTCGGCCAGCAGATCCCCCTCCGGCTTGCCCCGCTGGATATAGTGGTCGGTCGCGGCCGAATGCACGACGTCCTCGGTGCGCCGTTTCGGCATATGGCAATCGGCGCAGCCGGCCGCTCGCGTGTGCTTCCCTGCGGCCACGGCCCGATCGAAGCCGGAAGCATGGCACCGGCGGCACGCCGCGTCGTAGTGCCGCGTCGCCTCAGCGCCGCGGGGAACGTCGTGCGGGTTGTGGCAACTGGTGCACTGCAGGACGCCGTTGCTTTCGAGGAAGCACTTCGAGCGCCGCAGGCGGTAGACGGCGTTTACGATCTCGAACTTGTCATCCCGCCCCGTGTTCGGGGCGTGGTCGAAGAAGAGCCAGGAAGCACTCAGCGGCTCGCCGGGCCGGTACGCGAACGGGCCCCGGTCGTACCGTTGGATTGAGTTCGGCAAGGGGAAGCTGGTGGTTTCGAGATGGCACTGGATACATACCTCCTCGCGACGTTCCGCGCTCAGCCGTGACGGGTTGACGATGGCCCTGCGTATGTCGTCCAGCCTGGCCCCGGCCGTTTTCGCCAACTGCGCGTGCTTGCGTCCAGGGCCATGGCACCGCTGGCAGTCGATTCCTTCAGGCAGCGGATCCACGTATACGGGCTCGGCAAACGGCCGGTCGTGTCCCGCCGGAATTTTCGGATATCCATTGTGGCAGAACATGCAGTCGTACGTGATCTTGCGGCGGAAGCCTTGGTGATCGGGGCGATCGTAGCCCGGGTTCATGGCCCAGTAGCCGCCCTTTTCGGCGTACCAGCCTAGCGGCAGTTCGACCAGCGTATTGCGCGCGGTCCGATGCAGGTACGCGCGGGCGTGGTTGCCGGACCCCATGATGAAGTCGATCTGCTTCTCCATGACGTTGATCTGCCGGCCGTCGGAATCGATCTGGTGGCGGCGCTGATAGGATTTGCCGTTGCGCCGCAGCATGGTGAAGTAGCTGTCGGAAGGCTTGTGGTAAAAGGTGTCGTTCCGATTTTCGACCGTGTTCGCGGCCGAAGGGCGATAGAAGGATCGCCCCATGCCCGTCTGCCGGTAGGTTTCCCAGATGTTTCGATGACAGGCGGCGCAGGTTTCCGGCTCCGCATATCCGGGGTCCCCGGAACCCGGCATGGGGGCGGTGTAAGCCGCTACCCCCAAGGCCCCGAGGAGGACTGCTGCCAGTCCCCGACTCCGCCGCTGAATCGCTCTCGGAATGCGCCTTATCATATCATGCGCCATCCGGCGGACCTGATAGGCCCAGGATCACTTGAGCACCGGTCTTCTTGGCGATCTGTGCGAGAAGTCCAGGGCCGACGTCCTGGCGATCATGAAACGCGAAGGTGCGTCCATCCGATCCGAAGTAACGCGGCCAAGAGTTGCCTTGCCTTGACCGACCGCCAGCGGCTCATGCCACGGCGAACACCTTCGCGAACGGCGCGGGAACTTCCTCCCCGTGATCAATGCAGTCGGCGGCAACGCGCAAGGCCAGTGCACGCACAGCGGGAATCGCAGATTCTCGAGTTGCGCCGTACGCCATCACTCCCGGCATGGACTCGATGTCCGCCCACCAACGACCGTCCTCCTCTTGTCCCACGACGATCGGAATCGATTCTACTGTTACTGTCTCCATCGAGCTCCGGCCTTCATTATAGTTCCTTGGGGCCCATCTCTGACTGGGCGTTCGTGTCGAGGATCAACTCCTGGGGCTCGACCTTCTCGAATTCCTGATCCAAGAACCTGTTGATCCGCGCCGTTTCTTTCCGCAGGCGCCGCAGCCTTCCCGCCAGCTTGAGCCAGGAGGTCAAAGGAGCCGGCTGGTGGTTCAGTTTCCGAGATGGGCGTTTTGCGGCCAAGTGACCAAGAAACTCCTGCGGAGCACTCCACAGCCGTGGCTAATAGCGCCGCTTGGCGATGCTCTTCAAACCATAACGGCCTTCTTCACCGCTCTCTGACGAGGAGATAAACGAGAGAATCTTGGGCGAGGTGTTCGGTCCGAATGGTCTTCCAACTTTGAAATGCGGCGCTAACGGCGGCGATTTGGGCTAGGACCTCGGTGCGTGTCCATTGCGTTGAATTGTCGTAGTCGGCGGTGTGCCGCTGCTGCTGCGCCTGAATGAACGTGTCCACGACAGTGTACAAATGCTGTGCGACAGCCAGTTCGGGCGGTGGTGGAGGAGGCACTCATAAGAGCCCTTAGCTCAGAGCGCCTCTTGTCGCATGCGCTCTTCATTTTGCCGTGCTCAAAGGCTCTCGCGAGAAGCTGGCGCTGAGCTGCTCTATTCCAGTTTCTTGTCGCTTCATGGATCAACAGGTGGAACAGGGCGTAATAGGCTGTCGATACTGCCCTTCTCAGGCTTGCTTGGCGAGGGCGCCTCTTCTCACGATTGGCTAGGTGTTGCGCCTGCTCAAGCAGGTGCTCGGCAAGTGGCATCGGCTATGCCCAAGCGGGCTCCTTAAGTTCTTCCTGCTCGGAGAGACTCCGAAAATTGAAATACGAATGAAGGCCAAGTTCCTCGGCTCTTACCTCGTTGAGAATTGTCAGCGCGACGCGCTGTGCAATCTTGCTCAATTGATCTCTCGTGCTGGCCTCGTCCGAAAGCACTATCCTGAAGAAAACAGAGGGCTCGCCTGTCCAATCGCTACCGAGACTATACCGAATGCGAACAACGGCCGGTGCGAGAGCCTGCATGGTCCTCTGAACGCCAGAGTCGATTTGGCTCTGATTCACGAATCCCTTTGGGACGATCGGCATGCAACCATTATCTCCAGTCTTGACCGGGCAAGGAAGACAGGATGATGTTGAGGTTCGTTAGAGATGTTGCCCGGATGGCACAACGCGTGGACGGACGTCCGCGTTCTGCGGCCCACGGGTGCGCGTGTCTAAGGGCATATTGTCATGAAAGTTGCATCCGCGGGCGGAATCGATGCATCCTAACGGCTGATGAAGACCCCCACGCTCATTCTGGGAATCGTGCTGATGAGCGCCGCCATGAATGCCGCATCGAGCGTTCACGAGTTTGCGCTGAACAGCATCACCGGCCAGCCCGCGCCGCTGGCCGCCTACAAAGGCAAGGTGCTGCTGATCGTCAACGTCGCCAGCCAGTGCGGCTACACGCCCCAATACTCGGGGCTGGAGTCGCTTTACCGCAAGTACAAGGACCGAGGGGTCGTGGTGCTCGGCTTTCCGGCGAACAACTTCGGCGGCCAGGAGCCGGGAACGAATGAGGAGATCCAGCAGTTCTGCACGCGGCGGTTCAACGTCACCTTTCCGATGTACGCCAAGATTTCGGTAAAGGGGCCGGACCAGGCGCCCCTGTACAGGTTCCTCACCGAGGGCTCGGGCGAAGTGCGCTGGAACTTCACCAAGTTTCTGGTGGATGGCAGCGGCAAGGTGATCGCGCGCTTTGAGCCTGGTGTGGGGCCGGAATCGCCGGAGCTGGTGGGAGCGATCGAAAAGGCAATTAAGGGGACACGGTAGCCTGTCCCCGCTTTCCGGCGATCTGCCACTCGGTGAACGGCGAGCGCGACCCGCGCACGATCACGTTCAACAGATATGGCTTGCCCGAAGCAAAGGCTCGCCGGAAGGCGGCGGCGAGCTGACCCGGCCTCTCGACGGTTTCGCCTCCGCCTCCGAAGCCCTGCATGATGAGGTCGTAGCGTGTGTGCTGGAGCTCGCAGGCGACGGTGGGGCCGCCGGTCAGCGCGCGCTGCAATTCGCGTTCCAGCCCCCATCCGCCGTCGTTGCCTACGATGATCACCACCGGCAGGTTGTAGCGCACCAGCGTCTCGAGTTCCGCCAGGTAAAAGCCGAGAGAGCCGTCACCGGTGATCATGGCGACTGGCCGGCCAGGATTCGCCAGTTGCAGCGCGATCGAGTTGGGCAGCGCCGAGCCGATGGTGCCCATCGGGCCCAGACGGAGCCAGCCTCCCCGCTCGACGGCGGGAATCATCGCGCGGCCCCAGTGGCAGAAATCGCCTCCGTCCCAACTGAACAGCGTTCCCTTGGGAAGCGTGTCGCGCAAGGCGGCATACACCGTGGCCGGATGCAGCGGCGCGGCCGTGTCTCCGGCGAACGCATTGAGCCGCGTCTGGTACTCGCTCGAGTACTTGCGCAGTTGCCGTAGCCAGGGCGATGGCGGCGGCCATGGGTGGCCGCCGGCGAGGTCCAGCATCGCCTCCAACGTCGCTTTCACGTCGGCGCAGATGCCGAGCGCGATGGGGCGGGCCGCGCCCAATTCCGGCGCGTGAAGATCCACCTGGATAATCCTGGTTTCAGGGCGGAACAGGCGCGGGCCGCCGAGAGCGAGCCGGTAATCAAGACGCTTGCCGAGCAGCAAGACTACGTCCGCTTCCCGGAACGCAGGCTGCACTGCCTTGTTGATGGCCGGATCCGCGTAGCCAAACACGTTTCGCGCTGTGTCCGGAAGAATCGCCCGCGCCATCGTCACCGTGAACAACGGCAGGCGCGTCACACGGAGGAAGCGCTCGAGCTCTCTTTCCGCGCCGCTCCACCAGACGCCGCTGCCGGCGATGACCACCGGGCGCTGGGCCCTACGCACCAGGTCAAGCGCTTGCTCGACTTCGCGGCGTGATGGCGCCAGAAAGGGACGCGGCGCGGGTTCGGGCATCGGCAGCGGCGCTTCCGCCGCCGCGGCAAACACATCGACGGGCACGCTCAGGTGCACCGCGCCTTTGCGGCCGGAGTTCGCTTCGTTATAAGCGCGGCCCAGCAGATAAGGAATGTGCGCCGGGGTTGTGGCCTGCGCTGCGTACTTGGTCATGGGCACGGTCATCGCAGCCTGATCCACCACCTGGAACACCTGGCGCCCTCCCATCGCCGTCGACGCCGCGCCGCTGACGGCGATCAGCGGGCTGCCGGCCAGATGCGCGGTCGCGACGCCCGTCAGCGAGTTGGTATGGCCCGGGCCTCCGGTGACCAGCGACAAAGCGGGCTGGCGGTGAATCCGCGCCCAGGCATCCGCCGCATGGGTGACGCCGGATTCATGACGCATGTCGATGATGCGGATGCCGGCTTTCGCAACCGCCAGCAGAACTTCGTTCAGGTGATCGCCGACCAGCGTGAAGATCTGGCCGATGCCGAGACGGACGAGGGAAGAAGCAAAAAGATCAGCGCCGGTAGGCATGACCTGCCCATGGTATCAGGCGCTCGTCGCTGTTCAGAGATTGTGCGATTTCCTCCTGGCGACAGTCGCATAGTGGTATCCTATGTGCAGGACGCGCCCTGGAAGGGCACGCCTGGCACATGAGACGGAATCAGCGATTGAAGACTGTCGGGCCGCAGACGGCGCACCTGATCGCCGCACTCTACGACCGCGCCCAGACTACCTTTACGAACTCGGACGTCACGGCGATCACTGGCCTTGAAGCGAATTCCGCGCGTAGCCTGGTTCGCAAGGCCGCGGCCCGCGGTCTGGTCACTCGCCTCAAGCCAGGCTTGTTCGTGCTGGTTCCCCCTGAACTTGGGAGCGCAACCGAGTTTTCGGGGAACCCGTATCTGACCGCGCGAGCCATGGTCGGCGGCGCCGAATACTACATCTCGCACTCCTCCGCCATGGAACTGCATCGGATGGTCACCGAGCCGCAATTCACCGTTTTCACGAGCACGCCGAAAAGGCTCCGATCCAGGACCATCCACGGCACCCAGTTCCGGTTTGTGTTCGTGCAAGCAGAGCGCCTGTTCGGTGTGGGCACGCACTGGATCACCAGGCAGGATTCGGTTCGGATCAGCGACCTTGAGCGTACGCTGATCGACGGCTTGCGCCAACCAGAGTACTGCGGCGGCATCTCGGAAGTTGCCAAGGGTTTGTGGATGCGACGCGAGGATCTGAAAACCAGCCGCGCTATCGAGTACGCGCTCCGGCTGCGGGTGGGATCTGTCATGAGAAGACTTGGGTACCTGCTCGAACTCTACCATCTCGCGCCCGAGTCGAAATTGCACCGGCTGCGCTCCGCTTTGACCGTGACCTATTCGCTTCTCGACCCGGTCATGCCGAAGGAAGGTCCACACATGGTGAGATGGCGGCTTCGCCTGAACGTGGCCCCCGAAGAACTCGAGGCAATCCGGAGCACGTGATTGATTCCACAACGAAACATTTCCCTGTTGGCAAATCGGCTCGCCAGAACCGGCGGCCGCCGCATCCCGGAGAGCGTCCTCGAACGGGATTATTGTCTCGCCTGGCTGCTCAGTTCTCTGGCAGAAAGTGATCTCTGCGGCAAGCTCGCCTTCAAGGGAGGGACGGCGCTAAAGCGCTGCTACTTCGGCGACTATCGTTTTTCGGAAGACCTTGATTTCACGCTGTTGGAGCCAACGCCCCTTGAGGATCTGCGCCTGGGGCTGGAGCCGGTGTACGCCGGCGTGCGCGAAGCCTCCGGGATTGAGTTCGCGTTCGACCGCGAGGACCGCCACTCGCACGCCAACAGCCACACATTCTATTTGCGGTACATCGGGCCGCTGCCGGCGGGCGGCAGTGTAAAGGTGGATACCAGGATTCGCGAGCAGCTTGTATTTCCACTTGAGGCCCGACCGGTCTTGCGGGCCTACGAAGAGTTTGCGGACTTGCCAGACGGTCGAGTCGTGCAAGCTTACTCGCTTGCGGAGATTGCGACCGAGAAAGTGGTGGCCCTTGCGGACCGCGCCCGGAATGAGCCGCGCGACCTCTATGATCTTTGGTATCTCATCTCTCGCGAAGGCATGGATCTCTCGCACCTGGCGCCGGCGATCATCGCGAAGCTCGCTTTCCGTAATGTGGAGGCTTCGGGAATTCAGGAGGCCATCATGAAAAAGGAAGCGCGGCTGAAGGCTGTGTGGTCCGCGCGTCTCGCCAACCAGATGTCCGAACTGCCGCCATTCGATCAAGTATTCCGGGCGTTCCGTCGCACGCTACGGAACTCGGATCTGCCGTAAGAGGGGTCGGCAGCAGGCATGACCTGCCTATGGTATCAGGTGCGCGCCGCTGTTCAGAGATTGCCGCGGCGGGCCTGCTCGCGCTCGATGGCTTCAAACAGCGCCTTGAAGTTGCCTTTGCCGAAACCGCGGCTGCCTTTGCGCTCGATGATTTCATAGAACAGCGTGGGCCGGTCTCCGACGCGCTCGATGGCTTCAAACAGCGCCTTGAAGTTGCCTTTGCCGAAACCGCGGCTGCCTTTGCGCTCGATGATTTCATAGAACAGCGTGGGCCGGTCTCCGACTGGCCTCGTGAAAAGCTGGAGCAGGTACCCTTCCTCGTCGCGATCCACCAGAATGCCCAATTCGGCGAGTTTGTCGAGCGGCTCATCAATGTGGCCGGCGCGAGCAGGCAGATCATCATAATAGGCGGCCGGCACGCTGAGAAACTCGACGCCCTGGCAGCGCAGGCGAGTGAGCGTGCCGATGATGTCATCGGTCGCCATTGCGATGTGCTGCACGCCGGGCCCGCCGTAGAAATCCAGGAACTCCTCGATCTGCGATTTCCTTCTGCCCCCGGCGGGCTCATTGATGGGGAACTTCACGCGCCCGTTGCCATTGGACATCACCTTCGACATCAGCGCCGAGTATTCCGTGCTGATGTCTTTCTCGTCGAAGGACTGGTACAGGCGGAAGCCGAGGACGTTCTCATAGAAGGCGGCCCATTGGTTCATCTCGCCCCAGCCGACGTTGCCGACCATGTGGTCGATGTGCTTGAGCCCAACCGGACGCGCGACGGCGTCTTCTGAGATTGGAACAAAGCCGGGGAGAAAGACGCCGCGATAGCCATTGCGTTCAACAAAGGTGTGGATGGTGTCGCCGTAGGCGGCGATCGAGAAAAGGCGAACCAGGCCGAATTCGTCTTCCATCTCGAGCGGCTCGCCGACGATCCGGGCGCCACGGGCTTTCACTTCGCGATACGCGGACCTGGCGTCCTCGACCCCAAGCGCGATCGCCCGCACGCCATCGCCGTGGCGGCGGACGTGGTCGGCAACAGGATGATTCGGGCGAAGCGCCGTGGTGAGAACAAACCGCACTTTGCCCTGCTCGAGCACGTACGAAGCGCGGTCTCGAGTGCCCGTCTCAGGCCCCTGATAGCCGGTCCAGCGAAAGCCGAACGCAGTACGGTAATAGTGCGCCGCCTGTTTGGCGTTGCCCACGTAGAATTCGACGTGGTCGGCGCCGAGCAGGGGGAGAAAGTCAGGCGATACGGCGGTAGCCTGCTCGATCGGTTGCTGCATCGTGGTGCTCCTTGCGCAGAAACCCGTGAATGGCTTCCAGGCAGATTCCGGTCTCTTCCTCCGTGCCGGTCGAGATCCGCACACAGTGAGGAAGCCCAAATGCTTCCAAAGGACGAATGATGACGCCGGCTTGAAGCAGGTGTTCGGTGAGGGCGTTTGCGGCGGCCGGGCTATCGAGCGGCGCCATCACGAAATTGGCGTCGGAGCAAACTGCATCGAGACCCATGGACGGAAGCGAGCCCGCCAGCAGCCGCAGTGAGCGGGCGTTCGTCTCGAGTGAACGGAGGAGAAATTCTTTGTCTTCCAGTGCGCCGATCGCGGCTGCCTGAGCCAGCGTGCCGGGCTCAAACGGCAGCTTCACTTTCAGCAGGTTTCCGATCAGGTCTTCATGCGCGAAGCCATAGCCGATCCGCACACCGGCGAGTCCGTAAACTTTCGAGAACGTGCGCAGCGTGATGACGTTGTCGTAGCGGTACTGCATCGAGTCCGGGTAGCCGGGATTGCCGGCGGCGTACTCGAAGTAGGCTTCATCGAGAATGATCAGCACTCGCCTGGGAACGTGCCGGTAGAACGCGCCGAACTCCTCCCGGGTAAAGGTGGTTCCAGTGGGGTTGTTGGGGTTGGCCAGGTAAATGATCTTGGTCTTGTCGTTGATGGCAGCCGCCAGCGCTCGAAGGTCGTAGCGCCAGTCTCGATAGGGCACGGTGCGGTAGGCGACGCCGCGGGAACGCGCCACCACCTGGAAACCGATGAAGGCCGCCTCGGTGGTGAGAACTTCATCGTCATCGCACAGGAAGGTGCGAATGATGTTGGCGATCAGGCTTTCCGAGCCGCTTCCGGTAATGACGTTCCCCAGCTTGACTTTGAATTTCCTGGCGAGCACCTGCCGCAGGTCGTGGCCGCCATTCGGGTAGCAGTGGATACACCCGGTCGCGCGGCGCAACGCTTCCACGGCCTTCGGGGACGGGCCGAGCGGATTCTCGTTGGAAGCCAGTTTGATGACTCGAGGGAGGTTGTAGAGACGCCGGATTTCTTCCGGATCGCGGCCCGGCTGATAGGGCCGCAGAGATTCGATGGCTGGAGGAACGAGGCGTCGATTCATAAACCCACCCAGATGCGGTGTCCTTAATAGGATATGCCATATAGACACCACTTTCAAGTGGCAATGTAGCCTGTTCGCTTTTCGTCGCCTCGATCCTGCCAGCCAAGTTACAATACCCACCAGGTGAACAGCCCCATGAACCGCCGTGCATTCGTTCTTACGGCGCCGATGCTGCCGTTATCCTTACAGGCGGCCGGACGCCTGCCCGTGAAAAAGGCGGTTCTGCTCGGAATGCTTCCTCGCGAGCTCAGCTACCGGGACCGCTTTCAGCTTGCCCGCGACTGCGGCTTCGAGGAGATCGAATGCTACACCACGCCCGATTCCGGAGAGGCCGGCGAGATCAGGAAAGCGTCCCAGGCGGCCGGCCTGCGCATCCACTCCGTGATGAACAGCGACCACTGGCGGTATCCGCTCTCGGCCGACGATCCGGAAACCGTCGCCAGGTGCGTGGCCGGCATCGAGACCAGCCTGCGCAATGCCCATGAATGGGGGGCGGATGCCGTGCTGCTGGTGCCCGCCGTCGTCAATCCGAAGACACGCTACCAGGATGCGTGGAAGCGCTCGCAGGAACAGATCCGCAAGATGATTCCGCTCGCCGAGAAGCTCAAGGTCGTGATCGCGGTGGAAGAAGTGTGGAACAAATTCCTGCTCAGCCCGATGGAATTCGCCCGCTATGTGGACGAGTTCCAGAGCCCGTGGGTGAGAGCTTATTTCGACGTCGGCAATGTGGTTCTCTACGGGTACCCGCAGGATTGGATCCGCACGCTTGGCAAACGCATCGTCAAGCTGCATTTCAAAGACTTCAAGTTCCAGACGGATCCCGCCATCCGCAAACGGGTCGCCGATTTCGTCAATCTCCGCGACGGCGAGATCGACTGGAAGGAGATTCACGCCGCTTTGCGGGAGATCGGCTATCAGGGCACAGCCACCGTCGAGCTGAGCGGCGGAAATGCCGGGTACCTGAAGGAAGTCAGCCGCCGCTTCGATCTCATCCTCGAAGGGGCTTGATCTGGCAAGGCCATGCGCCGTTTTGTTTGCGGACTCGCGGCTGGCCTGATTCTCGCGCCGGTTCTGATCGCTGGTGTGCTGCTCGGTGTATGGTGGTGGCGCGGCCGCCCGCCGCGGGTCGAGCAAGGCACAACCTTGGTGCTTCGCCTGCGCGGCAGCCTGCCCGAGCGAGAGCCTGTGAGCCTGCCTTTCGGCGAACAGGAGTCGCTGAGCGTCGCAGGCGTTTGGGACGTGATTCGCAAGGCTGCCGCGGACCGGCGCATCGCCGCGATCCTGCTCGAACCGGACGAGGTGAGCGCCGGCTGGGCCACGTTGTCTGAAATCCGCTCCTGGCTCGATCGCTTCCGCCAGTCCGGCAAACCCGTGGCTGCCTTTCTGCGCAGCCCTTCGGCCAGGGATTACTTTGTCGCCGCCGCCGCCGGCCGCATCACGGTTCCGCCCGAAGACGTGGTGGACCTGAAAGGACTGCGCGCCGAATTGATCTATGCGCGCGGCGCACTCGACAAGCTCGGCATCCTGCCCGAGTTTGAGAGCATGGGCCGCTACAAGGACGGGGCCGATATCCTGACGCGGTCCTCGATGTCAGCGGAAACGCGCGAAGTCATCAGCGGCATTCTCGAGACGCGGTTCGGTGTTCTTGTGGACGCCATCGCAAAAGCGCGCCGCAAAACGCCGGCCCAGGTGCGCTCGCTGCTCGACAGCGGTCCGTTTCTCTCTTCCCAGGCGCTTTCGGCCGGGCTCGTCGACGCCGCGCAATTTGAAGACCAAGCCCGCGGCGCTCTGGCCCGCCAGCTCGGGCAGCAGAAGCTGACGACCATCGCCGCCGGCCGCTACCGGCGGGTTCCGGCCGGCTCGCTGGGCCTGGAAGGCCGTCACAAGATCGCCATGATCGCCGCCGAAGGCGAGATTCTCCGCGGGGACTTGTCCTGGCTCGGGGAGCCGACGCTCGACCCGGAGCGCTTCGCCCGCACCGTTCGCCAGGTGCGCGACAACAAGGCGTACCGGGCGGTGATTCTGCGCATCAACTCCCCCGGCGGCGATGCGCTCGCCTCCGATGAAATGCTGCGCGAGATTCACCTGCTGGCGGAAAACAAGCCGCTTGTCGTCTCGATGGGGGATATTGCCGCCAGCGGAGGCTACGCGCTGGCTCTGGGCGGGCAATGGATTGTCGCTCACCCGGACACCATCACCGGCTCGATCGGAATTTTTTACGGCAAGCTGACGCTTCTTTCTCTGTACGAACGGCTGGGGATTCGCAAGGAGCTGCTGACAAGAGGCCGCTTCGCCGACATCGATTCGGATGCCCGGCCGCTCAGCGCCGAGGCGCGCCAGAAGCTGCGCCTGTCGCTCGAAGAGTTGTACGCCGGCTTTGTCCGCCAGGTGGCCCAAGCCCGGAAACGGAAGCCCGAGCAGATCGAGCCGCTTGCGCAAGGCCGCGTGTGGCTGGGTTCTCAGGCCAAAGCCAATGGTCTGGTGGATGAGATGGGAGGCATCGATCGCGCCCTCGATCTGGCCATCCAGGCGGCCCGCATTCCACCTTCGGAAGGGATCAGCCTCGACTTGTTTCCGCCCCAGCCTGGGCTGGTGGAAATCATCGAGCGATACGCCAAGCTGTTCTCCTCCATCCCCAGCCGGCCCGATTCCGCCGCCCGCTATTGGAAGCGGCTGCCTTATCTCATCGAGATTCGTTAGCCGATCGGGTTGAGGCTACGGGATTGCGCCCGTAGCCCCTCCCACACCACCGTACGTACGGTTTTCCGTATACGGCGGTTGAACCCAGCAGGGTCATGACGACTGTCCCGCAAGATCTGA
>JACQDF010000324.1 GCA_016201205.1 Acidobacteriota bacterium
ACGCTGGTCATTCAGGACAAAGATACACCTCTCGCCGTATTGCTGACGTACGAACAGTACCTGATAATCCAGCGGCAGCTTCAATCGGTCGTGGATACCATTGAAGTGCTGACAGACCCAAACGAGTCCGCCGCCCTCCGCGCTGGGTTGAGGGACATGCAGGCGGGTCGAACCAAGCCCCTATCGGAAATCAGGGCCGCCCTCAAGAAGAAACAACCTAGGAAAACCAAGCCCCCTGATGGCGACTAATTATGTAGTGGAGTTGACCGAAGAGGCGGAGAAAGTCTATGCCCGTCTCCATGAAGAAGCGCTTGAATGCCTAAAGCGGGGAGACTTCGCCAACTCCAAGGTGACTGCGTTCAACATGGTTGAGGAGGTCCTCGACAGAATCATTCCCCACGACCCGTTCAACCCGTCGCGGGCCCTGACGGGGACCTTGTCAAACATCTTCCGCATAAAGAAGGGCCGTATGCGCGTTTGCTACATTGGTTCATCGCGGGACAAGAGAATCATCATCTTGTACATTTCAGACACGCTGCGGAAAGAAGGCGACATCAACGATCCCTACTCCGTGTTCTCTCGAATGGTGCTGTCCGGGAGATTTGATATGATAAGTTCTTTGAAATCGTCGGCGTGCGCAAGCGGGAAAAGTAGTTGACGCCAGACATCTGCCCGCAGCCGCCTTTTGCACTTCGGCAAGCAACCTGTGGGCAGCCCCCAGGCCGGGATTGAACTCGATCGCTTTCCTTAGATTGGACTCGACGGAAGCAAAATCGCCTGGTCCGAAAGCAGCTCGCCGGGCTGGAAGAATCGCTGCTCCCGGCCCGCCTTCACGATCCGGGATTCGCCGGCCAGATGACACTGCGCGCAGACGCCGTCGCGGCGTTCGGGGCCGAGCTTTTCGGGGTTGATGATATCCAGCGCCACGCCGGTGCGCCCCGATTTCATTCTGGTGACATGAAGGTCACCCGGCCCGAAAGGCCGGCTTCGGCCAGGATTGCTTCATTCGGATCGCACACTGGCGGGAGAGGCGACCGGGGTTGCCTTCCGTTGGCGCTTCGTGATCGAGTGCAGCATGCGCGCCAGCGGGGACTCGTTCTGGGCAGGCGCCGGCAGACCGGCGAGGCGGCTGCTGAACTCAACAAACGCTTCCCCCAGAGTGCTGTTGGCGGGCACCGCGCCCCCCTTCAGGATCGCCTTTCGAACCATCTGGTAGTCATTGGGAAAAACAGCCGTCACCGGCCGGGAGAGCAAGCCTGCCACGTCCTCTTCCGCCAAGTCCGCGCTGTGCCACCGGTTCACCAGCATCTGGACATTCGAGGACAGAACCCCGAGGGTGGCCAGTTCCTGACACCGTATCTCGGCCAGCTTCAGAGAAAGGATTTCCTGAGTGCACACCACGAACACACTGCGTGCGCTGCGCACAACCTCGGCCGTCCCGGGGTTCACCACCTCGGGCAGATCCACCAGAATCCTGTCGTAGCTCTGCTGCGCAAACTGTAGCAGCGCGTGGTAATCCGTCCAGTCCGGCGCCCGTGCGGGCTGGGTCCGGTCGGACAAGAGCAGATGCAATCCCCCGCGAGCCGTCACGTTCTGAGACCACGTAAACCGGTCCAGGGACTCGATGCGCGCCAGCAGGTGCTGGAGCGCCCCTTGTGCTGGGCAGTCGATTGTAAAAGTAAGCGCTCCCGAGCGCAGGTCGGCTTCGACCAGCAGGACCTGCTGGTGGAGTACGTTCGCCAAGGCCGCCGCCGTGTTCAGGACCACCGTGCTGCAGCCGCTGCCGGCCTTGGCCGGCAGGAACGCATACAGATTCTCATAGGTGGGCGGCTGCACAACATGGATGGCCGTTTCCAGCGCCTTAACCAGCTCCTCCGGGCTGCACGGGTACTTGAGAATGGTTCGGATGCCTGTGCTGGACGCATCCGGACGCGGTTCATGCTCATTCAGGATGCCGATCATGGCGGTCTCGGGGCAGGAATGGTGTGCCATCTCCGCCAGGTCGTGCGCACGAACCGTATCATCCAGGTCAACAATGATCACGTCCGGCTTGGTGATGCGCAAGGCGCGTGCGAGTTCCCCCAGCAGCGGGTACCCGTTATACATACGAAGCAGCACCAGTTTCTGGGCTTCCAGTGCAGCATGCGTCAGAAGGCTGCAGCGAACATGGTCAGCAGCGATGAGGACGGCAGTGAACATCCTTCTTATCCCTCTCGTTGACGTTAGGCCTGCAATTGTCTATCGGCGGATTCCCTCATTTTCAGCAGGGTTCCAGCCTGCGTGAACAGGCATAAACAGGACGAGATTACACTGGAGTAAAGTCATGCTTGTTGCCATTCTTGCGGGGGCGCTGGCCCTCGCCCAGCAGATCGACCAGCCGCAATCCTACGTGGCAGCACGCGTCTCTTCGGCGGCCAAGGACGGGTCCAATGCGGACGCCGTCCGGGTTGCGCAGAAGAGTTTGTACACGGTGGCCGATCTCAGCGGCGCCGGCCGCATCGTTCATATGTGGTTCACCATCGCAACGGCCGAGCCGGATTATCTGGCCACTACGCGGTTACGCATTTACTGGGATGGCGACGCCAGCCCCGCAGTCGACGTTCCCTTCGGCGATTTCCATTTGCTGGGCCATCGCGCCGTGCGGCAGGTCTCCACCCGCTTCGTCACGGTCGAGGCGCGTCCGGAACTGAATCATAACCTGGCCAACAAGAACGTCGCCGGATTCAACAGCTACTTCCCGATGCCCTTTGCCCGTGGAGCCCGTGTCGTCATCGAGAATGTCTCGGAATTGCCATTGAATGCGCTTTACTACCAGATCGATTACCAGAAGTGGGACAAGCCGCCAAGCACTCTGCGCTTTCACGCCGCCTACCGGCGGACCTCCCCGGAATCGACGCCGGACAACGAGGCCGGGCGCCGGGATGCCCGCAACGCCGATGGACGAAATAACCATCCCATCGTGGACGTGAACGGAAGCGGTCATCTGCTCGGGGTCGTGCTAAGCGTCGACGCCGCCGGCGCCGGCTGGTGGGAAGGCGATGAAATGATCTGGATCGACGGCGAGCCGAAGCCTTCGATCGCGGGAACCGGCACCGAGGATTACTTCGGCGGCGCCTGGGGCTTTCGCAAAGAATACAACATGCCGGATCACGGAGTGTCGTTCCTCGAGAAAGTGCCTGAGCGCAAGGACTGGCAGGCCGGCCGCTATACGGTTTATCGCTTCCATCAGCACGATCCGGTCGCCTTCCGCAGGTCGCTGCGGATGTCGATCGAACGAGGGCACAACAACCACCGGCGCGACAGCGCGTACGCGAGCGTGGCCTTCTACTACTTAGCCAGATAGAGGGCTGCAAGGCTGGACCACGGTGGCCGCCGCCGCTTTCGGAAATTCCCCCGCCGTATCCTACTTCCGCCCTCCGACGTTGCCAAAGGGCACCTTGACGATATCCGCGTTACCCTATCTCTCCATCGCAAGGAGCCGCGCCACCACTTCATAGTGGTGTTTATAAAGAGTAAGCCGAAGTAGTCATATAGCACTTCGGTCTAGGTGCATAGTTCTAGCCCTTGATTACGGTAAGTTGTTTGTTTTGAAGCGTTAGGATGATTTATGGATTCATTACTTAGGGGGTATGTCCTATAACTTCGGGCGAGCTATGCTGGAACTGGAATACATGCCGCGTTTCCGGATGCGTCCATGACCAACTCAGAGATCCGCAAATGGTATATTTCGGAAGTTTCGAAGATCCGGGAATCCGTTTTGCAGTGGGAATCGTCGAGAATGTCGATGAAACGGCGGGCCCGGTTGGCCTTTGAAATGCGCCGCAGCGCCCGTCTGAGAGCTCGCGAGATGATGGAGGACTCTGTGGAAGTTGAACTCCTCCGAGAGCGGGACCGACGGAAGTACGGTGACCCGGACGGGCCGACGTTCGAACAACTGGTAAAGGAGGAGCGGGATCGGGGTGCAGTTGGGGAGAGTCCGTACAGAGCGATAATTGATTCTGCTTGTCGCACCGATGCCACGATGACCGAGAGAACACTGAAGATGCCGAGGGGCGCGCCGCCGGAAACATAAAGAGAATCGGGCACTCCGCCGATCTACCTCCCAGGTAAACTGCGGATGTATGATGGATGCAGGCCGGTTCGAGAAATGCAGCCAGGCGTCCAGTTCGGATTCTCCCTCAAAAGTTGCTTAGAGACAAAGGTTCATTGGAATGCCTCCCGGGTTCCTGAGTTTGTATGGCAGGCCACGGTGGCTAAGTGCTATTGGCAAGTAGCAGTGAACGATTTTCCGGACCAGCCGCTCTACACCCTTTTTGTTGACGGACATCAGATGGGAGATTTCGATGACTGGCCTCCCACCTGGACCAGAGAACCGGTTGCGAAAACAGGTTCCGGAGTCACGCCCCCGCAATCTCCTCCCGAGCCTTAGCCTAGCCGACCTCGATCTCCCAACCGAACCCCGGCCTCTTGGACGGCTGGATGTAGATCCCCTCCGGCCCCCGGCTGATGTTGCGCTGTTCCTCGAACATCTTATAAACGCGGTCCGGTCCACCGGGCGGCGGCAGGGTCGTTTCCGCCCACGTCAGCGCCGGGTAAGCCGCCAGATAGTGGATCGCCTCCGGCGAACCGCCGGCGTGAGGATACAGCGGGATGCCGTTTCCGTTTCCCGGTACACCCATGCGGAGCGTTGGGCGTTGCGGATTCAAAGTACCCTGGTAGCAGGATGGTATGGAAGATGCCTTCACTTCGCCCTGTCCTGCCCTTATTGTTTTTCGCGGCCCGGATGGCGGCTCAGTCGCCGGAAGCCACCATCAGCGGCGTCGTCACCGATCCGCAGGGCGCCGTCATCCCGAACGTCGAAGTGACCGCCACCAGCCTCGATCGCGGGGTCAAAACAGCGACGCGGACCAACCCGGCGGGCTTTTACTCGCTGCGCTCGCTTCCCATCGGCAGCTACACCGTAACCGCCGACGCGGACGGCTTCCGGCGTCACATCCGTCACGGGATCACGCTGACCACGGGCCAGCCGCTGGAATTGAACATCAAGCTCGAGATCGGCGCCGTGGCCGAGTCGGTGACCGTGTCGGAGCGGTCTTCGCTGCTGGAAACACGCTCCTCCGACGCCAGCCAGCTCATCGAATCCAAGACCATCGAAGACATGCCGCTGGGCGACCGCCGCGCCATGAACCTGATCGAGATCACCGGCGCGGCCGTCTTCGTCGATTACGACAGCGGCAGCAAGCCGAACTTCAGTCTCGCCGGCGGCCGCACCCAAAGCCAGATGTTCTTTATCGACGGCGGCGCCGGCCAGAACATGCGCATCGGCATCGGCCAGATCGACACGGACCCGCCGGTGGAAACGTTGCAGGAAGTCAAGATCCTTTCCAACGGATTTTCGGCCGAGTATGGCGGCTCGGCCAGCGGCGTCGTCATCGCCACCACCAAGTCCGGCACGAATCAGATCCGGGGGAGTTTCTTCGAGTACCTGCGCAACCAGATTCTCGATGCACCCAACTTCTTCTCTCCCGTAATCGATGGCGTCAAGCAGAAACCGGCGCTGCGCTACAACGTGTTTGGCGGAACCGCCGGCGGACCGGTTCGCCGCCACAAGACCTTTTTCTTTTTCTCGTACGAAGGCTCCCGCCGCCGCGATGGCTCCGTCCGAACGCTGACCGTGCCGACGGAGTTGCAGAAGGCCGGCGATTTCTCGCAAACCTACAACGGTCGCAACGTGCTGGTGGCGATGTACGATCCGGCGACGTCGCGCAATGAGAGCGGATCCGTCGTTCGCGATCCGTTCCCGCAAAACCGCATCCCGGCAGCACGCATGGATGCGGTGGCTCTGAACCTCTTGCCCTTTTATCCGGCAGCCAACCGGCCGCCGGATGATCTGGCCGGGGCGAACAATTTCCGGGCCAACGGGGTGACGGCGCTGACGCGGGACAACTGGGTGATCAAGATCGATCACAATGTGAACAGTTATAACAAGATCGCAGCGCGCTACCTCTACAACAGCGACAACACGTTCGGCATCAGCGTATTCCCAAACCGCGTGGCTGATCCGGCCAACGATACGGCGCGTCATCAGCAATTCTGGTACGGGACCTGGACTCGCATCTTCAGCCCGGCCATGATGCATGAGTTGCGATTCACATACGGCGCTCGCATCAACCACGCCTACTCGAAGGGCCTGGGCGGCGATTGGCCCGGCAAGCTGGGACTCCGGGGCGTGCCGGACGATTCGTTTCCACAGTTCTCCGCAGCCGGGTTCACCGCGCTCGGCTCGGGCGCCCAGGAGCGCCGCCAGTTCCCGATCCAGCAGTATCAGATCGTGAGCAACACCTCCTGGATCCGGAACCGGCACTCGTTCAAGTTCGGCGGCGAGATCCGGCCTTCGCTGAACTACGAGGTTTTCCGCCCCTCCATCTCGGGAAGTCTCACCTTCAGCCGCGGCTTCACCGGCTTGCCCGGCAACGCGAACACCGGGAGCGGCCTCGCTACGCTGTTGCTCGGCGTACCGACCAACTTCACACAGCGCGAGACGCCATTGCTCGACCGCCGGAGCTGGTACCTGGCCGGCTTCTTGCAGGACGACTGGACCGTGCGCGACGGGCTGACGTTGAACATCGGGCTGCGCTGGGAATCCGACACTCCGATTCGCGACCGGAACGGCCGCATGAATGCATTTGACACAACCGCCATCAACCCGGTATCCGGCACGCCCGGGGTGGTGAAGTTTCTTGGTGTGAACGGCTGGCGCGATTCGCCGTTCGACCCGGACTGGAACAATTTCGGGCCGCGTTTCGGCTTCGCCTGGCGTCCGTTTGCAAGCAAGAGGACCGTGCTGCGCGGCGGCTACGGCATCTTTTTCGCTCACCCGTTTGACCGCGCCGAAGCCAACACCGCCACGCTGGGCTTCGAGCTTTCCTCGACCCTGGTGCTGCAGGATAACAATCTGGGCATCCCCTACACGATGGGTGGCGGCTTGCCGATCCGGCCGCCTCAGCAGCCTGTACTCGAGGATTCCTTCGGCGCGGTCCCCTTGTCACAGACCCCCAATCAGGCGGTCACCTTCTTCGAGGCGGACCGCCGCATCGGTTCTTCGCAGCAGTTTAATCTGCGCATTCAGCGTGAACTTCCCGGACAGATGCTGCTCGAAGCCGGATACCTGGGAAACCTCTCCCGCAAACTGGGCGGCGACAATCTGTCGATCAACCAGATTCCGCCCTGGATCCTGGGCCCCGGGCGCACAGGACGGCAATATCGCCCGTTTCCGCAGTTTTCCAACGTGTCGATCCTCGCTCCGAGCCTCGGCGTTTCCAGCTACCACGCCGGGGTGCTCAAAGTGGAAAAGCGGTTCTCGCACGGTCTGAACGTGCTCTCCACTTACACCTGGTCGAAGTTTCTCGACAACACCGGCGGCGGCGGCGCCACGCTCGGCGAGGAAGGCGCGGCCTATTCCAACTTCTACAACCGCAAGGCGGACTGGGGGCCGTCGGAAAATGACGTTCGGCACCGGTTCACCTTCAGTTCGGTGTACCAGGTTCCGTTCGGCGCCCGGCGCAAGTACCTCCGCGAGAATCCCTTTCGTTACATCATCGGCGACTGGTCCCTGGGCGCAGTCACGACGCTGCAAACCGGAGCGCCGATCACCGTGCAGACCCAGACGAATTCGACCAACGCGAATTCTGCCGGCGCGCAACGCGCCGATGTGCTGCGTGACCCTAACCTGCCGGCGGGCCAGCGCACCATCGCCCGCTGGTTCGACACGACTGCCTTCGCGCAGCCCGCGCAGTTCCAGTTCGGCAATCAGGGCATCGGCCTGGTGCGCGCCGATGGCCGCATCAATATCAACTGCTCGGTGATTCGCAATTTCTCCCTACGCGAACGCAAGCAGGTGCAGTTCCGCGGCGAATTCTTCAATCTGCCCAACCACCCGAACTTCGGCAACCCGGCTCACCAATTCGAAGGCGCCGGCTTCGGCATCGTGAATTCGGCGCGGCCAGCGCGACAGGTGCAAATCGGGTTGCGGCTGACGTACTGAGCCCACCGCTCCCTTAGAATCAGGCACTTGATGGGTTCGTTTTGCATTTTTGAGGATTGGCGCCGGGTGTTTGCGCCGCTGCCGGCGGCGATGGCGCGGCCCGGGGAACACGGGGACGACGGCGTACGTCTACGAAGACAACATGGTGACCGATCCGGCTGGCACGTGAGGTGCTCATGAGGAGATTTCTTTTTCTGTTATCTGCCAAAGCATCGAAAGGTCTGTGAAGCGATGACAAAGCGAGATCTGTGGACAGTTGCCGTCAGCGGCGTCTTTGGATTGATCGGCGGAATCCTCTCAACCAGTATTCGCCTTGCCGGCCAGGCGACTCCCGAGGTTCTTAAGGCCTCGAGGTTTGAACTTGTGGATGAATCAGGCCGCCAGATCGGCATCTGGGGCCTACAGGATACCGGCGGGGCGGAACTGAACTTTTCAAGCAAGGAGGGTCGAGTCCTGGCTTCGTTCGGAATACGAGAGGCACATTCACCGTTCTTGACAATGTATGGTCAGGATGGCAAGATTCGCGTGACAATTCAGTTGGGAAACAGAGACAAACCAGTCATAGGTATGGGCGATGAAGACTGGGAAGGACACGTGCTGCTCGGTTCTCTGGAGCATGATGTGCGGTCAGAACAAGCTGCTGAGGATTGGGGCCTGCTTTTTCGGGGTCCTGGCACCGTACACGATATTGCAGGCATTGGCATGACCTCGAAGCCGAAAGGTATTAGCGTAGGCCGTTTATCGATCCGCAGCAGTACAGGGAAGAGGTGGTCTGTGCCAGACTAATTAGGCTGAGGGATTTCTTGCCGGCGGGCAAGTCAGGCAGGGAGTGCGCATTGTGATGAAGACAATCACTTTGCCGACGGCAACGCCTTCGGCGTGGATGATATTGATAGTCGCTCCAGTATGTTATGTGGAACATCAACTGAGAGGAGTTATGTTGAGACGACTGTTTGACGCTTTCTTCATTGTGCTGGTCGCGCTTTCTCAGAATGTGCGGGCTTCATCAATTTGCGCGACTGTGAGCGATCCGGCCGGCCAACCAATCCGGAAGGCGGCAGTCCAGATCATCCACCTGCTAGATCCGGATGCCCGCTTTTCGGTTGTGGTCGACTCCAAAGGTAGGGCTTGCGCCGAGCACCTGCCAGAAGGACTCTACTCGGTTGAAGCCGGCTCGTTCGGATCAGGATTCCTTAAGGTGAGATATTATCCAGTGCGAGTGGTCTTTCCCGACGATGTGGATCTTTCCTTTCGACTTCCCTTCGGCGACATCGGAGAGGGAGGGGTTCAATCTGAAGCGATCCTCAGTGGCACGCTAACTGACCAGGGTAATCCAGCGAGCGATGTGAAGTTCTGCTTGTTCCACGGCGACAAACCGGTGGCGGCCGCGTGCACGGTCACGAACGGCCTCGGACAATACTCCTTAATAGTTCCTCCTGGAATCTACAGACTGGAACTTACTCCATTGGCGAAGCGTACCCAAAGTAGGACTATCGATCTATCCAGCCCTGGATACTATCGCAATCGCGTGACAGTGGATCCAAGTCAATGAGGCTTACTTCTTGCCGGCACACGACGGGCGTATCGCGCGCGGTGTCGACGCCGAGGCGGAAATCGCCGGGAAGACGCTGTCCCTACCTGCTTAAGCTACTCGGCCCGTTCTTCAGTCGCTCGAGCGTTCGGCGCTGCGGTCCGCGGACGACGCGGCCGGGGGCGGAGACCGCAGCGACGTTCATGCAGCGGAACGCGTCGATCACCTGCTGCTGGCGGAAGCGCACGTGGAGGCGCATGGCCTCGGCCGCCTGCTCGGGAGTTCCTTCCACAAGCGCATCCGCCAGATCCCGATGCCAGCGTTCTGGAAGCCTGGGCGAACTCATGGATATCGAGAACAGCCAGTTGGAGAGCAGAACCCGGCTTCGCTCGATGGCCGTCAACAGCTCTTTGCAGCCGGTTGCCCGGGTGATGAACATGTGAAAGTCAAAGTGGAGCCGTTCCACGTCGATGCGTCCTTGATTGTCCACTGCCCCGTCGGGGGACGAGTAGCCGTGGTCGAGCTTTCTGGCCAGCGAGACCAGACGGCGGCGATCCCGCCGATTGGCAAGTTCGGCGAACAGACGGGCGGCGTGCGTTTCGAGAGCCTCACGGACGACGTAGCGGCCGCGGATCTCGTCCGGCGAAGGGATCTTGACGCGGGTACCGGCGCGCGGGCGGCTTTCGACGACGCCCTCGGTTTCCAGCCGCGTCAGCGCCTCGCCCACGGGAACCGAACTCATGCCGAGGAACTCGGCAAGGCGGCGGCGGGACAGGGGCGCGCCGGGGGCCAGCCGTCCTTGCAGGATGCCATCGCGGACATGGTTGTAGGCGAGATCGGCGAGCCGATTCGCGGATTCATGCGATCGATTCTTCATCCGGCGTTCCTCTAAAACTGGCGTTTCAGTTTCAAAGCTTTTCCTTGACAGTCTACCCGCTTCGAGATACAATTACCACAAAAAACTGAGATCGCAGTTATTCAGGGGAGGGCCCGCCATGAAACTTCGCGCTGCTGTTTCCATCCTCGCCATCACGGCTGCGCTGACGCCGCTCAGCGCCCAGGTCATCACCGGCAGCATTCTGGGCACGGTGACAGACAGCTCCGGCGCAGTCATTGCCAACGCAACGGTCGAAGTCACCAACGTCGAAACCAACCAGACGACGCGAGCCACAACGGACGCCGCGGGTATGTATCGTGCCGATTATCTGCGGCCGGGAACCTATCGCGTCGAGGCGTCCAGCGCCGGTTTCAAGCGCGGTTTGCGAGACCACCTCTCACTGCGCGTCGAGGACCGGTTGCGCATCAACCTGATGCTCGAAGTCGGCGACGCCGCCACCAGCGTCACCATAGCCGGCGAGGCGCCGCTCATCGAATCGGAAACCGCCTCGCTCGGGCAAGTGGTTTCCTCGAGGTCGGTCCAGGAGCTGCCCATCAGCGGGCGGAACATTTTCGATCTGGTCGGTTTGAGCGCCGGCGTGCAAGTGAACCCACGCGCCATCGGCGGCACCGCGTCCACCGGCAATGTCGGCACGCCGCTGTTCGTCCAGAGCGATCTCTCGATTAACGGCGGCCGGTTCCGCACCAACGACTTCCTGGTGGACGGCGTGTCGATCATGCTGCCGGAGAACAACAACTTTGCGATGTCGCCGACTCCGGATGGGACGCAGGAATTCAAGGTGCTCACCAACAGCTTCGGGCCGCAATTCGGCAGAAGCGGCGGCGGCGTGATCAACGTGATCACGCGGGGCGGCGCCAATCGGTATCACGGATCCGCTTACGAGTTCTTCCGGAACGACCGTTTACGGGCGAACAATTTCTTCGCCAACGCACGCAATCAGCAACGCCCCGTCTTTCACTTCAACATGTTCGGCGGAGCGGTGGGCGGTCCTGTCAAGAAGGACAAGACGTTCTTCTTTGCCGAGTATCAGGGACACCGCGAGGACGTGGGCGGCGGCGCGGGCATCCTGACCGTGCCGTCTCCGGCGCAGGTGGCGGGCAATTTTTCAGGCCTTCGCAACTCGAACGGCCAGCCTGTCATCTTGTACAACCCTTTCTCGACCAGGGCTCTGGCCAGCGGCGCCTTTGAGCGGGACCCGTTTCCCAATAACGCGATCCCGGCCGCTCAGCAGAGCCGTGTCGCCCGGAACCTTCTCCGCTTTATGCCGCCCCCGAACCGCCCGGGCGTTGGACCGGCTGAGATCAACAACTACGTCTGGAACCCCAAGAGCTTCGTCAACAGCGATCAGTGGTCGGCTCGAATCGACCACCGCTTCAACGACCGGCATAACCTGTTCGGACGGATTACCCGAAACACGGGCGATACCGGCACCAGCGGCCCTTTCGACAACATCGCCGACACCACGCTCGGCGTCACCGTGAACAAGGTGCTGAACAGCGTCGTCAACTATACGGCCACGCTCTCCTCGAGCAAGATTCTGAATCTGCGCGCCGGCGCGACACACCGGTTTGAAGGCCGCACTCCGCTTTCGGCGGGTAAAGTGAATCTCAACGACCTCGGATTCTCGCCCGCCGTCGCCGCCGCCGCCCAGGAGCAGGTGTTTCCGGCGATCACCATCGCCTCCTATACCGGCCTCGGTCCCGCATCGGGGGACCGCATCCGGCGCGGAAACGACCTGTACACGCTGGTTGGCGAGCAGACCGAGTATCGCGGCCACCACACGCTGACCTACGGGGCCGATCTGCGGCTCTATAACCAGACGCCGTTCCAGGCCGGAACGCCTTCCGGCAGCTATTCTTTTGGATTGGGGCAAACGCAGGGGCCCGATCCGTTGCGCGCCAGCCTCACCGCGGGCAACGGCCTGGCTTCCATGCTCGCCGGTTTCGGCGGCGGCAGCATCAATTCCGTGCCCGCCGCGGCCATCCGGAACATGTACTACGCGCTGTTCTTCAATGACGATCTGAAACTGGGACGGCTTACCTTGAACATTGGTCTGCGCTGGGACTTCGAGCAGCCGCGCACGGAGCGGTACAACCGGCTCGCCACCTTTGATTTCAATGCGCCGTTCCCGATCCGCATCCCGGATCTGCCGAATCTTCGCGGCCTGCTTCGCTTCGCGGGGCAGGAGGAACAACCGAGGGGACAATGGGACTCGACGTACCGAAACTTCGGCCCACGGTTCGGGCTCGCCTACCGCATGTCCAACGAGACCGTGATCCGCTCAGGGTACGGAATATTCTATTCGCCGCGATTCGGCACCACCGGAGCGCAGAATTTCGGCACGCCGGGATTCACGGTCACCACGCCATGGGTTTCAAGCCTCGATGGGGTCACACCGCTGAACCTGCTGGACAATCCATTCCCCACCGGCTTGTTGCAGGCGCCGAATACGCCGCAGTATCGCACCCAGCTCGGCCAGGGTCTGCTGATCATGGACCGCGGCAACAAGTCGAACATCTACAACCAGCAATGGCACTTCACCGTGCAGCGCCAACTGCCGGGCGGCCTGCTTCTCGAGGCCGGTTACGCGGGAAACAAAGGAACCCACATTCCCGTTTCGCTCGAGTGGAACCAGCTTCACCCCCAACACCAGTCGCTGGGCGCGCAGTTGAACCAGCAGGTGGCGAATCCGTTCTTCGGCATTGCGGATGTAGGCGCGCTGGCCGCCCGCACGGTGACCCGGGCGACGCTGCTTCGCCCGTATCCGCAGTACACAGGCATCAACACCAACTCGCCTGCCGTGGCGCAAAACATGGGCTCGTCCTCCTATCACTCGTTCGTCCTGCGGACGGAAAAGCGCTTTGCCCGCGGCGCCAGCCTGCTTCTCACCTATACGAACTCGAAGCTGATCGACAACGGATCGGGGCGCGTGTTCGGCGAAACCGCGTTTGTTCCTCCCGTCCAGAACGCCTATGACCTCCGCGCCGAGCGCGGCCTCTCGGAAGGGGACATTTCCCAGCGCCTGGTGATTGCTCACACGCTCGAGCTTCCGTTCGGCAAAGGACGCGCTCTGGGCGGACGGGCATCGGGCCTGACCCAGGCGCTGATGGGAGGTTGGTCCGCGACTGGGGCCTTTATCTGGCACACCGGTTTCCCGCTGGCGCTCACCTCGACGGGCAACAGCGGCGTGGGCAGCGCGGTGCTTCGTCCCAACAGCACGGGCCGGCCGGCGGAATTGAGCGGGGCGCCGCAAGAACGCCTCAACCGGTACTTTGATCTCAGCCAGTTCACGGTGCCCGAGCCGTTCACCTTTGGCAACGTCGCACGAACGCTTCCCGATGCCCGCGGGCCAAGCCGGGTGAACTATGATTTCGCGCTGCAAAAGGCGTTCACCTTGCGGGAGCCGTACTCGCTGCTGTTCCGCGCCGAAGCGTTCAACCTGAGCAATACGCCGTATTTCGCCACGCCTGGAGAAGGCCTCGGCTCGCCGTCGTTCGGCGTGATCAGCGCGGCCAGTGGGGAACGGCAGGTGCAGTTCTCACTCAAGTTCCTGTTCTGATATGGCCTGCATGAGACGAGCCCTCTGGATCATTCCGCTCGCCGCCTCCGCGCTCGGACAACTCCGCGACCCGCGCGACATCCGCGCCGGACGCGCGATTCCCACCGAGAGCTACGCCGACCAGCCCTACATCGTCAAGACCGATGACGGCGCGTGGCTGATGTGCGTCACCACCGGGGCAGGCCGTGAAGGCGACCCGGGTCAGCATATCGTCACCATGCGCAGCACCGATCAGGGCAGGACGTGGTCGAAGCCCGTCGACGTCGAGCCGCCGTCGCTTCCCGAGGCCTCCTGGGCCGTGATGCTGAAGACGCCGCCGGACCGGATCTACATTTTCTATATCCACAACACCGGCAACATGCGCAAAGTGATCGCCGACGATCCACCGTACAAGGGGGGCTACGGCACGCGTGTCGACAGCTTGGGCTACTTCGTGTTCAAGTACAGCGACGACCATGGGCAAACGTGGTCTGCAAAGCGCTACACAATCCCGGTGCGGGAATTCGAGATCGACCGCAGGAACGCCTACGGCGGCAAGGTGCGGTTCTTCTGGAATGTCGGCAGGCCTTTCGCGCACAATGGCTCCGGCTACGTACCGCTTCACAAAGTCGGCGGTTTCGGCGAAGGCTTTTTCACTTCGACGGAAGGAGTGTTGCTGCGAAGCGCCAACCTCCTCGCCGAGCGCGATCCGGAGAAGATCGCCTGGGAGACGCTGCCGGACGGAGATCTTGGCATCCGCACGCCACCGGGCGGCGGCCCGATCGCGGAAGAGCACAGCTTCTCGGTGCTGAGCGATGGGTCGTTTTTCACGGTTTTCCGGACCATCGACGGCCACCCGGCATTCAGCTATAGCCGCAATGGCGGGCGAACGTGGGATGCGGCCCAATACATGCGCTACGCTGACGGCCGTCTGATAAAGCATCCTCGCGCAGCCAACTTCGCCTGGCGCTGCCAGAACGGCAAGTACCTCTACTGGTTTCACAACCACGGAGGCCGCTTCATTCTCGAACACCCTCAGCGCCGCACGATGGCGTACGAAGACCGGAACCCGGTGTGGCTGGCCGGCGGCGAGGAAGCAGACTCGCCGGAAGGCAGGATCATTCGCTGGTCGCAACCGGAGATCGCGCTGTACGACGACGATCCCATGGTCCGCATGAGCTACCCGGATCTGATCGAGGATCAAGGCAAGTACTTCCTGACTGAGACACAAAAAGAAATCGCGCGGGTTCACGAGATCGATCCGGTGCTGCTGGCAGGCCTGTGGAATCAGTCCACCAACAAGACGGCGGCGGCACACGGCCTGCTGCTCGATCTGCCCTTCCGCGGCCAAACGATGCCTGACAGTGGCGATGCGCCCGGCCTCCCCATGCTTGTAAGACGCCGGCCCGGCGGCCACGGGACCGAGGATCTCCGAGGCGGGTTCTCGATCGACCTGTGGGTTCAATTCCGGTCTCTCAGGGCCGGGCAAGTGATTCTCGACAATCGCACACCGGACGGCAGGGGTTTTGCGCTCCGCACCTCTCCCGGCGGCACGGTCGAGATTTTGCTCAACGACGGGCGCACGGACAACGCCTGGGAGTCTCAACCCGGCCTGCTCGAAGCCGGCCAACTGCATCACATCGCCGTCATCGTCGACGGCGGGCCGAGAATCATGACCTTCGTGATCGACGGCAAGCTCTGTGACGGTGGCGATCACCGCCAGTTCGGCTGGGGCCGCTTCAGCCCGAACCTGCGGTCCGCGAACGGCGGCCGCCTGTTGCGGATCGGCGAAGGCTTCGACGGCGAAGTGCGGCGTCTGCGGATCTATGGCCGCTACCTGCGCACCTCAGAGGCCATCGCGAACTTCCGGGCAGGCCCCACGCCATGACGCTGGCAAGAATTGTCGTACTGCCGGCGGTGATGCCGGATGCTCGGCCGGGCCAACGTTGTGGGATGACAAAAGAGCGGACGGCCCATCGTTAAAGCAGCCGGTAGTTCTACCGCTGGAGCCGAAAGTGAGGTAAGCGTCGAGGTATGGTGACATTGGACTCCCTCCGTCTCCGCAAGGCCGAGATTCTCCGATTGACCGAGCAGCACGGCGCCAGGAACATCCGGGTGTTCGGCTCGGTAGCTCGTGGCGACAACCGGGAGGACAGCGACATCGACTTCCTGGTCGACCTGGAAGCGGGGCGAAATCTGTTTGACCTCGGGGGATTGCTCATGGACTTGCGGGATCTGCTCGGACCCAGGGTGGATCTAGTGACAACCCGCACACTCCACCGGTACATCCGAGACCACGTCCTCGCCGAGGCGATGCCTCTTTGATTTCATGGCAGGAAAGACTCCGCTTGCCTATCTGATGCACATCCGTGACTGCTGCGCGCGGATCCTTCAATCTGGGCAGCACCAATTTCGGCGTGATCGATTCCGCTGCCGGCGAGCGCATCGTGCAGTTTGCCTTGAAGCTTAGCTCTTGTATGGCCCGGCCGCCGCGGTCTGGCGACTATGCCCGCGCCGGCGGCCGCATCCAAACCTGCTCAGCCCACCTCCGGCAGCCCCCGTTGTGATAGATTCTCATCAACGAACGGAGGAGGCTCTCATGCTCCGAGTACTCGCTTTTGTGTTGCCGGCAGCGCTTTCGGCTCAAACCATCACCAGCACCATTGTCGGCACTGTCGTTGACCCCACCGGCCTCGCCGTCGGCGCCGCCGAAGTCGCCCTGATCCAGCCTTCCACCGGTTTTGAACGCCGCACCGCCACTGCCGAGAACGGCAGCTTCGCGTTCCCCAGTCTCGCCCCGGGCGAGTATCGCATCGCCGTCCGCCGGGATGGCTTCAAGACCGCCGAACGGCGCAATCTGAACCTCACGGCGGCGGAAACGCTCACCCTGGGCGAGATCCGGCTGGAGGTCGGCAGCACCACCGAAAGCGTCACCGTCACCGCGCAGGGTGCAACGGTCCAAACCGCCAGCTCCGAGCGCGCCGGCGTGATCACCGGCAGCCAGGTCGAGAACATCCTCATCCGCGGGCGCAACGTCCTGTCGCTGATGCAACTGCTCCCGGGAGTCGTCGATACCAGCGATCGTGACGCTATTGACCGCGGCCTCGGCGTCAACGTTCTGGGCAATCGCAGCAACACCACCAACGTGACGCTCGACGGCATGAGCCTGGTCGACATTGGAAACAATCTGGGAGGCACCGTGAGCGTTGGCATGGACGCAGTGGCGGAAGTCAAAGTGCTTCTTAGCAACTACCAGGCCGAATATGGACGCATGTCCGGCGGCAACGTGCAGCTTGTCACGAAGTCCGGCTCGCGCGACTTCCACGGCCTCGGGAGCTACTTCAAACGCCACGAACAGTTCAACGCCAACAACTTTTTCAACAACCGCCTCGGGGCGCCGAAGCCGCGCTCGCGTCTGAACGTCTATTCCTACAACGTCAGTGGGCCGGTGTACTTCCCCAAGCTGTTCAACCGCAACCAGGAGAAGCTGTTTTTCTTCTTCTCGCAGGAATTCTGGCCGCGTTCCAATTCGCTGCCGATCTCGCAGATCACCGTGCCGGCCGAGCTCGAGCGAGCCGGCGATTACTCGCAAACGCTCGAACTCGATGGCCGCCTCATCCCCATTGTCGACCCCGTCACACGCCAGCCCGTTCCCGGCAACAAGATCCCCGCATCCCGCCTCGATCCGAACGGCACGGCCCTGCTCAAGATTTTCACGCTGCCGAATTTCCTGGACCGTTCCCTGTCCGCGGGCCGCTACAACTACGTCTTCCAGTCGGTCGTCGATACGCCACAACGGCTGGAGACCGTCAAAGCCGATTACAACTTCCATCCCAAAAGCCAGCTTGCATTCTCGCTGTCACGCCACCGCGATGAGCAGACCGGCGCGCGGGGAATCCCCACCGGCGGCGCCAACTGGGATCAGTTTGTGCGCTCCTTTGTCACCAATGGGACGGTTCTTTCGGCGCGCAACCAGCTCATCCTCAGCCCCACGCTTGTCAACGAATTCGTCTTCGGTTTTTCGCGCCGCCCCGAAGACGAAAGAATCACGCCGGAAGATATGAAGCGCAACCAGCGCGACGCTGTCGGCTTCCGTCTGGGACAGCTCTACCCATCGGCCAATCCCCTCGGGCTGGTCCCCAATGTGAGTTTTGGCGGCGTCCAGAACCCTGTCAACCTGAGCATGGATGGGCGTACGCCTCTGTTGCAAACGCAGTACGCAATCAACCTGACCAACAATGTCACCAAGAACCTGGCTGCGCACCTTTTGAAAGCCGGCATGTTCTACAACCACAACATGCGGCAGGCGCAGCTCCCCGCTGCGTTCAACGCCACCATCAACTTCGGCCGCAATGTCAACAATCCGCTCGATGCGGGCTATGCCTTCGCCAATGCCTCCTACGGCGTCTTCAACAGCTATCAGGAAGCAACTTCGCGGCCGGACATCAGCGTGTTCATCAAGTCGCTGGAATGGTTTGCGCAGGATAACTGGAAGGTGAGCCGCAGGCTGACGCTCGAACTCGGGGCGCGCTTTGCCTACTACACTCCGCAGTATGAAAAAGACGGCAACGTCTCCGGCTTTGTCCTTTCCCGATTTGACGGCGCGAAACAGGTCAAGCTGATTGCTCCCGCTCTCTCGGGCGGAACCCGCGTCGGTGTTCATCCGGTGACGGGGCAGGTGTATCCGGCGGCGCTGATCGGCGCCATCGCTCCAAACACTGGTGATCCCGCCAACGGCCTGGTCACGGGCCGCGATCCCAACTATCCGCGCGGTTTCACCAACAATCCCGGCGTCCAGCTCGGCCCCCGGTTCGGCTTTGCTTACGATGTTTTCGGCAACGGCCGCACGGCAGTGCGCGGCGGCTTCGGCGTCTTCTACAATATCGGCGACTTCCAGTTGCTCAGGCTGCTCGGCGGGCAGCCCCCTCTGGTGAACACGCCGCTGATCAACTACGGCGCCTTCAGCGGACTCTCTTCCTCGCCTGGATTCCTTTTTCCGCAGGACATTCTGGGCGTTGACGGCCGTGGCAACGTCCCCAGAGTCATGAACGGCAGCTTCTCGATTCAGCAGAACCTGGGTTACGGGACCGTCCTCGATATCGGCTACGTCACCTCGCTGGGCAGGCATCTACTCTGGCAGCGCAGCATCAATTACATTCCTCTCGGCGCGAACTTCCTGCCGCAGAATGCCGATCCCACCAATCCCCGTGTTCCGTTGCCGGCGCCTTTCCTCCGGCCACTGACCGGCCAGAACGACATCAATATCCGCGAGTGGGCCGCCTCCTCGAACTACCACTCGCTGCAAGCCAGCGCGAGCCGGCGCTTCACCCGCGGAGTTCAGTTCGGCGCATCGTGGACCTGGTCGAAAGCAATGGACTACAACAGCGGCGATTTCACCACGGTCAGCCCGCTGGTGCCTGTCCGTGTCTGGAACTACGGGCTCTCCGACTTCGACCGCACTCACATCTTCAAGCTCAACTACCTCTGGGATGTTCCCGCGCCAGGCTGGAGCAGTCTGCCCGCGAAGCTGGCCTTGCGCGGCTGGCAGCTTTCCGGCATCACCAGTTTCGTCTCCGGCGCGCCGGGCACCGCCGGCTTCTCGCTGGTGAACCCGCTCGACATCACCGGCTCGGCCAGCCAGGGCGCTCGCATTGACGTGCTGGCCAATCCAGTGCTGCCAAAATCCGAGCGCACCTTCAGCATGAACTTCCGCGCCGGCGTCTTCCGCGCCCCAGCGCTGGGCACGGTTGGTAATTCGGCCCGCTACATCCTCCGCGGGCCGGGCATCAACAACTGGGACATCGCCGTCTTCAAGAGCTTCCTCATCCGCGAGCCGCTGCGCTTTCAGTTCCGCTGGGAGATGTACAACGCCTGGAACCACACTCAGTTCAGCGCTTTTGATACAGCCGCGCGCTTTGATAATCAGGGACGCCAGGTGAATACGCGTCTCGGCGAATTCACCGCCGCACGCAATCCGCGGCAGATGCAGTTCGCGCTGCGATTCTATTTCTGATATGGGGGGAATCGCCGCGTGTTACTTCCGTTCGATCTGGAAATCGTCGAAGTAGGTGACGCTGTCGGCCTTGGTCCAAAGCCCGACCTTACCGGCGTTGGATGTTTAGTACACGCCTCCAAGCGCCGGTTGCATGGCTGACTCGGACAAGATCATACGCGATCCATCCATGGATTCGTCAAGCTCTCGCCCTGGGAGCAGGACATCGTAGACCATCGGGTCTTTCAGCGTCTTCGCCGCATCCGGCAACTGGCCTTGACCGACATGGTCTACCCCGGTGCCTGCCATACGCGCTTTGAGCACT
>JACQDF010000331.1 GCA_016201205.1 Acidobacteriota bacterium
CGGCGCATCGATGGTCACCAGGACCTATGGGCTCTGGCGGCCCTCCTGGGCCGCGAAAGTACCGCCGCGAAGAAGGAGAAAGTAGCGTAAGATGAATTCAGCCGTTCACCGCCAGCCTTCAACTAAACGCGGGACGCTCCCCAGTGCTGGTTCAGCTTCCAGGTGGGGTACAGCAGGGATCGTACGCCCCCGGTGACCGGCGCGCCGGACCGCGGTCGAGCGGTTAGCCGCTCCGAATAGGAAGCCGTTCCGCTGAGGGTGGCGCCGAGCTCGAATCCTGAGCCGGCCTCCTGCGCCCAGAGGCCGCATGGCGCGCAACAGACGACAAGGAGCGCCCGCTTCATGCGTCCCTCTTCCCGGCGTGGCTCGGAACGGCCCCCGGCCCATTCACCGCCTCAGCCAGGTTTTGAATCGAATCGTTCTCGGTGGCTTCTTCCGGCGGCCGCTGCTTGACGAACGCCTTGACGATCGCAGGGTCGAACTGAGTCCCGGCGTACCGCTCCAGGACCCCGATCGCTTCCTGGTGGCTCATCCCGCGGCGGTACGGCCGGTCCGAGGTCATCGCATCATAGGCGTCGGCCACGTGTACGATGCGCGCGCACAGCGGCGTGGTCGCCCCGGCCAAGCCCTTTGGATATCCGGTGCCATCCCAGTTCTCGTGATGCCGGCCGGCCATAGCCGCCGCGTAAGTGAATCCTCCTGCGCGATCGCACGGTCACTGAATCTGGCGGCCGAGGAGTTGGAGGCCATCCGCATCGGGGCGCTGCTGCATGACATTCCTCGCGGTCGATCGTTCGCCCGATCGGCGGGGTCGTGGCCCACCTGCGGGAAAGCGAGAAGACCGGCGTGTTGCCCGAATTCCGCGGGGCGCCCGCGCCGATTCAGGAGATTCGCGAGTTGACCCAGAGCTTTAACCGGGCCGCGGCGGCCATCCGGGAAGGCAGGGAGAGCACGACAAACGCCTGTTCATCTACAACGTCCCGCGCAATTTCTACGGCACGCCGGAATCGGGCGACTGGGAAGCGCGGGAGCCGTTCCGGTGTATGGCCGTCTGAGCGGTCGAACTCTACGTCACCAACATTTACGGCAACTCCCCGGTCGCAGTGAACAACTACACCAGCAACTTCATCGACGGCCGCATCCGCATCCTAAGCGGCGAGCAGGTGGACCTGATCGTCCACATGCGCCAGGCGACCAGCATCGGGGACATCTACGCCTACTGCAAGACCGCTCCGTTGAAAACACCCCTCCGCAGCAGCAAGGCCGGTCGGCGTGATCTGGACTTTGTAGCCAAGGTTTCGAAGACCTGCACTATTTTCTGGACACGGCTAGTTCGACTACCGAACTATCTCGCTGTCGCTAGCAGGCAGCCTAAGATCCGTGAAAGCCCGCACCTGTTCGGTAATGGCAACCTCGGTCGGGAGGCGCTCCATGGAACTGGCCCCATAAAACCCGTCCACTCCGGGGACCCTTTCCAGAATAAAGCCCGCATGTTCCGGGCAGGCAATCGGCCCACCATGACACAACACAATCACATCGTCCCGGATGGACTTGCAGACCTCGACGATAAATCGCACCTCGCGGACGCAGTCTTGAAGTGTCTTCGCCGTCTTCGAGCCGATCGTACCGCTGGTTGTAAGTCCCATGTGGGCGATCACCACATCCGCGCCCGCCTCAACCATGAGTCTGGCTTCGTCGCGATTGAAAACGTACGGAGTAGTGAGCATATTCATCGCATGCGCCGCACCAATGCATTCCACCTCTCTCCGGTAGCTGATACCCGTCTCCTCCAGATTAGCGCGGAAGGTACCGTCAATCAGTCCCACCGTAGGGAAATTCTGGATTCCCGCGAAGCCAATGTCCTTGAGTTCCCGAAGAAAGCGGTCGAGGATCACGAAGGGATCAGTCGCGCAAACGCCCGCCAGCACCGGTGTATGCTTAACGATCGGCAGGACCTCCGCGGCCATTTCCTTTACCATCTGGTTCGCGTTGCCGTATGGCATGAGACCGGCCAGCGAACTGTGTCCAGCCATGCGGTATCGGCCCGAGTTGTAGATCACGATCAGATCAATCCCGCCCGCTTCTTCGCACTTGGCGGAAATCCCAGTCCCCGCCCCGCCGCCGATGATAGGCTCGCCGCGAGCAATCTTGTTCCGAAAATGTTCCAGAATCTGTTTTCTGCTTTCCATGATCTTCTACGATCCCTTTTCTATCGCATGGCTCCCTGCAATCGACACATATTCATCGACCAGCGCGGAGGCAAACAGGCGATCATTGATGTGGTGCGGCAGCCTGCGGATCACGCGCATGGTATCCTGATGCACGGTTGCTTCGAGTTCCTCAAACAGAGCAGCGTCGGCTTCCGGATCGTGGAACGGTTGGCCGGGCACATCCAGCATCGAGACACCTTTTTCAGGAATTAGCACCGTGATCCGGGAACTCGATTGATTGATTTTCCGGGCGATCCAGCGGGCGATCTGTCTGTTTTCCTCGGGCGTCGTGCGCATCAGCGTGACCTGCGCATTGTGAACATGCAGCTTCCGATTCCGGAATGGCGCCGGAACGGTATCGCGCGCGCCGAAATTGACCATATCGACGGCACCGAGACTCATGACATAGGGAATACCGCGCCGCAGGATTGCCTCGAAACGCTCCGGCCCAGCCCGGAAAACACCGCCGACCACTTCGTCGGCGACTTCGGTCGTCGTAATGTCCAGGACGCCGTCGATCATTCCGCTGGAAACCAGCTTCTCCATGGCTTGGCCGCCAGTTCCCGTTGCGTGAAACACCAGGCAATCATACCCGTACTCTTCGAGCCGTTCGCGGACGGCGGTGACGCAGGGTGTGGTGACGCCGAACATGGTCATGCCCAGCGCCGTCCGCGCATCGCTGGACTCGATATTCTGTTGGACCATCCCGGCGATGGCGCACGCGGCATTTCCGAGCACTTGCCTTGACACGCGGTTCAGACCGGCTATGTCGACGACCGAGTACATCATCGTGATGTCGCAGCAGCCCACGTAACAGGCGATGTTCCCACTGGCCACTGTCGAAACGAGGAGTTTCGGCAAGCCGATCGGAAGGGCTCGAAGCGCGGGGGCAATCAGGGCCGTGCCGCCGGTTCCGCCCAACCCAATGACTCCGGCAACTTTCCCAGCGGCATGTTCCGACGTGAGAAACGCGACCAGCGCCTCACTCATGGCCGTGACCGCCTGTCCGCGGTCTGAATGATTCAGCACTGCCTGGGATCCTTCCCTGTGGCAGACAGCGACCTTCTCTCGGGAAATATCGGGCGACAAGGCGGGTGCGGGCCCCGTGCCGACATCGACGGTCAGTACGGCGGCCCCGGCGGCGCGCGTGCGTGAGGCCACATAGGCGATCTCCTCACCCTTTGTGTCCATTGTCGCGATCGCGTATACAGCTTTGCTGTAAGCCGAGTGAGTCATGGGAGCGCGAATGCGAATACTCCTGATCGGGAAGCGATGGCGACGTACTGTTTCCCGTTCACCGAGTACGTAATGGGCGCCGCCGTTATCGGCCCCCCAAGTGACGTTCTCCACAGAACTTGTCCAGTCAGAGCGTTCAAGGCCATACAATATCCTTCCGCATCTCCGGAAAACACCAGACCTCCGGCAGTCGTGAGAACGCCGGCCCAGGAAACCGAGAAGTGCCGGAACTCCCACTTCTTGTTTCCGGTTAATGGGTTGAGGGCCATCACAGCCCCGGATGGTCTTGGTCCATCGGGAATCGATTTGGAACCGCCACCCCAAAACAGATCGCCAACCCTATAAGGCATCGCTTTCGGCAGATGGATGAGGCACTCATCCCGAAGCGTGAAGTAGAAAAGGCCGGTCAGCGGGCTGTATGATGGCGAGGGCCAATTAGCCCCTCCGAACAGACCCGGGCATACCTGGCGCGAACTCCCAGTAAGCTGGGGATCATCCGAAAGGATTGGGCGCCCATCCGGCCCGATGCCTTTGGCCCATGTTACCCGCACGAATGGCTTCGCAAGCAGGAACGTGCCGTTCTCGCGATCAAGCACATAGTAAAAGCCGTTGCGATTGGCTTCGATCAACAGCTTGCGCCTTTGCCCGTCCACATCGGCGTCTAGAAGCACCGGAACGATCGTAGCGTCGTAATCATCCACGTCGTGAGGCGTGAACTGGAAATGCCAGCGAAGCTTGCCCGTATCAGTGTCGAGCGCTACCACAGAGTTGGTGTACAGGTTGTCGCCTTCACGGTCTTTGCCGTAGTAGTCAGGCCCGGGATTGCCTACGCCCCAGTAGATCAGGTTCAGCCCTTGGTCATATGTGCCGGTCACCCAGGCAGGTCCGCCGCCGGTCTTCCAAGTGTCACCCTTCCACGTCTCATTGCCGGGTTCGCCGGGACCAGGAATCGTGTAAAACCGCCACGCGAGCTTTCCCGTAGCTGCGTCGTAGGCATCGATAAAGCCGCGAATCCCGTACTCTCCGCCGGACACGCCAACCACGATCTTGTCTTTCACGGCCAGTGGCGCGAGGGTAAAATAATAGCCTTGGCTCGGCTCCGCCGCCTTTGTTTCCCAGATCAGGGCACCTGTACGAGCGTCGAGCGCGACCACGTATGCATCGAGCGTCGCCAAGTAAATGCGTCCGCCGAGCGCCGCCACTCCGCGGCTGATCGGCCCGTTGATGTGGGACGGCGAGCGCAGAACGGACGGTCGTCGGTAAGCCCAGATTTCACGTCCCGTGCGCCCATCGAGCGCGTACACCTCGTTGTTGAGCAGGGGCACGTACATAATGCTGTCGATAACCAGGGGAGTCGCCTCCAGCTTACCGGTCTGCCCGTTGTTGAAGACCCACCGAAGACCGAGCTGCTTCACGTTGCGCTTGTTTACCCGATCCAGTGCGCTGTATCGCCAACCCCGGTAATCCCCAGAGTAGGTTAGCCAGTTTTGTGGCTCCTTTGCCGCGGTGGCGATCTCCTCGTAAGTAACTTCCCGCAAAGCAAGCGTGCCCTCGGCCGCGATCAAGAAGGCGCAGATGAGATAAGAAAGGGATCTCATGATCATAGTCAATCGCTTGCGTTCTGCAGATAGGCCAGCAGGTCGAGAAGCGCGTCGGGAGGCAGCCTACTTTCGTCGTAAGCTGGCATCATCGACTTCCGCTCGTGGATCACGTTCCGTAGCTCGTCTTTCAGAAACAGATGGAGGCGTCCCGAGCGGTCAACCATCTGCAACGAGAACGTATCCTCGTTACGGCGAACGCCCGTCAGGTGTCGGCCATCCTTGGTGACCACGGAAACCGTCGCATAGTTGAACGGCGTGTCGCTGCCCGGTTGCCGGATCTTACGTTTCAGATAGTCGACTCCCTTGGAAGTCACGAGGGATGTCAGCTCCGGCCCCAGTGATCCTTCCCTTCCAGTAGGTCCATGGCATTCGGCACAGCCGACAGAGTGGTACACCTCCCGGCCGCGGCGGACATCAGCGGAGATCGCCTTCCTGGACGCGAGCGCTGAGCGGCCCAGGAACGTAGCCAGCTCGCGGATCTCCCAATCGGCCGCCACGTTGGCATAGGGCGGCATTTCGGTTCCTCTCACTCCGTTTTTGATGACATCGACGACATGCTGTTTGGCATCGCCGCGCGACCAGAGCACCGGGCTCTTCAGGTCGGGGCCGCGGGCGCCGCGGGCGTCATTGCCGTGACAAGGCGCACAACCTAGGCTTCCGTAGAGTTTTTCCCCCGGCATCGTTACAGCGGTCCCGGCCGTGTTCGCAAGCCTGCCGCTCACCCAAAAAATGGCGCGCTCGACGAGACTGCGATAGCTCGGATTCTCGTAAGTCACGTGGTCATGGCCGAGCTGTATGTAAACGATGGGCGATTTCTTGTACTGCCAAGTCCACGCAAGTTGCCGCGCACTGAGTGGATTGTCCGATGTCAAGAATACGTGCGCGTCCGTGTTCACAAAGTAATTAGAGTATACCTCGTCGGTCACGTCGAAGTCGCTCATTCCCATCGTAATGGCGCTGTTACGATCTTCGATATGCGCGCGGTAAGAAGTATTGGCCTTGAATTTCGCGGTTGTAATCGCCGATCCCGGCGGTTTGCCGAATCGCGCCCTGCCGCCGACTAGGTATCCGTATTCGGCATTGTCCGGGCAGGACCCGATAGCGTGGTGCAAGAACACCGCGCCCTTGCCCTGCTCCATTAGAGCGAGCAGATCGTTCAGATAGGCCTCGCAGCGCTGGTTCATGTCGTAAAAAACCAGCGCGTCATAGGTCTTCGCTTCTTCGGGCTTCAGCTTCCTTTCCGCATCGCCGCCCAGCCTGACATGGGTAAACGAGACGTTCTTGATCGAGCGGAACATCTCTGTAAAGGCATCCTCCTCGAACGGGTGGCCGCCCGTGATGAGGAGAATCTTTAAGGGGTCGGGACTAACGGCCGTCTGAGCCGGCGCAACACCGGAGCCGAGGAGGACAGTGGTTATCGCTATTAATCGATGAGTAAGCATTGATTTTCTCGTATTACAAAGGAACTGGATATCCCCTTGACTCAGCTTGCCCCTACAGGTTGTGGTCACGCCGTGCTCCCGGCTTAGAATGGCGCGCCGGCTGTTGCCCTGCGAGCCAGTATTTCCGCGTGGCGCAAGCGCAAACGGAAAGCGCTCTCCGCGGCACTCTGCGACGACGGCCTCGATGCGGAGCCTGTGTGGTGCGGCACAGGCCTTTCTCGCGCATCCAAAAGGACCCGTGCGTTCCCGACGATCCACAACCTGTAGGGGTAAGCTGAGTCAAGGGGATATCCAGTACAAAGGAAGGCAGTCTGCTCGGGTAATCACCGATATAACTCCTCGCCTCGATAACTTCTGCAAGTAGCGAATACGTGGTCGCATCGGCAAATGCTGGATCGTTGATATTCGCATCCATTTCGATTACTGGAATGTCTCCACGAACACACCGTTTCACGGCCAGAAAAGAGGCCTCGTTAGCAACTGGATTCCAGAACGGGCCGTCAGGGCTGTCCAGAGCATAGATACCCTTTTAGGGGCAGGACGCTAACCGTCCTTCCTTGGCACAGAGTCGCGGTCCTTGGAAGATTGTGCCGATACACACATACTGGATATCCCCTGACTCAGCTTGCCCCTACAGGTTGTGGTCACGCCGTGCTCCCAGCTTAGGATGGCGCGCCCGGCTGTTGCTGCGAGCCAGTATTTCCGCGTGGCGCAAGAAGCGCAAACGGAAAGGCGCCTCTCCGCGGCACTCTGCGACAACGGCCTCGATGCGGGAGCCCGTGTGGTGCGGCACGGGCCTTTCTCGCGCATCCAAAAGGACCCGTGCGTTCCCGACGATCCACAACCTGTAGGGGCAAGCCGAGTCAAGGGGATATCCAGTACACACATTTTCCTCAGGATTTCACATCACCGTAAACATTCGGAGTCCATTCATAGAGGTGCCTACCCGCGTACTTTGGCGGCACACTCTGCTTGGTGCCGAGTGCGCATGTCAGCACAACGAGGCGGAAGGACGACCGGTGCGCCGTGCGACACGCCGATTCCAGCCCGTTCGGGACTGCACTAAGAACGCCACCGCACACTTCATCTGCCAGTTCGGTAGTCGTCACTGAGGCTTCGGGTAACGTCGCCGCTTTGTTCGACGTAAGCGACCAAACCTACCTTTCAACCGTGAGTGTGTACTTTCCCGGGAGTAGTGGAAAATCATACAGTCCACCACCCGGCACTTATCCACTCGGGGGGCTCCGATCACGACGTTCTAAGACGCTGAAGGTTCTGTTCCCTGGCCGAATGCATGGGAAGAGCCCAGCAAGGAGCAAGCAGGTGCGAAAGCAACCTATACCCAGTATGGATTGGCTTTCGCGACAAAGAGACCCTCCTCTCTTAGGCCTCTTAGGCCCACCCGAGGGCCCAGATTGAAGCGCCAGTGTAGTCATAACAATATGATCACAAGAATTGGATTGTACTGCTAGATTTGGGGTGATGTCAAGAGCAAAAGTATTCGTTTACCGTTTCTTGGGCGGTCAGACGTCGTCGCAGGTTGGGAGAGCGGGCGGGGAGGCAGACCTGATGGTGACGATCCATCCGGCCACGCCCTTGAGTCTGCCCCAGCGGAATCCAGTTCGCTGCGCGGTAGCAAGTACCGGCAAATCGTTGGGCATCCACCGTGGTCTCCAGGAGCAGCGGACGGTAGCCATAGAGTCGTTTCCGGTTTTCGGGCAGTTGGCGTGCACCGTGCGCCAGGATCTTGCCGGCCAGTCCCGCCACCCGCACCCAGGGGAGGATCAGGAAGCGGCTGTGGTTGACGATGTACTGCAGGTTGCGCTTGCCGCTGCTCGGGGTTCTAGCCGATCCAGGCGTTCGCGGGCGGCCATCTTCCCAAGCCGGACTCGACCATTGTAGGCACGCCAGATCCCCACGGGGAGAACGCACCAGGTAGCGCAGATTGGCGCCCACCGGCACCCGGTATCCCAGGTAGTGATAGGCTGCGATCCACTCCCGCCAGCGCGCGCTGTCCGCGCTGCCGGCTTGAACCGGTATCAACTCGATCGGTTCGAAGTCTCGCGCCGAGCCCTGGATCGGTGGTGTGTCGTCAGGCCGGCTCGGCTGCGCCACGCGCGGCCCGCAGGGTCCCAGGCGACGCACCGGAGGGAGCGACAACCAGCCTTGCTGGTGCAGTCGTTCCAGCAGTTGCCGGCACTCGTGATTCTTCAAACTAACTTTTTGCGGGCGCACGTTCTCGCTACAGGAACTTGGAATTGATGCGCCAGATCGCGGCGGAGTTTTCCGCGCTGGGGGTGACGGAGCTCTCCCGCACGGTCTGTGAACTGCTGGAGTGGAAGCGGCCCAACGGGGGTATCGATTGCGGCAGCGGGGAGGAAGTCATGGGCGGGATGATTTGCGCGGGGTGGATATTCACTTGACTCAGGTAGCCCCTATAGGTTGTGGTTCCCACTGGCGGCCGTCACGCCAACGCCGCGCACTTGACCATGGACTTGTAGGGCACCGGGTCGATGGCGACCGCCTGCTGCGCTAGGCGGTAGAAGAGTTTCCCACGGTTGGCAGACCGGCGGCGATTGAACCGGAAGGTGAACTCGTCAAGGTAGTAGTCGAG
>JACQDF010000335.1 GCA_016201205.1 Acidobacteriota bacterium
GCGTTCAATCTTGGGAGGAGCTGCGGAACCGTATCCTGCAAGGCATTGCTGAAATCAACCAGGCTCCAGTGGTGCATCGTTGGAAAAAGTTCGAAGCCCTCTCAGCATAATGGATATGTTTCAATGAAACGATATACTAGACGGCTGCGCCCTCAGTGTCGATGGCAAAACGCTGCGTGGTGGCCACGACCGCGGCCAATCCGCGCCCCATCTGCTCAGCGCCATCTTGCACCAGGAAGCCATCGTGGTTGCACAGATGGCCGTCGATGAAAAAACCAACGAGATTCCCACCCTCCCGCAACTACTGGATCCGTTGCCCATCGCCGGCGCCGTCGTGACCGCCGATGCGCTGCACACCCAAGTGGAGACGGCGCGCTATCTGGTCGAAGACAAAAAAGCCGACTACCTGTTTACGGTCAAAGACAATCAACCGACCTTGCGAGAGGACATCGCCGATCTCGGCCTGCCAGCGTTTTCCCCCTCAGCACACCACCGTCGATAAAGGGCACGGACGACTCGAAGTCCGCAGTATCCGGACCAGCACCGAGCTTGTCGGCTATCTGACCTTCCCCTACGCCCATCAGGTCTTCTGCCTCCAGCGCGACACCACCGAAATCACCACGGGGAAGTCCCGTTGCGAAACCGTCTACGGCGTGACCAGTCTGACACCGCAACAGGCCAGCCCGGCCCGCTTGCTCGCACTCAACCGCGGCCATTGGGTCATTGAAAATCGGCTGCACTGGGTTCGTGATGTCACCTTTGATGAGGATCGCTGTCGCATTCGCAAAGGGGCCGGCGCTCAGGTGATGGCCTCCTTGCGTAATCTGGCGGTCAGCCTGTTGCGCTTGGCCGGAGCCGGCAACATTGCCGCGGCGCTGCGGGCCTGTGCGCGCAATGACCGCCGGCCGCTGCGGCTGATTGGCGTTGCCCTCGCCTAAGGCGCGCGCGGGAACTTGTCCGTTCTTGGTTCTCTCCTCCCCTCGGGGGGCTGGATATCGTTTACTCTGAAAAGCGCAACATCCCTCTCTGTCCGCCGTCGAACACCGTAATTTCCTTGGCACGGCTCTCCTGCAAAAGATGGACCTCGCCAGCGACTCCGCTGCTCGACGAGTGTGCCCCGACAATGACGTGACCGTGGGTACCCCCAACTGGAAGAGTTCCGCGGTAGCTAGCGTCTGAACGTCGTCTTTACCCCCGGTGAGCAGAACCCTTCCATCCAGCAGCAGAGTCGCTGTATGAATGCCGCGCACGCCGTTCAACGCGGCTGTAGGTGTGAACGTTTCTGCCTCCGAGTCAAAGAGTTCTGCGCTGCCGATGTAGCCCGCGTCTTTATAGCCGCCGGCAACTAGTACGAGTCCGCCGGACAGCAGAGTGGCGGTGTGAAGACGCCGTGCCTCGCCCATCGCTCCAGTGGCGCTGAATAAGCTGGAATCAGGTTCGTACATCTCAGCGTCGGGGCGCTCGACCCTGCCGTCGAAGCCGCCTGTGAGGAGCGTGTTGCCATTGTCCAGGAGCGTGCACGCATGCTGGTATCGCGCTGCGCGCATCGTTCCGGTCACGTTGAAAGTGCCCGTAGCCGGGTCGTAAAGCTCTGCATCCACAAGGAAGCCAATCCCGCTGTTGCCGCCGGCAACCAACACCTTGCCGTTGGGCAACAGCGTGGCGGCGTGGCCGTCGCGTGCCACGCGCATGGTGCCGGTTGGGTTGAACGTTTCCGTGGCCGGGTCGTAAGTCTCTGCGCTCGCAAGATAAACGCTGTCGCTGATGCCACCGGCGATGAGAACCTCGCCATTCGGCAGGAGCGATGAGGTGTGCCCGCCGCGCGCCGCGCGCAGGCTGTCTGTGGGTGAGAACATTCCCGTCACCGGGTCGTAGAGTTCTGCGCTGCCCAGCGAGGGCCCCTCGGAGCTGACGTAGCCGCCGGCGATGAGAACTCTGCCGTCGGCCAACAGCGTGGCCGAATGCCACGCGCGCGCTTCGTTCAGATTGCCCGTGGGTGAGAAAGTTCCCGCTGCCGGGTCGTAGAGTTCGGCAGTGGCCAGATAACCGGCGCCGCTGTCGCCGCCAGTGATGAGCACCTTACCGTTCAGAAGCGGGGTGGCTGTGTGATACGCGCGCGGAACACTCATGCTACCCGTGCGGAGGAATCCTGCCACCAGCACGATCGCCGTCGCGCTCCGCGATGGGTCGGCGTGACTGGTCGCAATGACGTGGTAAGTGCCGGGCGTGTTCGGTGCGGTGTAAAGGCCCACCGGAGTGATGGTACCGCCTGCCTTGCCTTCCTGCAGGCTCCAGGTGACCGCCGTGTCCGACGACCCTATCACCGTGGCGGCGAACTGCTGCGTTCCGCTGGTGCGCACGGTAGCAGTCACCGGGTTGACGATGACCGAGACCACGACACGGAAATTTACGGTGTTCGAGGTGCCACCGCCGGGTGCTGGATTGGTCACGCGCACTGGGTAGAGTCCGGCCATAGCCAAGTCAGCGCTGGTGAGCTGAATCCTCAGCGCGGTTGAACTCACAAACGTGGTCGGGCGATTGGTGCCGTTGAAATTCACGGTCGAAATCGCCACAAAGCCCGTGCCATTGATGGTCAGAGGCTGCGGTGGTGAGTCTGCACGCAGCGTCGCCGGGTCGAGGCCGCTGATGTTCGGCAGCGGATTGGTCACCGTGAAGTTCACCGCATTCGAAGTGCCGCCGCCGGGCGCTGGATTGGTAACGCGCACCGGGTAGAGTCCGGCCATAGCCAAGTCAGCGCTGGTGAGCTGAATCCTCAGCGCGGTTGAACTCACAAACGTGGTCGGGCGATTGGCTCCGTTGAAACTTGCCGTTGAAGGTGCGACAAAGCCTGTACCGTTAATGGTCAGCGCCTGCGGTGGTGAGCTCACGAGTAGGCTCGGCGGAGCCAGGCCAGTGATGGACGGAACCGGATTGGTCACGGTGAAGTTCACCGCATTCGAGGTGCCGCCGCCGGGCGCTGGATTGGCCACGCGCACCGGGTAGAGTACGGCCATAGCCAAGTCGGCGCTGGTGAGTTGAATCCTCAGCGTCGTCGGGTTCACAAACGTGGTCGGGCGATTGGCTCCGTTGAAACTTGCCGTTGAAGTAGCGACAAAGCCTGTACCGTTGATGGTCAGCGCCTGCGGTGGTGAGCTCACGAGTAGGCTCGGCGGAGCCAGGCCAGTGATGGACGGAACCGGATTGGTCACAGTGAAGTTCACCGCGTTCGAGGTGCCGCCGCCGGGTGCCGTGTTGATCACCGTCACCGGATAGAGTCCGGCCGTTGCGAGATCGGCGGTGGTGAGCTGAATCGTCAGCGTGGTCGGATTGACGAACATGGTGGCGCGGTTGGTGCCGTTGAAGTTGACAGTCGAGCTGGCGACGAAACCCGAGCCGATGATCGTGAGAGTCTGCGGCGGCGCGCCCCGGGTGAGCGTTGGCGGCGACAGGCTGCTGATGCCGGGCAAGGGATTCGTCACTGTGAAGGGCACGGAGTTCGAAGTGCCGCCGCCAGGTGCCGGGTTGGTCACGGTCACCGGGAACACACCAGCCGTCTGGAGCATGCTGGCGGGCACAGTCGCAGCAAGTTGACTGCTGGATACGAACGTAGTGGATAAGGTTGTGGCGTTGAAGTTCATGGCCGACCTGAAAACAAAATTGGCACCCTGCGCCGTCATGGGGGTCGCTCCAGAGCCTACGGGCACAGTGTTTGGAGAAACTGAGGTCAATGTGGGTACGGGGTTGGGACCAAACAAGTACAGTTCCGCACTCGCAAGAGGACCAGGATAACCCCCGGCGATGAGGACCTTGCCGTTGGAGAGCAGTGTGGCCGAGTGACCGTAGCGCCATGTGGTCATGCTACCCCTGAAGCTAAACGTCCCCGCGGCCGGATCGTAGAGTTCCGCACTCGCAACCGAAGTGCAACAATAGTAACGGCCGCCCCCGGCGATGAGAACCCTGCCGTTGGCCAGGAGCGTCGCGGTGTGCAGGTAGCGTGCTAGGCGCATGCTGCCCGTGGTGGTAAACGTGCCGGTTGCCGGATCGTAGAGTTCCGCACTGGCAAGGGTACTATCACGGAGGTTGCCACCAGCGATGAGAACCTTGCCGTTGGGCAGCAGCGTCGCAGTCTGTTCGGCGCGCTGCACGTTCATGCTGCCGGTGGCGGAGAATGTGCCCGTCGCCGGATCGTAGAGTTCCGCGCTAGCGAGAAACGCGCCGCCGCTGCTGACACCGCCAGCGATAAGAACCTTGCCGTTGGGCAGGAGCGTCGCAGTCTGTTCGGCGCGCTGCACGTTCATGCTGCCGGTGACGGTGAACCTCCCCGTTGCCGGATCGTAGAGTTCCGCACTAGTATATCGTTTCATTGAAACATATCCATTATGCTGAGAGGGCTTCGAACTTTTTCCAACGATGCACCACTGGAGCCTGGTTGATTTCAGCAATGCCTTGCAGGATACGGTTCC
>JACQDF010000336.1 GCA_016201205.1 Acidobacteriota bacterium
ACCGGCGGGATCGGCGCTGGAAGGCGACGTGCCGCGTCGAATGCACAGCGAGTCCGGATTCCTGAGCGTGTTCGCGCAACAGTGGGATGGGGAGGCGACGCCGGAACGCGCCTATGACCTCCTGGACCAATACCTGCGTCAACTCCGCTGACCAGATCGCCGTCAGGCTGCTTCGGATCGGGTAGAATGTCAGTGGCCTTTCGATTGCACTCCATTACGAAGAATGAACGACATAACGGGCAAGAATATGATTCCTGGGAGAATTCGGCCCAACGGGCCGCTTAGCGGCTCTCGAATTTGGAAGACTTGCGGCAAGGAGACCCTTAATGACTAGTAGACGAGAATCAGCCCCCCGACGTGCTGTCGGGCTGGTATGCCTGCTCGTGGCGGCGGTTGTGATCTTCACCGCTCAGCCCCTGCTATCCCAAGAAGTCAGCGCCGGCATCACCGGTCGCATCACCGACCCCAGCGGGGCCGCCATCGTCAACGCCAATGTAATCGCCAAAGACCAGGCGCGCGCCACGGTGTGGCCCACCAAGACCAACACCGAGGGCATCTACGCTTTTCCTCGCATTCCAGCCGGCACCTATGAACTCCGAGTCGAGGCCGCCGGCTTCAAGACCTTCGTCCGCCAGGACATGGCTCTGGAAGTCAATCAGAGAGGCCGTTTGGACGTGCAGATGGAAGTCGGCGCGGTCACCGAAAGCGTGCAGGTGACTGGCGAAGCGCCCCTGTTGCAGAGCGAGACCACTGTGGTGGGCGCCGTCATCAGCCCCCACACCATCATCAATACTCCGTTGATCACGAGAAACATCATCGCCCTGACGCTGCTGGCGCCGGGCGTCACCACCACCAACCCGGCGGGGTTCATCAACGGCCAGCGCACCACCGGCGGCGGACGTCCCTACGTCAACGGGAACCGCAAGGAGGCGAACAACTTCCTGCTGGACGGCATCGACAACAACCTGATGTCGGACAACCTGACCTCCTACCAGCCGAACCTGGACGCCGTGCAGGAATTCAAGATGATCACCAACAACGCCTCGGCCGAGTTCGGCAACTTCCAGGGCGGCATCATCAACGTGATCATCAAGTCCGGCACCAACGGGTATCACGGCAGCGTGTTCGAGTTCTTCCGCAACGACAAGCTGAACGCCAACAACTGGGGCCGCAACTACCTGGGCAACCCGCGCCCTCCGTACCGTTACAACATTTTCGGCGGCACCGTGGGCGGGAAGGTGATCAAGGACCGCGTCTTTTTCTTCGCCGATTACCAGGCGACCCGCATCGCCAATCCCGGCGCCCCCAGCACGATTACGGTGATTCCCGCCGAATACCGGCGCGGCGATTTCTCGCGGCTGGCCTCCGAGCAGAATCGGACCCTTTACAATCCCTTCACCACAGACGCGGCCGGCAATCGCCAGCCGTTCCCCGGAAACCAGATCCCCTCGAGCCTGTTGGACCCGGTGGCGCGGAACCTGTTTGGCGCGTCGGATCTCTACCCGCTGCCGTTGAATTCCGCACTGCGCAACAATCATCTCAGCGCCAGCTCGAGTTACACCAAGGCCGACCAGGGCGATTTCAAACTGGACGCCAAGCTCACCACGAAGGACGATTTCTCGGGCCGGTACTCGAACGGCCGCCAGGATCTGCCCGGGGTCACCACGTTTCCGCTGTTCTACAACAGCTTCAACACCGCTCCTTTCCAGGCCGGCGTGCTGAATTGGACCCGGACCGTCAGCCCGACCCTCGTCAATGAGGCTCGCTTCGGCATCAACAGCGTCACGTTGAACAACGGCGGCCAGGACAAAGGGCTGGGCGACCTTGCCGGCAAGCTGGGCATCGCCGGGTCTCCCGGCGGGCTGCCTTCCATCAGCTTCGGCGGCTTCGCCAACGGCGTCGGCAGCGCCAACGTCGGCACACAGCAGTTTTTCGCCAACACTACGTTTCACTATGCCGACAACGTCACTCTCATTCATGGCCGCCACATGATGAAGACCGGCCTCAACATTCTCCGGCAGCACATGAATATCTTCTACGCCGGGAACAACGGCCGCACCGGCCTGATCGAGTACAACGGGTCGTTCACCCAGGGGCCCAATGCGAACACGGCCTCGCCCAGCGCCACCGGCTGGGGTGAAGCCGACTTCTTCCTCGGGGTTCCGTCCCGAGTCGCCCGCGGACTCAGCACGGGCACCTGGGGACATCGCAAGACCATCTGGGGCTTCTACTTCCAGGACGACTGGCGCGCCAGCGACAACCTGACCCTCAACCTCGGAATTCGCTGGGAATATCACACGCCGCTGGTGGAAGTGGCGGATCGCCAGGCGAATTTCGACCGCGTCACCGGTCAGATCAGGCTGGCGGGCAAGGACGGAAACAGCCGCGCCTTGTATGACCCGTATAAGAAGGACTGGCAGCCGCGCGTCGGCTTTGCCTGGACTCCCGGCGCCCTCCACAAGAAGACCGTTTTTCGTGGCGCCTACACCATTTCGTCGTTCATGGAGGGGACCGGCACCAACCTTCGGCTGCCCCTCAATCCTCCCCTTAACACCGAATACGAGTTCTTCTACCCAACTCCGGGCGCTCCCACCGCGCGGTCTTCCGACGGCATGAACGTCCTGAGACCGCAGGCCGACCCTTATCGCAACCTGAACCTGCGGGTCTGGGACCCCAAGATTCGTCCGGCGAACACCCAACAATGGAACTTCACCATTGAACACTCGCTGCCCTCGAACAACGTCCTGAGTGTCGGCTATGTAGGCCAGCACGGAACCCACCTGGTGGTTCCGATGCCCTACTTCCAGGCGCAACTGCTCCCCAATGGCCAGATCGTCGAGCCGGCGATCCGGAGCAACCCGACGCTGCGGACCATCGCGCAGATTTCGGGAACTGAGTCCAACGGCAATCAGCGCTACGACGGGCTCCAAGTCAGCCTGCGGCGGCGCTGGCTCAGCGGGCTGGAATATCAGCTCTCGTACACCTTCTCGAAGGGCATGTCCGATGCGATCGGCTACTATGGGGAAGGCGGCCAGTCCGCGAATCAGTCCGCCTACTGGCAAAACCTCTACGACCAGAAGGCGGAGTGGGGTCCCACCTACTTTGACGCCAAGCACATGTTCGTCTCGGCGTTTGTGTGGGATCTGCCGGTCGGCAAGGGCAAGAAGATGGGCGGCAACTGGAACCGGACCGTCGACTCGGTGCTCGGCGGATGGCAGCTCGGAGGCATCCTGAACTTCCGCAGCGGCTTTCCGCTCACCATCCAGGCTGCGGACCGCTCCGGCAGCCGCTCCCGTGGCGCCCGTGCCAACGTCTCCGGCCACGGAAGCGACTCGCACATCGTCGGTGTGGGCAGCAAGTGGTTCGACATAACGCCTTTCAGCCAGCCGGTGACCGGAACGTTCGGCAACGTGGGGATCGGCACCGTTCGAGGTCCCGGCCTGGGCCGATTCGACCTGTCGATCCAGAAGTACTTCGCCGTCACTGAGCGCTACAAGCTGGAGGTGCGCGGCGAGGCCTACAACCTGACCAACACGCCTACCTTCAATTCACCGGCCCGCAACGTGACCGGCGCGACGTTTGGAGAAATCAGCAGCGCGCAGGGCGAGCGAAGCTGGCAGATGGCCTTGAAGATGTACTTTTGACGGATGTGTCAGACATCGGTGAGTGTCAGAGGCCGGGGAGTTGTGCCGTCGATGTCCGTGAAGCCGTATTCCATCGCGAGGCCGGCAGCCACTAACACCTTTCCGGTGTACCGGAGCACAGCAGGATCGGCCGCCATGACCTTTTCCGTCCGGACGAGTCCCGGGTAGAGCGAAACAACGGCGACGCCATACGGCTTCAGCTCGGTCGCCATGTCGGCCGTCATCTTGTCCCCGCCGCTGCGCAATCATCGACGGCGCGGCAAGCTGACTTGCCTGGTAGTGCGCACGAACGCCCGCGCTGAACATCGCGTCCCAACGCCAGAGTGGCTGTTCCCAGAATGGCTTGCGACTCTACCGCCCAGACTCATGTCCGTAAGTGTACGGGACCCAGGAACCCAATGCAGGTCCGGATCTCATGCCCTGCGCGCGTAGTATCGATGCGTCAACAGCCGGGCCTGCATCAAGCCGAGGCGGCCGACAATCTCGTCGTGGAACTCATCGCGGCTGTTCTCCCTGATGAGGCGGTCGAGCGCCTCCTCCTGGCGCCGGAATGCGGCATACGTCACAGCGTCGGGATCCACCAGTGAAGTCAGGTGCGTGTGAAGCTCCTCGCGCACGGAAGCGTATTTCTTCTCCGCCGCGAGATTCTGGAACTCGCCGGGATCCTCGCGCAGGTTGAACAGCAGCGGCTCGTCACCGGTGAAGTAGAGATACTTCCAGTCGCCCTTGCGAATCAGAAACGAGCCGGTGGCGTTGCCTTCCGAATGCGATTCAGCGCAGGCGAATCCCGGATGATCCCCTGCCCGGCCATGGATCACCGGCAGCAGCGAATGCCCGCGCAACCGGCTCGGGCGCGGCAGGCCCGCCATTTCGAGCATGGTTGCGATCAGGTCCACATGGCTGACCGGCATCTCGATGGACTTGCCCGCTGGAATCCCCGGCCCGGCCATGATCGCCGGCACGCGCGCCGCTCCTTCCAGCAGCACGTTCTTCAGCCACAGCCCATGCTCGCCGAGCATCTCACCGTGATCGCTGGTGTAGAGGATGACCGTGTTCTCCGTCTGGCCGGTGCGATCGAGCTCCGCCAGGATACTGCCGATCAATTCGTCCACTTCGCTGACCAGGCCGAAGTAGGCGCTGCGGGCGCGCTGCACGCGGTCACGCGGGATGGGGGACTGGATGTTCTTGAAGTTGGCCAGCATCTGGAACATCGGGTGACGCCGCTCGAGATACCCTTCCGGCCACTGTGGCAGCGGCATCTTTTCCGGAGGGTAAATCTCGCGGTACCTGGCGGCCGCTTCAAACTTGGGATGCGGCTTCACGATGCCTGCGTACATGCACCACGGCCTCCCCAACTGCCGTGATTGATTGCGCAGAAATCGCAGAGCCCGGTCCACGGTGGGCTGGTCGGGAGCAGGCCGGTCGCTGAAGCTTCCGTTGGCCGCCTTGCGCTCGCCGGCGCGATAGCAGACCGGCATGCGAAACAGCGACGTGATGTCCGGGTGCTGCGAATGGCCGTGGCTGGTCCCCTCTTCGACAAAGCCAAAGTCCTTGCCCTTCCACAGGTCCATCTTTCCGCTGGCCCAGCAGTGGTAGCCGGCGTCGCGTAAACGGTTGCCCCAGGTTGGAACGCGGCCGTCGAAAGGCGTGCTCTTGCAATAGGAACCGACGTCGGAGGCGAACATGCCTGTCATCATGGACGCGCGTCCGGGTGCGCAAACGGGACTGCCGCAATAGGCGTGGCGGAAATGGACTCCGCGGGCCGCCAGCCGGTCCAGATGCGGAGTCTTGACGATCGGATGGCCGCTCGATCCAAGTACGGCGCCGGAATGCTGATCGGAGCAGAGAAAGAGAATATTGGGACGCCGCGGCTGCTGCGCGAGGGCAGCGCCGGCGGCGGAGGTCTGGAGCAGGGCGCGCCGGGTGATATCAGGCATAATTCCAGTTTGCCGCGTTGCGGATGGCGGCGGGGCCCAATCAGCCTTCCGCCTTGCCGATAAGGATCACGGCGATCGGCGTTCCGGCCACTTTCGTTTGCAGCACCCAGTCGTTGTCGCCCATCTTGTCAAAGCCTGGTTTGAAGTTGCTGTCCACCTTCCACATGCCGAGAACCGCCGGATGCGGAGCGCCTGAGACTTTCTTGCTCGAGGCCACCAGCGCATCGAAATTGGGGGTCGCCGCCGGGTCCGTGTCGCCGTCGGCGGGCGACAGCAGCAGAAAGTCGCGTTGCGGGGCCACACCCTGGTGATCGCCGTTCTGCGGGAAGAAGCTCAGGCGCAACGTGTAGACGCCGGGGTTGATGGGCTGGCCGCGGCGGTCAGCGCCCTTGCCGGGGAAGCGGATCACACCCAGCAAGGAGCCGTGAGCGACGCCCGTAAGCGTGACGCTGTCTTCGTTCGCGCCGGTGGATGGCGGCGTCGTCGAGCGGAACCAGATCTCGCAATACACCTGCCCGTTAGGGGCGATGATCTTGACTCCCTCTTTCTGAAGGACTCCGGCGACGGCCGCCGGTAGCTCGGAAGGAAGCGCGGCCACGGTCTCGGCCTTATACTGGCCAAACAGCACGGAAGAGGCAAGCAGGGCACACGACGCGAATTCAACCAGTCTCATTGCTCCACCAACTTCCATCCTAGACGGAAGTTCGGCACTACGGGTTAGCGCCCGATGCGCGGGCGAAGATACCTCCTGTCTCCGAGCCGTGATTCGCCCGGGATCGGCAAACTGTAGGCGACAAGCGAGGACCGATTCCTCTGGCAACGCCTTGGGATGTTCCCCCGTCGGATGTGATCAGGGACTTACCAACGGGGACCCGCGCCGGCTGGCCGCGCGGCGCGCGCCCCACAACAGCAGCCCCGCCGCCAGAATCCACATCGTCCCGGGTTCCGGAATCGTCCCCGCATTCAGCGTCCGGTAGTCGAATCCAGAGCCGGTCGTGAGGTCGTAGCCGGACAACTCGTTCGTCCCGGAATAGACGTGAAATCCGGTTAGGTCGAGGCTGTTCCAAGAGTTTACCCACTGCGTTCCGGCGGCGCCGGCGCCCGTGAATACCATGAGACTGACCGCGATTGTGAACGGCGAGTTGAACCAGAATGACTGAGTGTACGTGCCCGGCACCCCTAGGGTGTATATGCCGCCCGGCAGTGGCTGAAGCGGATCGCCATTGATCCGGCATTCAGAATTGATCCTGCACTCCACGTAGGCCAGATTTGGCCCGTCTCGAACACCGGCATAAGCGCCCAGGTTGGAACCCCAATTGAAGTTGTACCCCACAGCCAAGGTGAACGGGATGACAAGTTGGCCCGTTTGACCCGGCGGGCCGCTGATCGTCAAATCGTCGAAAAACCAGGCGGAAACGCTGCCGCCAACGGCGCTTTGAGCCGGATCAATGGCCGTGGCCGTGAAATATGCTCCCAGGCTACCGTAACTGGCTCGCGCGCCCAGGGCGCCGGACCCGTTGTTCGATCCGGGACTTATCCACGCCGTCTCGGCGCTGAGCGGGCTGCCAGCCTGGCAGGTTCTTGGCATGGGTTGGTTGGGTTCGTAGTAGATCAGGCCTTCCAGACACACGAGGGTGCTGGCAAACGATGGGGTCGCAAGCGCCAACGCAAGCGCAATTAGGTATTTGTAGGTCCTAAACTCCATTATAAATTCCCCCAAGACGTAATCGATTGTACATCCAATTCGTCCGGAGGGAGCTTTTTTTGGGGGCTCAGCGGCTCGCACGCTTCCGGCACTTAGTACTGGCCGTTCTGAACCGCGTGCCCCGTCACGGGCCGCGTCACGGGCCGGGCGCTGGAACAGCAAGCCGGGGCGCATCGCCGGGCGTTCCATGTTTGCTCGCGTCTTGGACGCGGCCTGATCCGACATAGGATCGAAGATATAATATGTCCAGACATCACTCCCCTGTCTTCGGAGCCGAAGCGGCGTGCCACGTTGGGAGTTGGGAGTTACAGGAGTTAGGAGTGAGTTAGGACACAATAAGGGAATGCGAAGTGGAATACTGACTCTGCTGACCGCCGCGGCCCTCGCCGGCCAGACCGCACAGATCACGGGCAAGGTGGAGGACCCTACCGGCGCAGCGGTCCCACAGGCGGACGTGAAGGTCGCTCACACTGGAACAGGAATCGTCAGCAGTGTCCGGACCAATGCCGAAGGACAGTACGTCGTACCGCTTCTCCAACCGGGCGACTACCGGATTGTCGCTCAGAAGGAGGGCTTCCGTACGCTCACCCGCTCCGGTATCCGGCTGCAGGTGGACCAGGTGGCCCGCGTGGATCTGAAGCTTGAAGTTGGCTCCATCACCGAGTCGGTGCAGGTCACCGCCGAAGCCTCGCCGGTCGACCAGGAAACCAGCGCCCTCGGCCAGGTGATCGGCAACAAGCAAATCGTCGAAATGCCCGTCAACGGCCGGAACATTCTTTCACTGGTGCGGCTTGCCGCGGGTGTGACGCCGCTCAACGGCGAGAATGCCGGCTTCACGGAAACGGGCAACTTCAACGTCTCGAACATCACCGTCAGCGGCGGCCGCGGCTCGATGAACTCGCTCATGCTCGACGGCGCCAACAACACCGCGCCTACCCGCGAGGAGATTGCCGTCTCGCCTTCGATCGACGCCGTGCAGGAGTTCAAGGTCTACACCAACGGCGCGCCGGCCGAGTTTGGCCGCACCACCGGCGGCGTGGTCAGTGTCATCACCAAGTCCGGCACGAACGAGCTGCACGGCGCGGCCTTCGAATTCTTACGCAACGACAAGCTCGATGCACGGAATCCCTTCGCCACTGTGCGTCCTCCGTTCCGCTACAACCAATACGGCGCCAGCGCCGGAGGACCCATCGTGCTGCCGAAGCTCTACAACGGACGCAACCGCACTTTCTTCTTCTTCACGTATGAAGGCTGGCGCTATATCGATTACGCTAACAGCATCCTCACCGTGCCCACCGCCTCGCAGCGGGCGGGCGACTTCTCGCAGACGCGCCAGGCCGCTGGCGCTCTCATCCCGATCTTCGATCCGGCCAGCACGGCCAGCAACCCGGCCGGCGCGGGCTTCGTGCGCGATCCGTTCCCCGGCAACCTGTTCCCGTCCTCCCGCATGGACCGCATTGCCACCCAGATCATGGCGGCTGTCCCCCTGCCAAACCGCACGCCGGCCAGCGCCGTGACGAACATCCAGAACTATGCCGAGCAGCGCCGACGCGCCACTTTCAACGATCAGTGGCTGGGCCGCTTCGATCACAACCTCACCGATAAGCACCGCCTCTCCTACCGCCTCGGATACAACCTGAACCGCGTGACTCCCGAATCGCAATTCGGGAATTTTCTCACGGCCGGTGAGGGCAACGACGTCTTCACCCGCAACTATCAGCAGACGGTCGCGTCCTGGACCTGGACGGCGAGCCCGGCCACCTACAGCGAGTTCCGCGCCGGCTACGTGCTGACTTCCATTGATCGCGCTCCACCCACCGCCGGCGGCGCCGACATGGACCGCCTCGGATATCCGCGCATTCTCCCTCGCCGCAACTTCCCCTCACACGTGATCGCCGACTTCACCGAGCTGGGCGGCGGCCAGCACGTCGATGGCGGCGTATCGACTCTCAGCGCCCATGAGACCGTCACTCACGTCCGCGGCCGCCACACGCTCAAATTCGGTGGCGAGGTATGGGCGCTGCGTAACAACCGCTACCAGTTTGGCGCGCTCAGCGGCGCGTTTAATTTCAATCGCGATCTGACCAACAATCCGCAGGCGCCGCAGGCCAGCGGCTATGGTGTCGCCACATTCCTGCTCGGCGCGGTGAACGCGGGCAACGTAACCGTCGGCGACAAGCGTTACGAGCGGGCCAAGTATGCCGCCGGATTCGCGCAGGATGATTGGCGCGTCAGTGGACGCCTCACGCTGAACCTCGGTATCCGCTATGACTTCGAAACCAATCCCATCGACCGCTACGACCGCAAATCGAATTTCAACTTCACGCGCGTCAACCCGGCCGTGAACTTGCCGGGCGTGCTCGAGTTTTCCGGCGTGGATTTCCAAGGAACGCCCGTTCGCGGCGACTATAACAACTGGGGACCGCGCTTTGGTTTCGCTTTCACGGCCGACCGTTCCGCGCGCTCTGTTCTTCGCGGATCCTATGGCATCCTTTATCAGGGCAACTTCGAGACTTTCGAGTCCAATCTCGGCTGGAGCGCCACCACTCAGTGGGCCAATCCCTCGATCGGACCGCGTCCGAGCTTCTATCTCTCGCAGGGTCCCAGCGCGATTTCGCTGCCGCCGGGCAACACCGACGGGCCGCGCAGCTTCCTCGGCGCCGCCGTTTCAGGCCGCCAGTCCGGCGACCGCATCGGCTACATTCAGCAATGGAGCTTCGGCCTGCAGCGCGCCTTTGGCCGCGCCTGGACCGTGGAGGCCGTATATGTCGGATCAAAAGGCACCCGGCTGAGCGTCGGCGGAGGCAATTTCGATGCGAATCAACTGCCGCCGCAGTATCTGTCGCTTGGGTTTTCTCTTCAGGACCAGGTGACCAATCCTCTGTTCGATAGAGGCGTTTTCGGCCGCACCGTGGCTCGGCAGCAGGTGCTGCGACCCTTCCCCGCGTATCAGGGCGTAACTTATCTTGCGCCCCGCTGGGGATCCAGCATCTATCACGGGCTCGAGCTGAACCTGCGCCGCCGCCTCTCCCACGGCCTGCAGGTGGAACTGGTCTATACCAAGAGCAAGCTGATCGATGATCTCCAGTCGAGCCTGAGCGGCTTCACCGGATTCCAGACGGCCATCGGCGGAGCCCAGAGCGCGTACAACCGCCGCGCCGAGCGCTCCATCAACGGCGCCGATGTATCCCAGCGGGCAGTGGTGAACTACCTGTGGGAGCTGCCGTTCGGACGCGGCCGCAAGTGGATTGCCTCCGGCCCGTTGGACTGGATCGTTGGCGGATGGCAGGTTGCGGGTCTGACCACCTTGACCACCGGGCAGCCGCTGGCTGTCCGCGGAGCGAACAATAATGCCGCCAACCGGCCGAACTCGGCTGGCCGCAGCGCGAAGCTGGACGACAGCTTGCGTACCGTCAATCGCTGGTTCGACACTTCGGCGTTTACCGGTCCCCCGCTATTCACTTTCGGCAACGTTGGCCGCGTCCTGCCGGACGTGCGCGCGGCAGGCATCGTGAGCTTCGACGCAGGCATTCACAAATTCTTCACCTTCCGCGAAAAGGCGCGGCTGCAGGTGCGCGGCGAGGCGTTCAACGTGTTCAACCATGTGAACCTCGGCCCGCCGAACCTGAACTTCGTCTCGACGGCATTTGGCGTCATCGGCAGCACCTCCACGCCACCCCGCCTGCTGCAAGTAGGAGCGAAGGTGATTTTCTGAGTACGGGCGCCGGCGCGCCCGCCGTGGGAGCACGGACGGCGACTATGTCCGGTTTGAGGGTCTGCGCTGGCGGCGTCCGTTCTGAATGCTGGCGCCGCCAGCACGGACCGTTGATATAATCAGAGTTTACCCTCCGCAGGAGATTCCAGCCATGTTTGATCTGTTCCGCAGCCGGGAGAAAAGTACGCGCTATCTGCTCGGCGGATTGCTCATGCTCGTCGCGATTTCCATGGTCATTACCTTGATCCCCGGATTCGGCAGCAGCGGCGGCGGCAGGGCCAACGATCAGATCATTGCCGAAATCGGCAAGGAAGTGGTCACCATGCGCGAAGTGCAGATGGGGCTGAACGACACCCTTCGCGGCAAGAATATCCCCAACGAGCTGATCTCCGTGTATGCGCCGCAGATCGTGAACCAGGTCGTCATCGAGCGGGCCAACGCCTACTTCGCGAAAGAGCTCGGCTACGCCGTCACCGATGCCGACGTCGCCCGGACGATCCAGCTCATGGTGCCGCAATTGTTCGAGGGCGGGAAATTCGCCGGCAAACAGGTGTACGAGCAGTTCCTGGCAGCCAACAACACCAGCGTCACCGAATTTGAACGGCAAGCCCGCACAAAGGCCTCCTTGCGGCGTCTCCAGGGCGTGGTGCTCGAGGGCATGGTGGCGACTCCGGAAGAAGTCGAGCGCGAATTCCGCGCCCGGAACGAGATGATCAAACTCGAGTTCGTCAAGCTGGACACAGCCAAGGTCTATTCGGAGATCAAGGTGAGCCAGGACGAAATCAACGCCCACTGGACGGCTTCCAGGAACAGTTACCGCATCCAGGAAAAGCGCGCCTTCCGCATGCTGGTCATCGACGAGCAGAAAGCCGGCGAGGCGCTGAAAATGACCGACGAGCAGTTGCTCCAGTTCTACAACGCCAACAAGGAGAACTTCCGGACGCCGGAGCGCGTCAAAGTGCGGCACATCCTGGTCAAGACCATGGAGAAGTCCAAGGAAGAGGAGGAGAAGCTCAACAAGAAGGCGGAAGATCTGCTGAAACAGATCCGGGGCGGCGCCGATTTCGCCGGTCTGGCCAAGAAGAATTCCGACGACACGGTATCGGCGGCCAAAGGCGGCGATCTGGACTGGGTCGCTCGCGGGCAAACGGTAAAGGCGTTCGAAGACGCCGCCTTTTCGCTGAAGCCGAAGCAGATCAGCGATCTGGTAAAGACCGAATTCGGCTATCACATCATCCAGACGATGGAGAAGGAAGAAGCGCGGCTGAAGCCGTTCGAGCAAGCCAAAGGCGAGATTCAGAAGGAGCTGCAAAAGTCGCGGCTCTATGACAAGATGCAGGCTCTGGGGGACCAGACTCACGCCGCGCTGCTCAAGAATCCGGCGGCGTCCGAGCAGATCGCCCAACAGCTCAATGTGATTCACGTCAAAGTGGAAAAGGCCGGCCGCGGGGATCCGATGCCTCAGATCGGCGCCAGTGTCGATTTTGACGATGCCCTCTTTGATCTGAAGAAGAAGGGCGACGTGACCAACGTCGTGGCGACGGCGGGCAACAAGCTGGCGATTGCCGTGCTCGATGACGTGATCCCGGCGCGCCAGGCCGAGCTTGGTGAAGTGGAACACCAGATCCGGCAGTCCATTACCAATGAGCGCGCCCAGCGTCTGGTGACACAGCGCTCCCAGGAGTTCGTGGAGAAGGCGAAAGCCATGGGAGGTGATTTGCGCAAGGCCGCTGCCGCGCTCAAGCTGGAAGTGAAAACCACCGCTGACTTCGGGCGCGACGGGCAGGTCGAAGGCATCGGGTCAGCCAGTTATCTGGAGGAAGCTTTCCGCCACGATGTGGGGACCGTCTTCGGACCGGTCAACGTGACGGGCGGCAGCTTCGTGTGCAAAGTGATCGCCAAGATCCCCCCCAACATGAGCAAGCTTCCCGAGATGCAGTTCGATATCCTGCTTCGCCTCAAAGGACGCAAGGCGCAGGAGCGCAGGGATCTTTTCGATGACGGCCTTCTGCATTACCTGAGGCAGAAGGGCGTTGTGAAAATCCACCAGGACACCGTCAAGCGGTTGATTGACAGCTACAAGGGCTCGTAAAGGCGCACCGCACCGTGATTGAGGCGCTTGTCGAGTTTCTTCGGACGCTGACCACACCGGAGAAATTAATCCATCTGCTGTCGACCGCCATGGGCGGCCCGGCCGGCTACCTGATGCTGTTTGGCATTGTGTTTGCCGAAACGGGCCTGCTGATGGGTTTCTTCCTGCCCGGCGATTCGCTGCTGTTCACCGTCGGAGTGGTGGCAGGCGCCGGGCACCTGGACATTCTGCTCATCAATCTGGTTCTGATGGCCGCCGCCGTCATCGGCGACGGAACCGGGTATTTCCTCGGCTATCGAACGGGCCCCAGAATCTTCAGCCGCCGTGATTCGCGCTTCTTTAAACAGGAGTATCTGGTGCGCACGGAAGCGTTCTATGCCAGGCACGGCGGAAAGACGATCATTTACGCCCGTTTCGTTCCGATCATCCGGACGTTCGCGCCATTCGTCGCCGGCGTCGGCCGCATGCGGTACATGCGCTTCCTTTCCTTCAACGTATTCGGCGGCATCGGATGGGTGTTCGCAATGACGATGCTCGGCTACGCGCTGGGCAATGTGGCGCTGGTGAGACAGCACTTCGAGAAGATGATTCTCGGCATCATTCTGGTTTCCGCGCTGCCGATCTTTCTGGAATACCTCAAGAGCGCAGGGACCGTGGCGCGGGCGCGGTCCAAGGTGCGCGAGTTTATGAAACGCCGCCACGGCCGATAGCCTTTCGGCCTGTTGAACTCAGCGCTTCAAGCTACCATAGTCAGGTTGTGCCCGCGCGCTGCTTCGTCCTCCTGCTGGCGGCAAGCGCCGCCGCGCAAACGCTGCGCCATCAAACCTCGCAGCCGGCCCACAAGCCGGTGCTGCTGGAAGCGCAACTGCCCGCGGATCTGGATGCTGATTCCATCCGCGTTCTTCAGGAAGGCTCCAGCGCTCCCGTCCCGCGCAAAGTCGAGTGGCGCAAGCCGCGTGCCGCCATCAGTTGGATCTCAGCCGGCCCCGGGGCGTACATCATCCAATACGGGAAAAAAGGCGCAGGGACGGGCGCGGGCGCCGGGCGTCCGTCCGAGCCCGCCATGATCGGCGCCGGCGACCGCATCACCTATGGCCGCATGGGCGTTCGCGGGAAGCTCTCCGTCGGCCTGTGGGCCCACCCGGCGCCGGTGGACATCGACGCTGACGGCGACATCGACCTCATCATCGCCTGTACCGACCGCCCGTATAACGGCACGTACTTGTTCCGCAACATCGGCTCAAATGCGCAGCCGCTGTACGATCGCGCCGAGTGGCTCGGGCCCGGGCTGAAAGATCTGGTGGCGGCGGATTTCAACGGCGACGGCGCCATCGACCTGGTCGTCAGCGGCGGCTATTACAGCGATGTACGCAACAACCTCCTTTCCAGGTTTGTCCCGGTGGCCGTGAAACGGAATTACTGGATAGGCCGCGACGATCTCTGGTATCCCGTCGATTGGGACGGCGACGGCACGATCGATCTGCTCAATGGCGTCAGCGACTGGCGCGATTACGGTTGGGACGACGCCTTCGACGAAAAAGGCGAGTGGACGCGCGGCCCTGTCCACGGCTACGTCTGGCTTCACCGCAACAAAGGCACGAACGAACATCCAGTCTATGAAGAGCCCGTGCAGCTTCAAGCGGGCGGGCGGACCCTCGACCTGCGCGGCAGTCCCGCGCCCATGCCCACTGACTGGTTCGGCCGCGGCGTGCTTGATTTGATCGGCGGCGATTTTGTGGACACGGTCACCGTGTTCCGGAACACAGGGACGCCCACCAGGCCCTTGCTCGACGCCGGGCGCAAGGTGGAAGCCGGCGGCCGCGTGCTGCACATGGATCTGTGCATGATCCAGCCGCGCGTGGTCTCCTGGCACAGGGATGGAAGACCTTCGCTGCTGATCGCCGAAGAAGACGGCCGCATCGCGCTCGTCGAAAACCTCGCGCCCAAGAGCCAGGAGCCGAGGCTGGCGCCGCCGCGTTACCTCGAGCAGATCGATCCGTATCTGAAAAGCGGCGTCCTCTCCCGTCCGGTCGCCGTCGATTGGAACGGCGATGGCAAGCTCGATCTCATTGCGGGCAACTCAGCCGGTTACATCCAGTACTTCGAGAACACCGGAACAGCACAAGCGCCGGCGTTCGAAGATCGCGGGTATCTCAAGGCCGGCGGGAAAGCCATTCGCCGCATTGCCGGCCCGAACGGCTCGATTCAGGGACCCATCGAGGAGAAATGGGGCTACGCGAATCCGTCCGTCGCCGATTGGGATCTCGATGGAAAACTCGACCTGGTCGTGAACGACATCTGGGGACACGTCGTCTGGCATCGCAACCTGGGCCCGGAGCTGGCGCCGGCGCAGGATGTCGAAGTCGAGTGGCCGTCGGCGCCGCCGAAACCCGATTGGGTGTGGTGGACTCCGAAGCCGAAGCAGCTCGTGACCCAATGGCGCACCACGCCGAGAGTCGTCGATTGGAATCGCGATGGCCTTCCGGATCTGGTCATGCTGAATCACCAGGGCTATCTGTGCCTGTACCGGCGCGTGCGCGAGAACGGCCGGTTGAAGCTGCTGCCGCCGGAGCGGATCTTCGTCGAGCCCGGCGGCCGCTTTCTTCAGTTGAGTGAGGGGCGCGCCGGCCGGAGCGGCCGCCGCAAGATCGAGACCGTCGATTGGGACGGCGACGGCGATCTCGACTTGCTGGTCGATTCGCAAAACGGCCCTGCCTGGTATGAGAACATCGGCGCCCAGGAAAAGCCAGTGATGCAATGGCGGGGTGAATTGACCAGGCGCCCGCTCCCCGGACACAATCCCTCGATGACCGCAGCCGACTGGGACGGCGACGGGCGTCTCGACCTGATCGTCGGCGCCGAGGACGGCTTCTTCTACTACTTCGAACGATCCTTTCTGGAGGGCGGGCGATGATGCGGATTCCCGAAGGCGCTATCGGCCGCGAAGCTCGCGGCGCAGAAATTTCCCCGTCGCCGTCTTGGGGATTTCCTCGACGAACTCGACCTGCCTGGGCACTTTGTAGGCGGCCAGGCGCTCACGACAGAAGCTCATGATCTCCTCTTCACTGGGCGCGGAGTGGTCGCCGCGCAGCGCCAGGACAGCCTTGACCGTTTCGCCCCGGTAGGCATCCGCCACGCCGACCACGGCCGCTTCGCGCACCGCCGGGTGCCGGTAAAGGATATCTTCGACTTCCCGCGGCCACACTTTGAAGCCCGACGCGTTGATCATGTCCTTCTTGCGGTCGACGATGTAAAACCAGCCCTCCGGATCCATGATGGCGACGTCGCCCGTCAGGAACCAGCCGTCGTGAAACGCCGCTGCCGTGGCCTCCGGCCTGTTCCAATAGCCCTCGAAAACAAATGGCCCTTTCAGCGCCAACTCTCCCGGTTCCCCAGGCGGCACGATCTTCGAGGGATCCTCGAGATCGACGATTTGCGCATCGCAGTTCGGGATCGGCACGCCGATTGCCAGCGCGCCGCTTTCTTTGTGCACCGGAGCGCGCGTTCCATAAGGCACCGAGTGCGAGGGTGAGTTCACTTCCGTCAGCCCATAGGTGTTATGGATGTAGCATCCGCAGCGAGCTTCAAACTGCTCGGGGATCGAAGGCGCCACCGGCGCGCCGCCGGTAAAGCATTTCTTCAGGAAGCCTCCCGCGCCGGCCGAGGGGTCGTTCAACAAAGCGATGTAGGCGGTGATCGAGGCCACCGAGCAGGTGGCGTTGTAGCGGCGCGCCAGCCGGAAGGCCTCGCCCGGATGGAAGCGGTGAAACAGCACCAGCGGCATGCCCGTGAGCGCTGCCACCGCCAGATGCGCCACCAGACCCGTGATGTGAAACAGCGGCGCCATCCCCATCACGGCATCCTCGGGCGTCAGCTCCATCCACGTTCGAAAGACGTTGGCGTTGAACGCGATATGGCGGTGAAGACCCATCGCGCCTTTGGGCTTGCCGGTGGTGCCCGAGGTGTAGACGATGTGGGCGAGGTCGCCGCCCGTCAGATCCAGCCGACGCCGTGCGTCGGGAGTCTGCCGGTTGAGCGCCGCCATCAGGTCGGTGGTCTCCGTCAAGCGCAGTTTCTCGGATGACGCCAGCGGGAGCGGCGGCGGACTCCGCGGATCGAGCATCTCCAGCTCATTGGTGGTGATGATGTGCTCGACCGCCGAGTTCACAAGAGCTCGACGTGCGGTGGCGTAAAGCGAGTCAAGCCCTACCCAGATCCGGGCGCCGGAATCCTGGAGTTGATAGGCAAGTTCCTCTTCCTTGTACATCGGATTGAGCGGCACGATGGCCGCTCCGCGCTTCCAGGCGCCATACTGGATGATGGCGAACTGCGGGTTATTCTGCAAGGAAATCGCGATCCGGTCACCGCGCCCGACTCCGTAGTAGGCGAGCAGAGCGGCGAAACAGCCGGCCAAATGGTCCAGCTCGGCGTAGCAAATGGCACGGTCAAAGTATTGGATTGCCGTGGCTTGTGGCCGCAGCCGGGCATTGGCCTCGAGGCTATCGAGAATGGTGTGCTGAGGGAGCGGCAGAGCATGCGGGACGCAGTACTGCCGAAGCCAGGGTTTCCGGCAATAGGGGTTCGACATGCTGTCTATGTCATCTTAGATCAGGCCTCGCACGCCGGAACAGAGGACTCGGCCCAACGCACCTCGGACCGCTCCAGTATGATCTAATCCAAAAGGATCGATTCATGAGACTTTTGTTGGGGCTGTTTGCTGCCGCTGCTGCCGCGAGCGCGCAGTCGTCCTTCAATAGTGCCGAAATCGTGGCCAAGGCTTCGCCTGGCGTAGTACTCATCAAGGGAGAAGCCAGCACCGGGACCATCCTCGGCAGTGGCGTAATCGTCAGTCGCGACGGGAAGATTGCGACCAACCTCCATGTGATCCGTGACTTGAAAAGCGCGGGCGTTCAGATCGCGAGCGGAGAAATCTATGATGCCGTCTCAGTGGTAGCATTCGACGACCGGAAGGATCTTGCGATCATTAAGATCGCGGGGTTCGATCTCCCAGTCGTCGAACTCGGCAATTCTAACGACGTCAGGAGTGGCGAGCCCGTCGTTGCGATCGGCAGCCCCCGTGGCCTTCAGGGTAGCGTAACAACTGGCGTGGTCAGCGCCATCAGAGACGAGCCATCGGGTGCGGGCTTCAAGGTGATTCAGACTGACGCAGCGGTCAATCCTGGCAACAGCGGCGGCCCCTTGCTTAACGCTCGTGGTCAGGCTATCGGAATCGTCACTGCCAAGCTCAGGGGATCTGAAGGCCTGAACTTTGTTGTGCCGATCAATTACTTGCGCGGCATGCTTGACAACGTCCAGAAGCCTTTGAGCCTCGACGAACTAAGGGCAAATCTGGCTGCGACAAAGCCCGACGTCTTCAAGTCCTCTGGATATCCGAGTCTCTGGAAGTCGTTATCTTCGGGCACGGTGCATCGGGTGCGATTTTTTGAGGGTGACTTCATTTACGCGGAAACCGTGCTGACCGAAGAGCAGCGCAAGATGGGGTTCGAAGGCCCTGGCGGCCGTTTCATCGCTCGAGCCGCCGTCGATAGCTATGAACTGAAGAAGGACTCGAACGGCGTCTACAGAGGCGTCATGCGAGTTGGCTTCACATGCAGTTATCTTTCTTTTTGGCCTGTGTCGGCATATCACCAGTGCAAGTTTGAGAACCAAATTGAGTTTAGTAGCGTCAACCCAAACCGAATCGAAGGCCGTGGTTTGTGGGTGCCCGATGGAGCCAAGTTCGACTGCAAGAAGTGCACGTACTCAAAGCCGGCTTTGTGGACACCGTTCACGTGGATACCAGAATAGGATCAGTAGATCGGAGCACCGGCCAATGTGGGGCCCTCCTCGACCGCGCCTGTCGTATGCTCAACGTGAAGGTATGCCGTATTCAGCGAACTGTTTGGCGGCAGGAGGCTGACAGAATGGACCAGTACGTCCGGGCACGGAAGGATAAGTTTGATCGGGGTTGCCAAGGGGAGATCTTTCGGGAACTGGTCGGCACACTCGACCAGGCGTACCGCACGATCATCGACAGGCATAATCCGGACACACCTCAGATCTTCGGGCGACTTCTTCTCATCTGCCACAAGTCGATGCTGGCCGCGGCAACCCTCATCGCTCAATCGCAGCCGGACGACTCGGTCGGAATCACCCGCAGAGCTGTCGAGGCCGCTAAGGTCGCATTGGCGGTAAAGCTGAACGACGATAACGCGCAGCAGTGGGTCTCGTTCCAGGAGCGGCACGACCGATGGATCAGGCGACAACAGAATGAGAAGCCCGGGCCGTTCCACCCACAGTACAAGGACCTGAAGGGGGATCCCGTTGTGGAGGAGCTTGACAGGTTCCTCGGAAGTCTCTCGGACGCCTACGTCCACTTCACGCCGGAATACTACAGCAGCCTCGACTGGGAAGAACACCGGAAACCGGACGGCGATGGTGCGATCTTCCTGAACTACTTCCACCGAGATGCGCGCGAGGTTGAGCGGCACTTCAACATGCTTGCTGCCGTGCACGGTGTGATCTTAAAGGCCTTCGACAGGTGCTTCGACGGCGGTATTAGCAGTGACCCTGAGATGTTTGCTACGGTCAACGAGTTCTGGAAATCAGCGAAGAGAGTCAACGATGGCTATCAGCGAAGATACGGAATTGCCCCCGAGCCAAGCCTCGGTTGACTTCCTCAGGGCTTTGGAATCGCAATTACGTGTCGGTATGGTGCGGGACGCTGCCCAAGGGTTGGCACGGAGGGGCGGCCCTTGCGGTCGTGGAGCAAGTCCGAGAGCCCGCGTCCGAGACATTCCAGGATGCTGGAAACCCGAGGACAGACGGAACGTATTCGCGCAAGTCTATCGCTTCCGCGGGCCTCACTGTCCTCCTTCGAGCGATCCCGCCTCCTCGTCGTACACGCGAATACGACCCGCTTCGACGACCCAAAGCCGACTGGCAATCGATGCGGTCTGAAGAGCCGCCAGCAGGCTCCGAACCAAGCCCGTCAATAGGCTCAGAGACGCTACTCGCGGCAGGCGCAACACAGCTATGCCAGGCGTATTGCGAGGCGGGAATCGAAGCACGTCGGCGAAGTCGAGGTCCAACGAAATCAGGCAGCGGCGCTCCGCGATGCAGATCTCGAACAGGCGCGCGTCGCTGGTTCCGCTTAGCTTCTCCTGCGCGACGGTTTCCACATCGTGCCCGGACTCGGCAATGAGCCCCGCAGTTCGAGAACCGAGGTTCTCATCAAGCTTGAACTTCATGCCGCGCTCTGCCCGGGCAGATCGACAAACCGGCCGCGACTCATCTCGGCGCCGTAGGCGATGGCCGCCAGGATGTCCTCGCGGGTCAGTTGCGGATACTCCTCCAGGATCTGTTCCATGGCCATTCCTGAAGCCAGGAAGTCCAGCAGCAGGGAGACCCAAATTCGCGTACCGCGAACGCACGGTTTGCCGAAGCAGACGTTGGCGTCGACTGAGATCCTGCTCAAGAGCGGGTTCATGGCGTGCCGATCCTTTCGAACCTCAGGATACCAATCTTGGCAATCGCGGAGGCACGTCATCTGCCGAACCCTGAGGTCTTCGAGGACTGTAGATGATTATGTAGCTGCCCGGTGCTTCCGGGCTCAACAGAGCTCAACAGGCTTCAATGTCGCCCCCGGTGATACGGCACAATAACCTGTTTTGCGGTAGAAACGTTGCGCCACTTCTGGTGGCTGCCGGCGGAGCCGGCGAGAGCGAAACCATGACGGCGGAGAATCGAAATCACTTGGTCGGCCGTCAAGCGCGGCGTTCCGCGGTCACCCAACCGTTACCTCGACCAGTTTCGCGGTCGGCGACAACTCGATCTCGGCGGGCATGAGGTAGAGTCGAATTGCTTCCTCGATACCTCGCCTCGCTTCCTCTTCTGTCTCGCCGGCCGAAGCGCACCCTGGCAGTTCCGGACAGACTGCGGAGTAGCTCTCAGCTTCCGAGTCATATTCTAAGACCACGCGGAACCTCATGCCTTGCAGTATACCGCCAAAGTCAACGATAGGCTTCGCGGCGATGGCGGACACGGCGAACCTCAATGACGTCGTCGCCGGTGCAGACGAAGAAGAGTCGGTAATCGCCGGCCCGTAGATCGATGCAACGCATGCAAAATGCGCATGGCAGTGGCCTTCTCCAGACCGCGAACGTCGGCCTTGGCCTGTTCGGTCCAGGCGATCCGCTTCACGCCGGTTCCTTGAAGTTCTCGATTTCTTCCTGCGTGATGCCGAGTTCGGCCAGCACCTGCTCATGCGGAATCGGTTTGTTGTGTTTGAGCCACTCGCGGGCTTCGTCGAGAGCGTGCGCCTCGTCCGCGGCGAGCGGCTCATCATCCATTGGCGCGTTGGCGATGGCGCGCGAGACGGGATCCAACATCACCTCGAGCAGGCCGCGCACGGCATGGACCTGGCCGGGCGCAAGCCGGTCCACCAACTCGTGGAGTTGCTGTTTCTCGTGCGTCAGATCGCTGGCCATAGAACCCCGCTCACTGTTTGACTCGCCGAAGAGTATTGTACCGCTGTAGACGATTCTGTAGCTGTCGGAAGCCTCCGGCGCGCCCCCCGTGGCAGAACGCCGGTGATATAATCGCCGCAGCGAATCCAGGGAGACCTGTTGTCAAAGGCAGCAGGGCGCCGGGAAGGGGGTTGCAGCTTATGCACACGAGGCTGTTCAAGCGAGCGTGCTGGCTGATGCTTGCGTTGTCCATTTCTCTTCAAGCCCAGGGCAATTATGCGTCGATCACCGGCGTTGTGTCGGATTCGGCGGGCGCCGTGATTCCGCGTGTCAGGATCACTGTCCGAAATGTGGATACCAACATCGATCGAACCGTAGACACGAACGAATCCGGCGGCTACACGATCACCAATCTGACGCCGGGCAATTACGAGCTCGTCGGCGAGATGCAAGGCTTTCGAGCCTATCGAAAGACGGGCATCGTTCTCGAGATCGGCCAGCAACTGCGCAGCGACTTCTCGCTCGAGATCGGCTCGGTGACCGAATCGGTGAGCGTCGTTGCCGAGGTAGCCCCGCTGAACACGGAGAACGGAACCATCAAAGGCGACGTCATCGTCCAGCAGGAAATCCAGGACCTGCCGTTGGAGGGGCGCGACTTCACGGACCTGGCATTCCTGGTTCCGGGAGTCATGCCGACCGCCCAGGGCGGCCAGGGGTCCTTCGCCGCCGTCAACGGGGCGCGTTCGGACTCGACCAATTTCTACGTGGACGGCTTCAATAACAGAAACCCGCGTGGAGCGGCCGCCCAGGTCCGGCCGAACATGAACGCCATGCAGGAATTCAAGATGGAGGTCTCCGGCTATTCCGCTGAGTATGGGCGCATGGCCGGCGGCATCCTCAACATGGTCCTCCGCTCCGGCACCAATCAGTTCCACGGCGATGTGTTCCAATTTGTTCGCAACAACCTCATCGATTCCCGCGCCTTTTTCGATCAGGAAAAGCTGAAGCTGAACCGGCATAACTATGGGGCGACCTTTCACGGGCCTGTCTGGCTGCCGAGGATTTACAACGGCCGGAGCCGCACGTTCTTCATGTTCAGTTGGGAGAGCTTCAAACAGCTCGTGGGCCAGACAGCGCTATCGCACGTTCCAACCGCACTCGAGCGGGCCGGCGATTTCTCGCAGTCGCTCACCCAGCTCGGCAAACCGGTCACGGTGAACGATCCGCTGGATGCGAACAAGCCTTTCCCCGAGAACCGGATTCCAGCCAGCCGGTTTCATCCGACGTCGATCAAGCTGCTCCCGTATTACCTGAATCCGGCGTGAAGACGCCCTTTTCAGAGCCGGATCGGCTGCAGTCTGTCAACTCTGGCGAGTATGTCGTCGGCCAGATTCGGGACCAGTGGGGATTCCATTGGGCGCAGGGTTGGGCGGTTCTGGGGGCGGGTGATCTCGCCAGGGAGTAGGAAGAG
>JACQDF010000347.1 GCA_016201205.1 Acidobacteriota bacterium
CTATGACCCGGTGGTGCACCACCGCATTGAGCTGGATGATCCCGAGATCGATCAGCGCTGGGTGCTGTGCCGCCGCCCCTGTATCGTCGTCGGCGGTGAGCTGATTCCCAGCATGCTCGAGTTGCGCCTGGACGACACCAGCGGCATTTATGCCGCCCCTTTGCAGATGAAGTCCAACAACGGCATTTTCATCATCGACGACTTCGGCCGCCAGTTGATGAGCCCGCGCGACCTGCTCAACCGCTGGATTGTGCCGCTCGACAGGCGCGTCGACTACCTGACTCTGCGCTACGGCGTCAAGTTCCAGATTCCGTTTGAGCTGATGGTTGTCTTCTCGACGAACCTCGATCCGGCGGATCTTGCCGACGACGCCTTCCTGCGCCGCATTCACAACAAAATCTATGTGGAGGCTGTCGACCAGCACGGCTTTGACCAGATTTTTCAGCGTGTGGTGGCCGCGCGGGGAATCCCCAGCGAGCAGGACAGCGCCGAGCACCTGCGCAAACTGTGCCTGAGGGAAGGGCGCACCGAGCTGCGCGCCTGCTATCCCAACGACATCTGCAACATTCTTGTTTCGATCGGGAAGTACGAAAACAGGCCCGCTCGCATGACCAAGCCTGATCTGGAACGCGCCACCGCGCTCTACTTTGCCAAGAGCTGAGAGATTCCCGCTGGTTTGCGATGGTGGCGGCTGAACAATTCCAGTTGCTTCATCGCAGCAGGGAAGTCGCCTCGCTCGACATAAATGCGGCCCAGTTCCAGATGCGCCTCCGGGTAGGACTCAGCAGCCCGCGTCAGGTTGTCGATCGCCTCGGTCATGTACTTGTTCTGCGACAACAGCGCCAGGCCCAGCACGTAACGCGCCCGCAGGTTGTCGCGATCGCCGTCGAGCGCCCGGCGCGCGGCCCGTTCGGCGTCCTGATAGCGCTGATCACGGTATGAAAGGATGGCTTCCTCCGTACAGGCCCGTATGGCCTCGTTCGAGAGTCTGGCGGGACCGGTTTGCGAGAACCCTTTCCGAGCAGGCTCGGCGCCGGTTCCGGCAAGAGCCGGGAGCGCAGACAAGGCCGTCAAGATCAGGCCGTGAAACCTCATGATGTCCATTGTTGGCGGCCGAAGGGGCCGCAAGCAATAAACAGGGAGTCCCGATCTTGAGTTCCGGCTGTACCAGTACTTCAGTCCACCCGCAGGATGGCTTCGTCAGACGCCTTCTCGTTCTTCACGGTGATGGTGATGTCGCCCTTCATGTCCGGCGGCAGAACAAAGTTCACCTGATTCTCGCCGGCATACAGAGTCTCCAGCACGATCCCGTTGGCGAAGATCTGGAAGAGAGCCGGATCGCCGGCCAGCCTCAGCCCGTACAGTGCATAGATGTTGTCCACCACCCTGACGATGCCGCCCTGGTTGATGCGGGGTCCCTGGTAATCAACGCGGTAGATGTTGCCGTTTGCGTCGTCGGAGACATAGACGGCGCCATCCGGTCCGCTAATGGCATGCACCGGCCGCCCTGAGCGGGTGCGCGTGTTCAGGTCCAGGAAGCCCCACAAGAAATCTTCGATGCCGGTGGCGCGGCCTGTAGAGGCGCGGATGCGAACCACCTTGTAGCCGGAAGGCTGGGTGCGATTCCAGCTTCCGTGAAACGTCACCAGAGCGTCGTTGTTGAACGAAGCAGGGAATTGATCGCCGGTGTAGAACGCGATGCCGAGCGGCGCCGAGTGCGCCTGCATCTCGAATTCCGGCGCCTTGGTCTGGTCGCAGCGCTGGGTGCGCGCCTGCCCCCACCCGCGGTTCGGTCTCTGATTGCCGATGCAATCGGGCCATCCATAGTCTTTGTCTTCTTCAATCACGTTGATTTCTTCGGGCGGCTCATTGTCGCCCAGGTCGTCGCCGCCGTGATCGGTGCTCCACAGTTCGCCGGTCAGCGGATGCCACGCGAAGCCGACGGTGTTGCGCAAGCCGGTGGCGAATAACTTCTCGCCGCTGCCGTCCTCGTTGAAACGGACCATGGCAGCGCGCCGCCGGTCGGCCTCGAAGCAGAAGTTGCAAGTCGAGCCGATGGTCACATAGATTTTGCCGTCCGGCCCGAAGCCTACGGTCCTGGTGGAATGCTGCCCTCCACTCGGCACGTTGAGGATTCGTTCAGCCTGGCTGCGGATGACAAGATCGCCGGTCACTGCATCCCGCAAGCGGATCACTCCGTCGTTGACGGCGACGTAGAGGTCCCGGTCACGAAAGACCAGCGAGTGGGGGCCGTTCAATCCGCGCAGTGCTACAACCGTGCGGCCACGCTCCGGGATGGCCACGATGCTCCCGTTGCCCCGTGCCGCCACGTACAGGACGCCGTTCGGGCCGAAGGTCATATGGCGCGGACCGCCGCCCACGGTGGCGTGAACGCCCACCCCGTAGCCAGGAGGCGTTTTCAGCTCATCCAGCCGGAAGGGGCGGGAAGCCACAGCCTGCGGGAAAGCCGGAGGCAAACAGAAGGCGAAAATAACTAGCACCCTCATACTTCCTATTCAACACCAGAATCGGCTCGATGGGTGTGAGAGGTTACTTGCTTTCCGGCAACTAACCTATTCGAGTGCGGTTTTCCGATCCATTGCTGTTGCCGGCCATTGGTTTCGCCAGTGGCATTCTATCCGCGCTGTGGGTGGACTGGCGCCGGTCCGAGCTGCTCTTGCTGGTTGCTGTGCTCGTGCCGGCTGCCGCCGTCTCTCGCTACCGGCAGTGGTATGTGGCGGCGGTTCTGTGTGCGTGTGGCGCCCTGGCCGGGGTTTTCCACAAGCCGGGCCCCACACCGGTTCTGGATGCTCCTCTGGGCGAGCTGGTGACCATAGCCGGCTGTGTCGTCGAGCCTCCTTCGTTCTCCGAAGGCCGCGAGCAATTCGTGCTGGAAGTAAAGCCGCAAGCGCGGGTGCGTGTGAGTTTGTATCTGAGAGAAGACGAGGCGCCGCCGGCGCTCGCCTACGGCCAGCGCGTGGAAGTGGAGGCCCGCTTGCGCCGCCCTCGCAATTACGGAAACCCTGGCTCCTTTGATTACGAGGCCTATCTGGCCCGGCGGCAGATCTACTGGACGGCGAGTGTTCCCTCCCACTCCCGCCCGCGCGTGTTGGAAGGAGTGTGCGGCTCAGCGGCCGCGGCCTGGCTCTGTGCTCTGCGCGGCCGTGTGCTCGAGCGAATCGAAGAGCTCTATGCCGGCAATGCCTACGCCATCGGGGTGCTCGAGGCGCTGGTGGTCGGCGAATCGGCCCGCCTCGAGCGGGCCTGGAGCGATACATTCCGGCGCACAGGCACGTATCACGCGATCGTCATCTCCGGCCTTCACGTGGCGGTGATCGCCGCCACTCTGACAGCCTTGCTGCGCCTGCTCGCATTGCGGCGAAATACAGCAAGGTTGATCGCCGTGCTGGCCATCTGGATCTACGCCGGCGTCTGCGGCTGGCAAGCGCCCGTGGTGCGCTCGGCGGCCGGCTTCACGCTGTTTGCGATCGGATGTTATTACTACCGCGAATGCCGCCTGCTGAATCTGCTGGCCGCGGTGGCGCTTGTTTTCCTTGCCGTGGATGCGCAGCAGATCGTCGAGGCCAGCTTTCAACTTACATTTCTTTCCGTGCTGACGCTGGGCGCTTTGGCCTGGCCTGCCGTCGAGGGGACGACGGCGGGTTTACGGCACGGCCTGCGTGATTTGCCGGACACGGACAAAGACATGCACCTGCCCCCGCGGATCGCGCAGTTTCGCATCGAGCTGCGGCTGGCCGCCGAGACCGCGCACTTTGTCATGCGGCTGCCGGCCGCCGCCGCTGCCTGGATTCTGCGCATCGCGTTGTGGGGCTTGTTCTGGATCTGGGAAACGATGCTCGTCTCGGCGATCGTGCAATTGGGCCTGGCCCTGCCGATGGTTGTGTACTTCCACCGCCTGTCGCTCAGCGGCCTCACGGCCAATGTGCTGGTGACGCCAATGCTGACAGCGGCCGTGCCGCTGTCGTTCGCGGCGGTCTGGACAGGCTGGGGCTGGCTTGCCACGGCCGTGCGATGGCTGGTCGAGATCTCGCGAGCGCTGGTGGAATGGCATGCGCGGTGGGAGCCGGGCTGGCGCGTGCCAGACCCGCCGATGTGGCTTGGGGCTGCCTTCGTTGCCTCGCTGGTGATGCTGGCGGTGTTTCGCCGGCGGCTGCTGATCCCGCCGGCGCTGGCCCTGCTGGCGGTGATTGTGTGGCACCCGTTCGAGCCCCAGCGTGTTGCTGGAGCGCTCGAGCTCACCATGATCGATGTGGGCCAGGGTGAAAGCTTGCTGGCCGGCTTTCCGGACGGTACCTGGCTGCTGGTGGATGGCGGCGGTATTCCGCTGTTTGGCAAGCGCCTGGTGAAGCCGCGTCTGGATATCGGCGAAGATGTGGTGTCGGCGTACCTGTTCTCCCGCTCGATTCGCAGGATCGATGTGCTTGTGTCGACGCACCAGCATGATGATCACGCCGGCGGCCTGGCGGCTCTGATCGAGAACTTCAGGCCCCGACAGTTATGGGCCGGCGCCACACCGGAGAGCGAAGCCTGGCGAGCTCTTCAGGAAAAAGCGGCGCGCACGGGAGCCGTGGTTCGCAACCTGCGCCGCAGCCCGCCTTTCGCCTTCGGCGGCGCCGCCATCGAAGTCCTTGGCCCGCCGCCGGACTACGTACCGCGCTCTGCGCCCTCCAACAATGATTCACTGGTGCTGCGCCTGGTGCACGGTGCGCATTCATTCCTGCTCACCGGGGACGTCGAGAGAGCGATGGAGTTTGCGATGCTTGACGGCGCGCGAAAGGCAGACGTGCTCAAGGTGGCGCACCACGGAAGCCGGACCTCCACCACCGATGTATTCCTGGACACCGTGCAGCCCGCCTTCGCCTTGATCTCGGCGGGCAAGGAGAACCTGTTCCGGCACCCGCACTCGGACGTTGTGCGGCGGTTGGGGGAACGCAAAGTCGCCACCTTCCGCACCGACGAGTGGGGGCTCATCACGGTCCGCAGCGATGGCAGGCGGTTCCAGGTGCATTCTCACCGCTGGGAGCCGCGGGGGACAGGCATTCAACAACCTTTCTGATGCCGTCGAGGCATTCAGGTCTCAGTAGCTCGCTCGGCTTCTTCGGCGGCGGCGGGACCGGCCGCTTCCGCCTCGGCGATCTGGCGGCGGGCCTCCTCGATGTGATCATGCGGCACTCTTACCTCAAAAGGCAGGTTCGGCATCGTGGATGTGCCGATCAGAACCGCGGGAATGCCATTGGCGTCCAACATCGATTGGACGGCCATGGCTGCGATCTCAGCTTCGGTGCCGACCGCCTCAAAGACCGTCTCCAGGTCCAGCTCGTGGGAGGGGTCGGCGGGTGTCTGTTCTTCGAATTCCTGGTTCTCTTCCATGCCTCCACCATAGCGCAGGAGGAGGCGCTCGAATCGATACAATAGAAAGCAGGAAAGGACCCTCATGTCAGAAGACAACACCGGCAAAGTGGTATGGTTTTTTGCAGGCGCAGCGATCGGCGCCGCCATTGCTCTGCTCTACGCTCCCGCCTCCGGCAAGGAGACGCGCCGCAGGATTGGCGAGACGGCGGTGAAAAGCAAGGAGAAGCTCGCCGAGTCGGGCCGTGAGCTGATCGACAAGGGCCGCGAATTGTACGAGAAGGGCCGCGAGATTGCCGATGACGCCTCCGAGCTGTTTGAAAGCGGTCGCAAGCTGGTGAAGGGATAAGCAATGAGCATGGCCGCCGCGCCGCTGCCCAGACTGGCGCCTTTCCAGAACGAGCCTTTACGCGACTTCACGCTGCCGGAGAACCGGCGCGCTGTCGAGGAAGCGCTGTCACAAGTGCGCCCGCAGCTTGGCCGCGAATACGATTTGCTGATCAACGGCCAGCGGATCAAGGGAGACGGCACATTTCGATCGCTGAACCCTTCCAGGCCCAGCGAGGTGATCGGCATTCACCAGAAGGGCACTGCCGGGCTGGCGAATCGGGCGGTCGAAGCGGTGCACGCATGTTTCCAGGAGTGGAGCCGCACACCGGTGGCCATGCGCGTGGATCTGGTGGTGCGAGCGGCTGCCGAAATCCGCCGCCGTAAATCCGAGTTCAACGCCTGGCTCATTCTCGAGGCCGGAAAGAATTTCCAGGAGGCGGAAGCAGACACCTCCGAGGCCATCGACTTCTGCGAGTACTACGGGCGGCAGATGCTGAAATTCGCAATGCCGGATCCGCTGGTGCAGTTGCCCGGTGAGCGCGGCGAGCTGGTGTACCTGCCGCTCGGCGCGGGCGTCGTCATCCCTCCATGGAATTTCCCGCTGGCCATCCTGGCCGGTATGAGCATTGCGGCGCTGGCGGCCGGCAACACGGTCGTCATCAAGCCCTCTTCGGACACGCCAACGATTGCGGCGAAGTTCGCCGAAGCGCTGCTGGCGGCCGGCTTCCCGCCGTATAGCTTTGCACTGCTGACCGGCAGCGGCGGCACGGTGGGAGACGCGCTCGTCGAGCATCCCAAGACGCGCTTTGTCTCCTTCACGGGCTCGCGCGATGTCGGCCTGCGCATCAACGAGCTGGCGGCCAAGCCGCGGAAAGGCCAGATCTGGATCAAGCGCGTGGTTGCCGAAATGGGCGGCAAGGACGCCATTCTCGTCGATTCGGACGCGGACCTGGACCAGGCAGTCGCCGGCGTCGTGGCTTCGGCTTACGGATATCAGGGCCAGAAATGCTCGGCCTGCTCGCGCGCGATTGTGGACGAGAAACTCTACGATGCGTTTCTCGAGAAGCTGAAGGCGCGGGTCGCGGAACTGAAGGTGGGCCCGTCCGATCAGTTCGGCGTTGACTTGGGGCCGGTGATCAATGAAGGCGCGTGCAGGTCGATCCTCCGCTACATCGAAGTTGGAAAGAACGAGGGCCGTCTGGTGACAGGCGGCGGTCCGGCGCCCGGCGACGGCTACTTCATCCAGCCCACCGTGATCGCCGGCGTCGATGCGAAAGCGCGCGTGTTTCAGGAGGAGATTTTCGGGCCGGTGCTGGCGGTGGCCAAGGCGCGTGACTTCGAGCACGCCCTCGAGCTCGCCAACGACTCCGAGTATGGCCTGACCGGCGCCGTCTATACGAAGAACCCGGAGAAGATTCGCCAGGCGCGGCAGCGCTTCTTTGTCGGCAATCTTTACATCAACCGCAAGTGCACCGGTGCGATGGTCGGCTGCCATCCGTTCGGCGGATTCAACATGTCGGGCACGGATTCCAAGGCCGGCGGGCCGGACTACTTGTTGCAGTTCTTGCAGGCGAAGTCCATTGCGGAAAAAGTGAGTTAGGGCTTTTGGTCGCAGGGTTTTTCGGCTCCATGCACCTTGCCATCGGAAAACACCCTTTTCCGGAGGCCGGTTTGCCACCAACAAGAATATTCTTGAGGTGCGGGTTGGTGAACGGACTGCAGCGGGCTCCCCTGGGCTATTCGTCCACTGTGGCAGGCCAGCATTCACCGAAACTTGCCGGGCCGGGCGCCGGTGGTCAAGGCGGTCACGAATAGTGCTTCATAACGGTCACCCTGGATCACTTCCAGAAACTGGTCGGTTTGGTCCGGAGTGAGATATTGAACTTTGTCTGGCGGCGGAGATACAGGCTTGCGCCGCTTTGCTGTCCGCATGTGGTTGATGCCGGGTTTCGCTCAATAACGTAATCCGACCGCTACTTTCCTTACGAATTGCTGCGCTTCTTCGGCGGCCGACGACTGGGCAGTTTCTTGGCTGCATCCTCCAATTCCGCCTTTAGCGCCCTTTCACCTTCGGCCTCTGATAGGGCACGCCTTCTCTCCTCGAACTGGTCATATTCCCACTGAGCATGCCTGTCGGCGTCGGTCTTGCTGACCCGGCCTTTTGTCCCGAGCACAGCTCGGTCGTTGAACGCCAGGAATTCATCCAGCTTGGCTTCCCAGTCTCTCAGAAAAATTTGCTTGCGCCGACGAGCCCGATCCTCTGCGAAATCCAGCCACATCGTGACAATGCGGTTCAACTCGCTGATCTCGCCCTGGGTGAGGTAGTTCTTGGCGATGGTGACATCGGACTTCCGCACAACCTCGTGCTTCCAAGAAGCTCGCACAGGCCGGGCCGGCCTCCATACCGGTGAGGAACCCGCCGGCTGCCGGTAGGCCCGGCGCGTTGTGCGAGCGAAGTTCCTCAAAAGTCAGCCCCATGTTGGGCTTCATGTGATCGGCCCGGCTGGCGATCAATTCGGGCGCGGTCTTGCCAGTGGCCGCGAAATGCAACTTGTTCTGTATGATCTGAAAAAATTCCGCCGTCTCACGGCTCTTCGAGCCGTAGTCCCCGGCCATGGCAAAAATTTCGCGCACTCGGAGGTACATTCGTTTCTCGCTCGCGCGGATGTCGCGAATGCGCTCCAGCAGTTCGTCGAAGTAGTCCGGTACGTGCGATCAAGGGCCCGGCGGATTCTTCAGCCGCTGATCGTCCATCGTGAAGCCCTTCACGAGATATTCGCTTAACCGTTCCGTGGCCCACCTGCGAAACTGAACGCCTCGCGGAGAGCGAACCCGGTAGCCAACCGCCAGAATCGCTTCCAGGCTATAGTGTTCAATGAGGCGGGTGACCTCTCGGCCGCCCTCCTTGCGGACTATCCGGAATTTCCGGATAGTTGCCTCCGGATCGAGTTCGCCCTCCTCGTAGATGTTCTGGAGATGCTCGTTGATGGTACGGACGTCCTTGCCGTACAGCTCCGCCATCAACACCTGGGTAAGCCAAACGGTGTCACCAGCGAACCGGCACTCTACCCGGGAGCGGCCGTCTTCCGTCGGGTAGAGAATAACCTCGCCCGTTGGCGGGACGTTCTGTTCAGGCATGTTTCCCTACTTGGAGCCCTCCTCCGTACTGATCGACATCCAGCAAATCAAGGAAACTTCGTCGATTTGAATTGGCGGAAGCGGCTCTGGAGCCTGATATGGCTTCAGGTCGAGTTCTTTGACTGCGGCGATCACGCGGGCGGCGGCGGCCTCGCCGGTACGGTCCCCAACAGCCTCGCGAATCCTATTCTCGATTCGCGCTCCCCAGGGAGCTTCGAGTGTCGAAGCGAAGGTATCAATCGTTTCCTGATCCAGCCGACTCTTGCCTTCCACTTGTTCGACGTTAACCAGATCGCACCACCTACCGACCAGCTACCATAGGAGTTCTTAGATTAGCTTAGTCGGCGATCGCTACCGTCACTGTATTGCTCGTGCGCCCGCCGATCCGCACCACCACGGGCACGGCATTTCCCGTCAGCGCGTTCATCGCGATCCGCGCGTTGATCTGGTACACCCCCAAAGCCCAGGTAGTCAGTCCCGAGAAATTGACTTCCGCGGGCGCCCCGCCGATCATCACTTCCGGAGTCTCCAGCGTCTGCGACGGTGGATTGCTGCCGGCGAGTTCGCCAAACCGCGGTGGAAAATCGAGCCGCCCCAGGCCCGTCGCATAGATTTCGAGAAACTCGCCGCGCCGTGCCGGACGCGAAATACCGTCGTTGGCAGCGCGCGCAATCAGCCCCGTATTCGCGATGCGGATCGCCCCCTGCCCTTCCCCGTTTCCGGAAAGAGCAAACAGGCCCGGCCCCACCGACATTGCGTCAGGACCGGAAAACACGACGCTCGTGGAAGTCACGTGTGTCACCGTCACGTTCACCGGGCCTGGAACGAAAGTGTACGGGAGCTGAAAATTGATCTGAGTCGGACTCACGTATGTCACCGGCACGGCAGCGTTGTTCACCCGGACCGTGGTCAGATTCATCTGCGTCGGCGTCGGAAATCGCCTCGATTCCTGCTCGCCCTGCGACAAGTGGAGGCCTTTCAGCGTTACCAGCGCACCTGGCGCCAGTTCGCTTCGCATACTGGCGGCGTTGGACAGGCTGGCGACCGCCGGCGGATCCGGCAGCGGCAGATAGAACGCATCGTGGGCATTGGAAAACGTCGCTCCAATCCGCGGCCCGCCGCCCGGTGTAAAGATTCGCCCGTCCAGCGTCGCGCCGTACAGCCCGTGGCGCGGCGTCTGCATCAGCGCCAGCGTGCCCCAGGTGTTCGACACCGGGTCATATTCTTCGTTCTGCTCGAAGGTTTGCTCGGGCCGCCCGCTCGGTCCCTCGCCACCGAAGACCTGGATGCGGTTGCGCAGCGCGCCGCTCCCAAGTCCGCCGCGCGCCGTGGGGATGGGCGCGCGCGTCAGCCATTCATCGCGCGCCGGGTCGTACTCCTCGTTTGCCGTCAGGTTGGCGCTTCCGACACGACCGGCGATCGCGTACAGCTTGCCGTTGATCGCCTGCGCGGTAAGATGATCGCGCGCCGTCGGCATGCCGCGCAGCCGGGTCCACTGCCTGGTCTCCGGGTCGAACACCTCGAGGGTGTTGACACTGCGGCCGTCCGCGAGCCCGCCCGCCACGTAGATCCTGCCGGCGATCGCCGCCACGCCGCTGGCGCCGCGTGCCTCATTCATCCTCCCGGCGATGCTCCAGCGCTGCTGTCCGGGATCATACTCGTACGTGTTGCCGTCGACGAACGAGGTTCCAACACGAATCGCACCCAAGACATAGAGCTTGCCGTTGACTGCGGCGACATTGCAGTGATCGCCGCCGCCGGCAATGGGCGCGGGCGGCCCGGCGCTCCATTCATCCAGGTACGGATCGTAGATGTAGAGCGTAGCCGTATTTCCGCCGCTGGGGAGGAGCCCGCACAAGGCATGGATCTTGCCGTTCAGCGCGGCAGCGGAAACTTCGGTCGCCACGACGGGGTAAGGCGCCCGCCGCTCCCACTGACCTTGCGCGAATGCTGATGCCGTTGCGATCAGCAATGCCAGCAACCTCATGGCCCCAGTGTAGCGGTTTTGCGCAGACGCGCCGGAGCGATCAGCCTGTAAAGCTCGTGGCGGGTCACTTCATCGAGCCGCGCGCGTCTTCGAGAATCCTCCTGGCGCGCGACGGGTTGAACACTCCGCAGGAGCAGAACCGCGTCAGGTACGTGACCGCCTGCTCGGGGGTGCGGCGGCCTTCCTTGACCCAGTCGATCATTTTCTTTGCCAGTGAATGGCTGATCATGCCGTGGCCGCACATGGTGCTCAGCGTCAGCACCTGCGTGTTCGGTAGCTTTTCTGTCTTGCCCTCAAAGCCCAGCGAGTAACCGACGCTGTGGCGCGGGATGCCGGCGGCAAAGCAACACTGCTCAGCGCCGTCAATCGAAGTCGAGATGTTGATGCAAAGACCCAGATCCGCCTTCCGGACCGCTTTGACAAACTCCTCGGCCTGGACGCGGTTGTCGAACACGGCAGCCACCGTGGTCGGTGTATCGACGCCGTTGATCACCGCCTCGAGATCCGGCGTCATATCGCGCTTCCAGTGCGAAGTGGGATTCATTCCGCGGCTGGGCCGCAATGCGCCGCCATGGGTGGCGTCTCCCAGGTTCACCGGTTTGAACGGGACAGCCATGCGCAGGAATTCCTTCAGCTTCGGGATGCAGCCCTTGTCGTTCTTCCCCCGGCTGGGGATGGCGAATACGACGTAATCGTCATAGAAGCTGGCGGAATCGCCAAAGCGGTGCAACGTGTTCGTCATCGTGCTGCTCCTGTGGGAACGGGCTCCTGTTGCTGCCCGGCCGGAGCC
>JACQDF010000007.1 GCA_016201205.1 Acidobacteriota bacterium
CCCGCGCCGACCTCAACTCGACCTTGAAAGAAGCCGCCGGACGCTTCGGCGCCGGTGTGCGCCCCAGCCGCACGCGCGCCGTGCTGGTGATCAGTGAAGTCGCTCTCGCTCTGGTGTTGTTGATTGGCGCCACCCTGCTGATCCGCTCTTTTGCAGGCTTGCGCAACGTCGCCCTCGGGTTCGATCCCCGCAACGTTCTCACGCTGCAAACCTCGATGTCCGGCGACCGCTATTCCACCTCCGCCCAGATGACGAACTTCGAGCGTCTGGTCGTGCAGCGGATCGAGAGCCTCCCTGGCGTGGTGGCCGCCTCGCGGGCCGTTGTTCTCCCCGTCCAGAACTTTGGCATCGATCTGCCCTTTGCCATCGAGGGCCGGCCGCTGGAAGGCCGATTCCACGGTGATGAGTTCTGGCGCTATGTCGGCCCCCGGTACTTCGATGCCTTCCGGATCCCGCTCGTCCGCGGCCGCGTCTTTGACCAGCGCGACGTTGAGAACTCCGCCAAGGTCGCCCTCATTAACGAATCCATGGCCAGGAAATACTGGCCTAAAGGGGACCCCCTGGGCGCACGTATCGTGATCGGGAAAGGGCTCGGGCCGGAATTCGACGACCCGCCGCGCCAGATTGTCGGCATCGTGGGCGATGTGCGCGAAAGCGGATTGCGCAGCCAGGTTGCGCCGGTGATGTACGTGCCCAGCACGCAGGTCAGCGACGGGCTGACCCGACTGGGCAACCGCCTCATCCCCACCACCTGGGTTGTACGCTCCGCGGGTGATCCGCTCAGCCTCACCGCCGCCGTCGAGCGCGAGTTCCTCTCGACCGATCCGCTGGTGCCGGTGGCAAACGTGCGCACCATGGAGCAGGTGATCCGGCAGGCGGCGGCTCGCGACAACTTCAACATGCTCCTGCTCAGTATCTTCGCCGCCGTCGCCTTGCTGCTGGCGGCGATCGGAATCTACGGTCTGATGTCGTATTCGGTCGAGCAGCGCGCTCACGAAATCGGAATCCGGCTGGCGCTGGGCGCGGACCGCGCGGACGTCCTGCGCCTGTTTGTGCTCCAGGGCGCGCGCCTGGCGGCCATCGGGCTCGTCCTCGGACTCGGCGTCGCCTTCGGCCTTACCCGCCTGCTCGGCCGGCTCTTGTTCGGCGTTGGCGCCACTGACCCGGTGAGCTTCGCCGCCGTCGCGCTTCTTCTTGGCGCCGTTGCCCTGCTGGCGAGCTACATCCCCGCCCGACGAGCTACGCGTGTCGATCCGGTGATCGCGCTGCGGTATGAATAGGGTGTGGAGCTCAATTGCTGCGCCGACTTCAGCAGGCCGTCCGCGCGGCCGCAGCCGATCTACACTCGGTCAGGTGCGGCGCCGGTTAGCGCCGGGACACGCGACCTCCCGGCGTCCACAGCGCGAGCAAACCGTCTGCGACCTGTACATCCCGAATGGGCTTCGTTCGAGGGGTAGTCAAAGCATACGCCCCAAGTACGGCCTTCGCCGTCCGACGAAATTCCTTCCAGATCATGGTTTCCCCGCGCCTCGGAACCTCGAGGTGAAACACCCAACGCTTCTTGCCCGAGTCAGAATCTCGGATATAGGAGTGGATGGACAGAAGCCGTCCTGGCGGATAAACTATGATGCTCTTGTCCTTGTGTGTCATCACCTGAATCACCCAATCCCCTAACTCCAGCTCGCCCGCCATCTTGGGCTTGTAAGGCCAATAAAAGCTCTCCGTCTTGGACCGGGCCTCGTCCTTGACCAACTTCGCGGCTTTGGCTTCGCCTTGCTCGAAACGCTGGACCTCAGACTCAGGAATTGAGTACTCGCTCAAGTTGACAATCCAGAGCTTAGCGGGCCTCACGCGCTGCTGCCGGTGCTTTCCGTTGGCCCGCTGGCCATTGAGGCGTGGCGGCTTGTACAGTCGCTTGCACTCCTCAAGGTAATCCGGGCGTACTGGTTCAGTACAGAGCCGGTCGATGAACACTCGTGCCCGTCGAATCGCTGCCCGGGCATTCGTCCAGATTGCCGCCTCGTCCAGGACCTGTTGCGAGTGCTTGGAGATGTTCGCAGACCCGGAAATCACCGAGTTATCGGAGACATCGCTGATGGGCATCACCACTGGAGTCATCACGCTAGCCGTGGCCGACAACGCGGGAGGCGGCGGCCAGAGCGCCTTTACCAGCGCCTATGCCAGCATCGGCTCGCTGGGCGGGAAGGTTCAGCGGTCGACGAACACCGTACTCCAGGCCGGCCAGGGATTCAACGACCTGAACTGGGCCACGGACTTTATTGTCAACGGGCCGCCCGGGTCAACCGTGTCCTTCCAGTTCAGTCACAGCCTGGACGGCTTCACCGCCGCTGCCGGTCAGGGTTACAGCGGAGATGTGCACTCGACCATCTTTGTCGGCGCCGACATTTTGGGCGACTTCGACTTCAATCTGCTGATTAATCCGGGGCCATTTTCCGTTCTGTTGAGCCGCGTGTACACGTTCAATGCCGGTGATACAGTCCGTCTGGTCGGTCGCATGACTGTGGGTGGGCGCGCTGACCGGTTCGCGACGGTAGACATCAACGCGTTCAACACCTCGATGCTCTACGTGGATGTGCTTACCCAAGGGGGCGGTTACACGACGGACGCGGGCGTTGTCTTTCCGACGCTCGCATCCGTTCCTGAGCCGGCTACCTGGAGTCTTGTGCTATTTGGCGCCGTCCTGGTGATCGCGGGCCGAGGCGTCGCACGGCGTAGCGTGACACGGCGGCGCGAGGAGGCGTTCTTATGATGGATTCCTGTACCCAAGCCGTTCTTACGGCGGAGGCTTACAAACTGGTAGGGGCACACTATCTGACCGGCGGTTACGGCGCCACTCCCGGAGGAAACGACGGAGCCCCTTTCCGCCGGAACATGGTGAGCCTGGCGCCGGTTAGCTTCAATCCCCGGAAGCCCTGCATCCACGCCGCTGAGACCGATCTCCAGGTTGGGGAAAACACCAAAGATAAGAAAGCCCCGCACATCCATTCCGTCTGCGGCGGGCGGTGGATGATGGCTAAATGGGGTCGTGTGACGCAGCCCTCGAATTGGGAGCTGCTGGAATATCTGAAATTGCAGGAGGCGAAATACAAGCAGACCAGCCTGATCGATGCGGATCCCATGGGACTCACGCCACGGCTGGTCATACTGAAGGACGCGGCAGGCGACGTGGTTTGGGGAGAAGACTGTCGCGGCAAGCGTCACTTTGACTGCGTAGGGCTGGTGAACTACCTGTTAACTTTGGTGTGCGACCGGAGCCATGGAGGCAGGGAAGGCCCTGGAGGCAATAAAGGCCATGGAGGCCTGGAAAGGAGCTTCTCCCATGACGTCCTGGGCCATAAGGCGAACACTGACGAAGTGCCCAGGAATGATCCGCCGGTGGGCGGCGATATTCTGTACAAGAAGACCTCAGTGGACCACATCGGTTTGCTGCTGATGGACGGCAACGTCATTCAGGCCGCGGAACCGGGCGTGGGCGTCACAACCTCGCCCTACCAGGGCACCAGTTGGGACTACCGTGGACGCCACAACGACAGGAAGTTCCTTTCGCTGTCCTGCCCGAGAGAGCGGGAGCCGATCGTCACTCAGTCACGCCTATATTCCGCGACTTGAGATGCCTGCTCCGCAGTGGGCTGCTCTGGCTCCGACTTGCTCCTTAATGTAATGTAAGTTGACGGATGTAACACCGGCTTCGATACCCGCTTGGTGAGGCGCCGTCCCGCGCTACCAGCACGACTTCTGTCACACGCCGGATCTTCAACAGGTCCGCCGCCGTGATCGGATCCGCGGGCGATGCGGGCAGGAAACGCACAAACAGCAGTCCCGGAAAACGCATGTCTGCGATTACACCACGCGCACGACGCTTGTGATACCATCAGCCCAACGGAGATTCGACATGTCCTCTACTCGTCGCGAAGTCGTGCAATCCATCGGCGCCATGGCCCTGGCGGCCGCCAACGCCGCGACCCAGATCCCCCGCCGTCCGCTCGGCAAGACCGGCCTTCAGGTCTCGATCCTCGGCCTGGGCGGCGCTCCCATCGGTAATCTCGACGACGGCAGGCAGGCCCGCGACGTCGTGCGCCGCTGCTACGACATGGGCGTGACGTACTTCGATTGCGCCTCGGCCGGGGCCTACGGCTTGAGCCAGATGCGCTACGGACTCGCGCTCAAAGACGTGCGCGACAAAATCGTCTTCGCCACCAAGACGCGCAACCGGACGATGACGCAGGCGCAACTGGATCTCGACCAGTCTCTGGCGAATCTCAAGACCGATCGTATCGACCTCTACCAGGTGCACAACGTCATGAACGACGAGGACATCGAATTCATCTTCGGCCCCAAGGGTGTGATGGAGATGATCGAGAAAGCGCGCAAAGCGGGCAAGATCCGCTTCGTCGGCTTTACCGGCCACACGGATCCGAGGATTCATAACAAGATGATCGAGCGCTACGATTTCTCGACCGTACTCATGCCGCTCAGTGTCACCGACGGAGGCAACAGCCAGAAGAGCTTCGAGCAGTTGACGCTGCCGCTGGCGAAGAAGAAAGGCATGGGCGTGATTGCTATGAAGACGCTGGGCGCCGGCCAGATCTTGCAAAAGAAGGCCGCCACCGTGGACGAATGCCTGCGCTATGTGTGGACGCTGCCCGTGTCAACGGCGATCGTGGGTTTGGCCCAGCTCACCCACGTCGATGCGGCCGTCGCCCTGGCGCGCGATTCCAAGCAGCTGCCGGCAGCGGAAATCGAGCAGTTGCGGCGTCGCATGGCCGGCTACGCTTCCCTCGAGCCGTGGAAACGCCATCGTGATCACGCGGAAGGGGAGCCCGCGTACCGCGCCGATTAAGCTCACCCGCCTGTACGTGAACCGGCGCTAGGTCGCCTTCCGGAACAACTGTGGCGCCAGTTCGGCGAGGTACTTCCTCCACAGCCACCATACGTGCGCGCCATCGGTCTCGCGGAAGGTATGGCGGATGCCATATTTCTTCAGCGTAGAGCTCAATTGGTGCGCCGACTTCAGCAGGCCGTCCGTGCGGCCGCAGCCGATCCACAGCAACTGCACCTGCTTGTGAAAGCGCTCCGGCGCGCCCAGCACGCCCTTGTACTTCTCTTCGAATTCCTGGGCGGCGTTGGGGCCGAAGCCGGCCCCGGCGCTGAACACGCCCATCCAGCCGAACCTGTCGGGGTGGCTCAGGCCGATATTGATGGTCTGTGCGCCGCCCATCGAGAGCCCGGCCAGCGCTCGGTTCTGCGAGCCCGGCGCGACGCGATAGCTGGATTCGATCAGCGGGATGATGTCGCCGAGCAGGTCCTGCTCGAACTTCGCCGTATTCTGGCCGCGGGTGGCGGGGTCGGTCGCATTCGGATCGGTGGCATGGCCGTCCGGCATCACGATCAGCATGGGGCGCGCTTTACCTTCCGCCAGAAGATTATCGAGGACGTGATTCGCCCGGCCGACACTGGTCCACTCGCCATCCGTGTCACCGGAGCCATGCAGCAGGTACAGCACGGGATAGCGTGTCCTGACGTCCTTCTCATAGGCTGGTGGTGTGTAGACGTGCAGGCGGCGCGCCTTCCCGATCGATTTCGAGTGGTACCAGTGCATGTCCGGCCGGAGCGGGCCGGCGGTGACGCTCCAGACGCCGTCAGGGTCTTTGGCCAGTGCAACCCGCTCCTGCGCTCCGATGAACTCGCCGCGCAGCAGCACCTCGGTTGCCTGCGGAGCAAGCAGCCGGAAGGTGACGCGGTCATCCGGATGCACTTCCGGGGAGCGCACGGCGGGAGTTCAGATCTGAATCCGATAAATCATCGCGTCGCCTTCCCATCCGTCCGGCAACGCAAACAGGCGCGTCATATGCAGTACGATTTCACGCGTCTCGCGGTCCTCGCGCGCATAGAAGTTCGATAACGTCAGAATATCCGATTCCCCAGGCTGCCGGTCGTCGACCACGCCGTCGGAATCCTTCTTTAGCAGGCCCTGCTTGCGGTCCACCTCGCCGATCACGAACGGATAGCGGGGCCGGTTGCCGCGCGGATTGGCCGGGGTGATATTGCCCAGCCAAAACAGACGCCCACTGGAGTGTTTCAGAAGCTGAGAGCAGGCGCTGGGCGAGAAGAAAGATTCTCCCGTTGTGTACGTCCACGGCTTCGGCTCCGTCCATTTCCAGCCGCCATCCGAGCTGAAGGACACCCAGCGGCGTCCAGGCAAATGAAACTTCTTGTCATTGGAGCCGCGCAGCACCATCAGAATACGCCCGTCGTCGAGAATCTGGACCGTTGGCTCGACCATGCCGCGGGTGGATTTTTCCGGGTCGCCTTCGACAAGCTCTGACATGCGCCAGACCAGATGGCCGCCCTTCCAACGGCCATGGAGCAGCGCGGCGTCGGTGTAAGTGAGCCCACCGCCCGGGTTGTGATATTCGCCGTTGGGACCGAGATGCGAGATTTCGACGGGCAGCAGGATGGTTCCGTCTTTGGCCGTGACAGGAACCGACGTCTGGTCGCCCAGCATGACGCAGTTCTTGCCGGTGTAAACGCCGGGCAGCGGATGCCCGGCGCCGAATGCGTTGCCCTCGTGGATCACCTGTTGTGGCGCGCCGTTCACGCCAACGCGATACCAGAGGTTCCATTGGCGCATCCCTTCGAGCGGATCATCGGTGGGCAGAATGCCCTCGAGCCAGAACTCGATGTAGCGACCGGTTTTCGGATCAACGTAGCCGGCGCGAGTGTGCCGCCGCAGCATGCCCTTGGGCCGCTTCTCGCCCGTCAGCCGCTCGATGGGCGGACCCCAGGTGCGGCCGTTGTCTTTCGACTGGCGGATGTAAGCGATGTCGATCGTGTCCGACCGCGACCAGCGCTGCTCGACCGAGATCATCGCGCCGCCCGTGCGCTCGCTGTAGAAAGCATACGCCATGACGGCCGTGCCTTTGCCGGGCGATCGAAGAAATATCTCCCGGCGAACGCCGGGAGTCGAGCTTTCGAGCGAAGCCGCGCCCAGTGCGCCAAGAAACGCGCGCCGTTTCATATTTTCAAAAACCAGCCGCGCCGGTACAGAAACCACGCCAGCAGATACAACAGCAGCACGTGGCTCAGCCCATACAAAAGCGAGGCGTTGATCGGGCTCACCACGGCGGCGAATCCCTCATAGACCGGCGTTCGCAATTTCAGCAGACCCAGCATGCGCGCCACAACGCCGGCGATCACATACACCGCGATCGCGTTTGATCCGTAGATGGCCAGCCAGTGAGTGTGCTTTTTCCAGCCTTTGACATCGAGGAAGAAATAGCAGCAGCCAAAGACGACCAGCGCCATGCCTGCCATGAACACAGTGTACGAGCTGGTCCAGATGTTCTTGTTGATCGGGAAAACCTTGTCCCACCAGGCGCCGAGGAACAGCAGAATGCTGCCGCTCGAAAACATCCACGCCGCTTTTTCGAGCGCGCTCAACGAGGACCGCAGCAAGTGGCCGGTGAGCACACCGAACAGCGTGGTCGAGATGGCGGGAATCGTGCTCAGAATCCCCTCCGGGTCCCAGGTTTTTGTCGCCGACCACATGTGTCCGGAGAGCACAAGGCTGTCGATGTACGCCGCGAAGTTTTGTCCTTTCTCGAGGACGCCCGAGGCGACGCCTGGCACGGGCGCCAGCGTCATGAGCGCCCAGTAGACCAGCAGGCAGCCGGCGGTGACCCACGCCTGCATGCGCCGCGAGCAATAAAGAAAAACAAGCGCTGCGCAGAAGTAGCAGACGCCGATGCGCTGCAATACGCCGGGAATGCGCAGCGTCGCCAGGTTGAAGAAGGGAAAGCCATTCAGGAACAGGCCCAGCACAAAGATGATGAGGCCACGCCGCAGAGCGTGCCACAGGAGCCGTGTGCGATCCGCGCCGGCCTCGACGCGTTTGGCGAAGGAAAATGTCATCGACACGCCGGCGATCCACAAAAAGAACGGAAAGACCGTGTCCGTGAACGTCCACCCGTGCCAGGCGGCGTGCTTGAGCGGCCCGTAGACCTGATCGAAGCCGCCGGCATTGTTCACCAGCATCATGGACGCGATCGTCAGACCGCGGAATACGTCGAGCGAAAGCAGACGCTGGGATGCGGCTACAGTTGCGCCTTCTCCGCGATCAGCAAGAGCGATTGTCCCAGGGGAAAGTTCAGACCCGCTGCCAACCATTTCTCCTCCAGTGCCAGAGCAGTATACAACAATTGATCCATCCAGCCGGGAAGCGGCTGGACGCCGCTTTCCGGAGGCGATTTCAGCCAGGGCTCGTAGAAGCGGAATTTCGCCAGCGCGACCGGGAGCAGCAGCGAGTTGAGATAGGTGCAGCGGAGCCTGCGAAGCTGAAAGAGGGACGCCAGGGCCAGCAAGCGCTTCCTGGTGAAGCGCTGCCGCTCGAGAGCGAACCGGGAATGGCGGCTGCGCAGCAGATCGAGCGCCGAGACGCGCATCACCAGCAGGCCGCCCGGCCGAAGCACGCGAACCAGCTCGCCAAACGGCTGCTGTTCCTCCCCGCGCGAAAAATGCACCAGCACGTCCATCGAGAGCACGGCATCAAAGCAGCCATCAGGGAAGGGAAGGGCCGCGATATCGGCCTGCGTCAAGCGAAGGACGCCAAGAGCGCGGCCATATGCGAGCCCTTCGGATGCCAGATCGACAGGCGTCATGCGCCAGCCATATCGCTGCTCGAGCGCGCGGGACAAATGACCCGTGCCGCAGCCGGCCTCCAGAACACGCGTCAGCTTACGCTGCGCCGCCAGCGGATCAAGCAGCCGGAACAGAATCCGCCGCATGCCGCGAAACCACCAGAAGCTCTCCTCGAGCGCTGCAATATGGTCGAATTCCGCCGGATTCATCATACGGCGGCATACTTGAGCCTGCGCTGGACTCCTTTGTGCTCGGGGAGGCTGCAATCGGCCTGCGGGTTTTCCGGATCCAGGTAGTGCCGCAACCGGGCGCGGTAGAAGGCGAGGGTGCTCTCGATGCCGTCCGCGAAGCGGGCCTGTGGCTTCCAGCCGAGTGTTTTTCGAATCAGCGAGCAATCCGTCGCGTAGCTGCCGATGTCGATTGCAGCCCGCTCTTCCGGAAACGGCCTTGTTTCTACACTCAAACCGCCGGCCGCGCGCGCACACGTTTGGGCGATCTCGAGCAGGCTGAGCGCCTCCGGCCCGCCCACGTTCAAGGTGCGCTCCTGTAATGCGGGCGCAGCGCCGGCAAGCAGAAACGCTTCCACGGCGTCATCGACGAACACCGGGTCGCGAAGCTGTTTGCCGTCGCCGAAGACTTCGAGGCCCTGGCCAGTGAGGATGCACCGCAGAAATGTGCTCAGAAAGCCCTGGCAGGGAATCGCCAGCGACATCCGCGGGCCATACACATTGGTAAGGCGGAGAACAACCGCATCGAGCTGGCCGCTGCGGCTCAACATGAGGTGATACATGTTCGCCGCGTACTTGTGCACGCCGTTGAAATCGACGGGCCGCACGGGGTGGTTTTCGTCCATCGGCAAGTACTCAGGTTTGCCGTATACCTGCCGCGTTCCTGCGTACACGACCCGCACTCCTGGATTGTGCCGCACACACACCTGCAAAAAACGCAACTGGGCTACGGTGTTGATCAGCAGGTCCCGCTCGGGAAACTCCATGCTGTGGATGTGGCTGACCTCGCCTGCGAGATTAAAGATGACCCGCGCGCGGCGGATGGCGGAGGCGAAGTGGCCAGCCGCGCTGATGTCACGCTTGATTACCTCGACCTGTTCGCGCACGGTGGCGATGTTGTGGAGGTTGCCGCCGCAGCCGGGAACGAGCGGGTCCACCACGGTAACCTGCGCTCCTTGCTCAACCAGCCTCAATGCCAGGTTGCTGCCGATAAAACCGAGGCCGCCGGTCACCAGAACAGGAGTATTCCGATAGGACATTCGTTCGGAGTCCTTTCACCCAATTACAACAGATTGTAGCCATCCTACTACTAAGGAACTCGCTCGCACAACGCGCCGGGCCTACCGGCAGCCGGCGGGTTCCTCACCGGTATGGAGGCCGGCCCGGCCTGTGCGAGCTACTAAGGAACTCGCTCGCACAACGCGCCGGGCCTGCCGGCAGCCGGCGGGTTCCTCACCGGTATGGAGGCCGGCCCGGCCTGTGCGAGCTACGAGCGTGCGCCAGGTTCAACGACGATAGAACCGCCGGATCCGTTCGATCACTTCCTCGGCGGACGTTGCGGGCAGGCGCGGCCACAGAGGCAGCGACAGGATCTCGCGGCACGCTTTCTCGGCATGCGGCAAGTCGCCGCGGCGCAGCCCGCAGTCTCGAAACGCCGGTTGCAGGTGAAGCGGCGCCGGGTAGTGGACGCCGGTGACGATTCCTTGCGACGCCAGATGCTGCCGCAGGCGGTCTCGCCTGTGCGCACGGATGACGTAGAGATGGCACACGGAGTCCTCCGTGCGTTCCACCATGCCCACTGCCGGACAATCCTTCAGGCCTTGGTCATACAGGCGTGCGGTGCGGCGGCGGTCTTCGTTCCATTCGTTGAGGCGGGGCAGAAACGCTCGCAGATAACAGGCGTGCATTTCATCGAGCCGTGAATTGACGCCGGCCATGTAGCTGATCTGCCCGCCGCGCCGCCCGCCGTCGCGAAGCGCGCGCAGCCGCCGCGCGGAAGAAGCGCGGTTGGTGAGGATGGCGCCTCCATCGCCAAGGCAAAACAGGTTCTTGGTCGGATAAAAGCTGTAGGCGACCCACCCGGAGAACTCCGTGAAGGGCTTGCCGCCACACTGCGCGCCATGCGCCTGGCAGGCGTCTTGCACCAGCAGCTTGCGGTGCGCTCGCGCCATCCGGGCAAAGCTGTCGATGGCGCACGGCTGCCCATACAGGTGCACCGGAACAAATGCGGCCGTGCGGCGCGTCATCCGGTTGCCCGCATCTTCCGGATCGATCTCGAGTGTCCGCGGATTCACATCGGCAAAACGCGGCAGGCAGCCGGCAGCCAGAATGCCGATGCCCGTGAAGGACGCCGTCAGCGCACTGGTGATGACTTCCCGCGCGGATGCGCCCGCTTCCCGCAGGCACAACTGGATTGCATCGGTGCCGCTGCCCACGCCGATGGCAAACCGCGCCTGGAAGGCCGCCGCCAGCTCGCCCTCAAACGCCGCCACCTGCTCGCCCAGAATGAAATGCGACCTGGCGAACATCTCCGCCAGCCGTGACTGCCATGCGGCGCGCGTTTCCTTCAGCGCCGGCCCAAGATTTACAGCCGGGACAGACATTCCGCGAGCACGCCCTTGCCGGCGACCAGCACCACGGTGAACAGAAGCTGGATGCGCAAGCGAACTAACTGGTGCAGCGTTTGAAGCAGGCTCTTCCAGCGGAAAAACTGGCTCCTGCCGTGCCGCCGGGGGTAATGATGCACGCCGACCTCGGCCACCTCGCATCCGCTCAGCTCGAGCTTGCGCACCAACTCGACGCAGATGGTTCCGCTGGTCGAGGCGAGATGGATGTCCTTCACCAGGTCGCGCCGGATGAGGCGGAAATCGCAGTCGATATCCCGGATGCGGACGCCAAACAACAGACGCGCGAAGCGGTTATAGACGTTCCCGATCAGAATGCGGTGCGCCGGGTCGTTTCGCTCGAGCTTGTAGCCGTTGACGAAGCCCACGTTGTCGGCTAGCTCCTGGTACAGCTTTATCAGCTCGCGCGGGTCGTATTGCCCGTCGCCGTCCGTGTAGAAGACCAGATCTTTGGTGGCCGCTTCGAAACCGCTTCGCAGAGCGCCTCCGTAGCCGCGGTTCTTCTCGTGCGTCACCACCCGCAACCGCGGCCCGTACCGGCTTTGGAGATCCTTCAGCACTTGCGCGGTGTTGTCGCGGCTTCCGTCATTCACGACGATGACTTCGTAATCCTGGAAATGCTTCCCCAGGATGCCGAAGGTTCGGTCGAGCAGGTCCGGCAGGGACGGAGCGTCGTTATAGGCAGGGAAAAAGACGCTGATGCTGTGTGGGCTGAAGCCGTTGCGCGCATTCATGCTCAGTCAGCCTTACAGTCTAATACAGGTTCGAGGTCCCCGGATGCAGCATCTTCCAGGCGCGGTAATGGTCACGGACTTTCGCCAGCAGTTGCTCGGCTTCGCGGCGTTGCCAAGCCTCGAGCGCCGTCAATCGCAGGGTCTGATCGAGAGCCTCCATCGCTTCGCCCCAACGCTCATCGGCCACCAGCACCCGCGCGATCATCAGATGCGGTTCCGGATCGGCCGGGGCGACCCGCATCGCCTCATGACACCAGTTTTGAAAAGCGCGCACTTCATCCACCGACAGGCAAAGCCTGGCGATCTCTTTGCAGATTTCCACGCTCTGCTCTCCGATGGCCACTGCCTGTTCGAGAACGTCAATCGCCTTGCCGATCTCGCCGCGTTGCTTGTGCCCGGCGGCCACCGCCAGCCACTCGCTGCTGCTCATGGATCTGACAGCATAGCATTGGGGGAGCGTGACCGCTCGCTGACGCTCGCGGCTCAGAAAGCGCTTCCGAGCCGCGACCGTTAGGGAGCGGATTTCGAGGCCGAAGCACCCGGCAAGGAACCCGCTGCCTCCGGCAGGCCAGCTCACCCGCTATCCTAAAGAGAGGGCGTTTCCCGAAAGCATGACTTCCAATGCACAAGCGCTGTCCTTTCAGGAGATCGTGGAAGCGGAAGGACACCTGATCGACAGCCACATCATGGAGCAGATCTTCGACACCGTGGTCGAATACCAGGGCCGGTTCGAAGTGCAGCATTTCCACATCGGGCGGACCAACAGCGACCCGTCGCGATTGCGGCTGAAGGTGGAAGCGCCCACTGCTGAGCTGATGAACAAGATGATGGCCCAGTTGCTGGGGCTGGGCTGCTCGCCAGTGGAAGGCGGCGACGTCGAGCTGAAGAGGGTCGAGCGCGACCGCTGCGCTCCGGAGGATTTTTACTCGACGACCAACCACCGCACGACGGTCCGGCGACAGGGCGCTTGGATCGAAGTCGAGCGGCAGCGGATGGATGCGCTGATCGTGGTCGAGCATGGCCGCGCCGTCTGCCGGCGTCTCCGGGACCTGCGCGAGGGAGATCTGGTGGTGGCCGGCATGCACGGCATTCGCGTCATTCCGGAGTCCAAGGAACGCGACCGCCTGCACTTCGCGTTCATGAGCAACGGCATTTCTTCCGAGCGGCAGGTGGAAACCGCAGTCCGCCAGACGGCGGCATTGATGAGACAGACGCTTGCCAATGCGCAAAGGATCGCCGTTGTCGCCGGCCCGGTGGTGATCCATACGGGCGGCGGACCCGCACTGGCAAGGCTGATCCGGCATGGATGGGTGCAGTCGCTGCTGGCGGGCAACGCATTGGGCGTTCACGATGTCGAAGCGGCGCTGCTGGGCACCTCGCTTGGCGTGCGCACCGCGGATGGGCGTCTGGAAGATCATGGCCACCGCAATCACATGCAAGCCATCAACGCCATCTATCACGCCGGCGGCATCCGTCAGGCCGTCGAGTCCGGCTGCCTGACCGGCGGCGTGATGTATGAATGCGTGAAAGCCGGCATTCCATTCGTGCTGGCGGGCAGCCTCCGCGATGACGGCCCGCTGCCGGACACCATCACCGACATGAACGATGCCCAGGATGCGTATGCGGAACAGATTCACGGCGCCGGGCTGATTCTCTGTCTGGGCTCGATGCTGCACTCGATCGCCGTGGGCAACATGGCGCCGAGCTGGGTCAAGATTGTCTGCGTCGATATCAACCCCGCTGTGGTGACCAAAGTCAGTGACCGCGGAACCGGACAGGCGGTCGGCGTGGTCACCGATGTCGGCCTCTTTCTGGACCTTCTGGCGCGTCATCTGGTGAACGAATGAAGCGCAGGGAATACACCGATCAGCACGCTGCCGCCGGCGCCGATGCCGTTCTGCCGGAAATCGAGTGCTGGCCGAATCAGTATCCGCGTCCGGGCTACGAGATCGAAATCACGATTCCGGAATTCACGTCCCTGTGCCCGAAAACCGGCCTTCCGGACTCGGGCACGCTGACGCTGCGCTATGTCCCGGACAAGATGTGCCTCGAGCTGAAGTCGCTCAAGTTGTACGCCCTGGCTTACCGCAACCTTGGCATATTCCAGGAAAACAGTGTGAACCGCTTTCTGGGAGATGTGGTAAGAGCGTGCCGTCCCATCCGTGCGGAAGTGGTGGGCGACTTTGCTCCGCGCGGCGGAATCTATTCCAAAATCACCGCAACCTGGAGCCGGGGCCGTGGCCGCTGAAGACGCCAAATCCGTCGAGATCGCCGCTGTCATTCGCGAGATCCAGGAGCGTGTGCGAGCCAGATACCCGCTGAACATTGCCGGCTCGGAGCAGATTCCTTTGGCGGACCTGATGCCCGTGGTGCACGCTCGCGACCGCGCCGAGGGGAATGTGGCGGCGATTGGCACGGTGAACCCGCGGCCGCCCGGGCTCGTCAACGGCTTGATTCAATCGGTGAAACGCACGATCGCGCGTGGGCTGGGCTGGTTCGTGCGCGACCAGATCGAGTTTAACCGCGCCTGTCTTGACTGCGTGCATGCCCTGCTGGAAGCGACCAATGAAGCCAACCGTGCGATGGCGGCGCTGGCCTGCCAGGTCGACCGCCGGATCGAGGACCTGCGCAACCAGATGCAGGCCGAGATGCAGCCGCTGAGGCGAACCGCCGAAGCGCTGGCGGAGGAAGCCCGCGAGCTCAAAGATGTCCGCGGCCATTGGGCCGAGTGGCGCCAGGAGTGGGAGCGCAAGCTCTCGATCAACGAAATCCAGTTCCTGCGAAGCGTGGCTGACCTTCAGACCGCCTTTCAGCACCGGGCCACGCTGATGGAAAGCAATTTCCGGGATTTGGCCGGCTCGCAGCACAGAGACTTTGCCGTGGCTCTCGACAAAGCGCGCCTCGAGATCCAGGAGAGGCTATGGGCTGAGTTGGCCAAAGTGCGGATGGAGTTCGAGAAGCTGATCCACAATGAGCTGCGTGTCATGCGCCAGCGAGTGCAAGCGGCGACGCCAGCGCCCGCCGCGAGTCCAGCCACGGCCGTCGCCGGGCTGCCGGAAGCGCCCATCGATTGCCTGCGCTTTGCGGATCGCTTCCGCGGCACGGAAGACTACGTGCGGCGGATACAGAAGCGTTATGTCGAGAAATTTGCGGGATTCGGGGAAGTGCTTGACATCGGCTGTGGCCGCGGTGAGTTCCTGGAATGCCTGCGCGAAGCAGGGATGGTTGCCAAGGGCATCGACTCGAACGCTGAGATGGTGGCGCTATGCCGCTCAAAAGACCTGTATGCCGAGCAGGCGGACTTGTTCGATTACCTGGGCGAGCTGGACGAAGCGTCGCTGGACGGCATCTTCTGCGCGCAGGTGGTCGAGCATCTGCCTCCGCACCGCGTGCCGGAGATGATCAGCCTCGCCGCTGCCGCACTGCGCCCCGGCGGCCGAATCGTGATCGAAACGCCGAATCCGGAGTGCCTGGCGATTTTTGCCACCCACTTCTATCTGGACCCGACGCACCGGCGGCCGGTGCCTGCCGCGCTGCTGGCATTTTATCTGGAAGAGAGCGGATTCGGGCAGATCGCGACCGAGTACATGAATCCGGCCGAGGAATCGCTGCCGCATTTGCCAGACGCATTGCGCGGGGGCTTGGATTACGCGATCAGCGCTACGCGGCTGTAGGCCGGCAACGCGGCCGTCACCACAACAGCCGCAGATTACCGCGTCGCCCGCAGCAGGCGAAGCCCGTTAAAGGTGACCAGCAGGGTCCCGCCCATATCGGCGGCGATCGCCATCCATAATGTTGCCAGGCCAGCCAGCGCCAGCATGAGAAACACCGCCTTCAGGCCCAGCGCCACCACCACGTTCTGCCGGATCACCGCGCTCGCTCGCCGCGCGTGCCGCAACAGGAAGGACAGCTTGCCGAGGTCATCGTTCATGAGGACGACATCGGCGGTTTCCAGCGCCACGTCGGTCGCCCGCCGCCCCAGCGCGATCCCCACCGACGCGCTGGCCAGCGCTTGCGCGTCATTGATGCCGTCGCCGACCATGGCGACGTGCCGGTGCAGAGCGCGCAGCTCCTGGACCGCTCTGGCTTTCTCCTCCGGCAGCATCTCGGCACGCACGTCCTCGACGCCCAGCTTGTCGCCCACCGCGCGGGCCGTCGGAGCGTTGTCGCCGGTCAGCATGGTCAGCCGCCGCACACCCTCGCGCCGCAGCCGGCGGAGCGCCTCGGCTGCCTCGGGCCGCACCGGATCCGCCAGGCTGACCATGGCCCACACTTCGTTTTCCGTGCCGCACAAGAACGCCGTATGGCCTGCGTCTTCCAGCGCCTCCACCTGCTCGCAGACGCGAGCGTGCTCGAGCCCCTTCTCGTGCAGAAAACGATGGCTGCCCGCCCAGAAACGCTCGTCGGCGACCATTGCTTCCGCCCCCCGGCCCTGCACGGCGCGGAACTCGGTGACGGCTTCCGGCTCGATGCCTCGCGTCGCCGCATACCGCACGATGGCATGCCCGACAGGATGCTCGCTGCGCTGCTCGAGAGCCAGCAGCCGCCGCAGTGCGTCCTGCTCCCCCAGTCCGTCCAGCGTGCGGAACGTCTGCACTTCGGGCCGGCCGGTCGTGAGCACGCCGGTTTTGTCGAACGCCACCGCCTTCAGCTTGGCGGCTTCCTCCAGATACACGCCGCCTTTGATCAACACGCCCTGCCGCGCCGCTGACGCCAGCGCCGCCACCACCGTCACCGGCGTCGAGATCACCAGCGCACAAGGGCAGGAAATCAGCAGAATCACCATGCCCTGATACGCCGATTCCCCCCACCCCGCACCGCGAAACAGCGGCGGGATGGTCGCCATCAGGATCGCCAGAATGAACATCAGCGGCGTGTACACTCTCGAGAACCGCTCGACAAACTGCTCGCTCTGCGCCCGCCGGTGCTGCGCCCCCTCGATCATCCGCAGCATCCGCGCCAGCAGCGTGTCGGATGGCTGCCGGCTGACCTTCACCTCGAGCAGGCCGTCGCCGTTGATGGTCCCGGCAAACACGGCGGACGCCGCCGCTTTGGGCACCGGCACGGATTCTCCGGTAATCAGCGCCTGATCTACATGCGAGGCGCCCATGGTGACTACGCCGTCGCACGGAATCCGCTCGCCCGGCTTGATCCGCACCACTTCGCCGACCTGGACTCGATCCACGGGAGTGCGATGCTCCCCGTGCCCGTGCAACACGGTCGCTTCGGTGGGCGCTACTTCGAGCAGCGAGGAAACCGCGTTGCGCGCCCGCGTCAGGCTCCAGCTCTCCAGCAAACCGGCCAGCGCAAACAGAAAGCCAAGCGTCGCCCCCTCCGACCATTCGTGCAGAATCATGGCCCCGGCGATGGAAACGGCCATCAGCGCATTCATCTCCGGCGTCAGCCTCCGCAGCGCCCGCCATGCTTTGGGCGCCGCGTAGTACATGCCGCACAGCATGGCCGCAAGATAGAATCCGATTGCCAGTGTGGGCAGGCTCTCGTGCGCGTGCTCATGCACCAGCAGCGAGCGTAGAAACTCAGCCGGCGAGGTCGCCTGCGTGATCGCGCCGCACACCAGGACCAGCCCGCTGATCGCTGTCAAGACCACACGGCCGTGCCGCCGCCACCAGTCTCCCTTTTCTTCCTGGTCGCGGAATGGCTCGCATTTCATGCCTGTCCGCGACACCGCTGCGGTGATCCGGGGGGCGTCCACCACGGCCGGGTCGAACTCGACCGACATCTTGGCCCTGGCCACGTCGAACCGCAGACCGGTGATGCCATCGAGATCGCTTAACTCGCGTTTCAGCAGGGCGACCTCTTCGGCGCAGTCCATCCCTTGAATCCGGTAGTCTGAGCTGGCGCGAATCGAACGATCCTCCCCTCCCTTTTAGGATACCAGTGTGCCCGCAAACGGCTACGCCCGCTTCTGAGGCGATCCGCTTAGGTTGTTTCGGAGTCTGAACTAGGGTTCACAGCGGAGTCTCACAGTTCTACTCCGATGTTAGATTGGGCTAGAACTTTCTGCGTACAAAGGTATACAGCATGAGAAAACGCGTCCTGCATTACAGTTTGCTGGCAGTGCTGCTCGTTCTTCCCTGGTCCGCGCACGCCGCAGTCTTTACCTTCTCGAACACCAGCCTAGCCTGATCGACATCATCGATAACTCCGTTGCAAACCCTTACCCGTCAACAATCTCCGTCTCTGGAGTCGCGGGTACGGTACAGTCCGTTACGATCACTCTGACGAACTTCAACCACACGTTCCCGGCTGATGTCGGCGCTCTGGTGATAGGGCCGGGAGGGCAAAATGTTCTTCTTTTCGATGCGCCCGGGGACGGCAGTCCAGTCACGAACTTGACGTGGATCTTCGACGACAGTGCGGCCTCGCCGCTTCCGTCCGGCAGTGCGTTGTCCGGCGGCACATTCCAGCCCGGGCTGAACGCTGGAGATACCTTTGCCGGGCCGGCGCCCGCTGGGCCTTATGGATTGGTTCTCTCCGTGTTCAACGGAGTGGATCCGAACGGCGCCTGGAGCCTGTACATCCAGGACTTCAATCAACCGGATGCTGGTACTCTCGACAGCGGGTGGACGATCACGATTACCACGGATGCACCCGAGCCGGCCGCCTGGGCGCTGATGGGCGCGGGCCTGCTGGCCATCGGCTGCTGGCGTCGGAAAGCGGCATAGGGCTGCGCTACAAACGCAGGTATTCCGGGACAGGGATACCGGGCGCGAGGCGGGCGTCCGGAACAGGGTCGCCGCGAATGGTGCGAAAGGGTACGACGCCCGCCCACACGGGCAGCGCATAATCCTCTTCATCGTCCTTGGGCGGTCCGTGCCGGACTTTAGCCGACGCTTCTTCGATGCGGAATTCGATGACCGCAGTGGCCTTGAGTTCCTGCTCATTGGGGCCGCGCACCTGGCTCCAGCGTCCTGGGATCACATGCTCGCTGATGGCTTCCAATGCGTGCAACTTCTCCCCCTGATCTTCGACCAGCCGCGCTGTGCCGAAAGCGACAACGGAGCGGTAGTTGATCGAATGGTGGAACGCGGAACGCGCCAGCACCAGCCCGTCCACCAGCGCGACGGTGACAGAAGCCGGCGCGCCCTTTTGCAAGTCGCGCAGCATGCGGCTGGCGGCCGAGCCGTGCATGTAAAGACAATCGCCGCGGCGCGCGTACAGCGTGGGGATGACGACCGGCGAGCCTCCGGCCGCGAAGCCAATAAAACAGAGGAAGGCTTCGTCGAGGATGGCGTGGATTGTTTCGTCATCTTAGCGGCCACGCTCGGGAAGGCGGCGGACCTGCGTTCTCGGACTGGGCGGTCGGCGCATTCCGTCAGGATAACAGGGCAGCGACGGCGCCTACTTTCCCCAAGCTGAACGCCAAACCGGCCACTAAACTAAGATCCTTTCCGAGTGGCCGATTCCAGTTGTCCGCCCGCCGCGGGTCATGAATTCAGGCTTGCGTGAGGCAATCGCTGGCGTGCTGGAAGTCATGAAGGAACAGGACAGCCAGCCCGAGTCGAATTGACAGAATCGGTCATCAGGAATGCCTGGCGCTGGCTAACAAGGTATCACCCCAGGCCCCGTTGTCAGGCACAATGGGGATCAACATGGGGAGACTTCTCTGCCTTCTCTTCGCTTCCGCCGGCGGCATTTGCCGGGCGCAGATTCCGTTTGGAGTTTGCCAGCCCCGCTTTCGCACGGAAGTCACGGCGGAGCCGATCGAGTCCAGTTACCGGATCGCGCCGGGCGGGCTGACCGGCTTGTTACGGGCAGGCCAGCCGGCGGACATCATGCTCTCGGGCTTTGGGTTCAATCAGTCCGGAGGCGGCCTGATGTTCCATCACAACAGTGGCCTAGCGACCGACGGGACGCGCCTGCTGCTGGCCGACCGGGGCAACAATCGCGTGCTGATCTGGAGCCGCTTGCCGGAAGCCAATGAGCCGCCGGATGTGGTGCTGGGGCAGCCTGATCTTGACAGCAACGACTCGGGTGAAGGGCGTCACCAATTGAATTGGCCGATAGCAGTGGCCACCGATGGCGTCCGGATCGTGGTCGCGGATACGTTCAACGACCGGCTGCTCATCTGGAACAGCTTTCCGGCACAGAACGGCGCGCCGGCGGACTTCGAGATCCGCATTCCGTGGCCCTGGGGCGTGTGGACAAATGGCCAGAAACTGGTGGCGACGTCGACGGGAACCGGCGTAGCCCTGATTTGGAACACATTCCCTTCGCGCGAGAATCAGCCTCACGACATCCGGCTTCGCGCCGGCGGCATGTTCGGGACGCCGCGGACCATCACCAGCAACGGGCAGTTTCTGATGATCGGGGATCATAACGCGCGTGCAACCGAAATCGGGCAGGGCAATTATGTATGGAAGCGATTTCCGGAAACCGAGGACACGCCGTACGATTTCTTCCTGACCGATCCAATGGATGAGCGCTATGCGTGGATGCAAGGCGATTTCCTCCCGGATGGGCGGCTGGCCGTGCTTGGCAGCACGCTGCATCTGTGGAACACCGCGCCTGCCGGCGCGGCGGACAAGCCGGCGGTGAGTATCCGCGCGTTCTCGTTTTCCGGAGGCGATGGCTCGTCCGCCGTGGCCGCGGGCAACCGGCTGTTCATCTCGGGCGCGAACGGCAATCGCGTGCTGGTCTACAGGTCGTTTCCGGACAATGCGGAGCAGACGCCCGATTTCGCGCTCGGCAGCCCGGACCTGTGCACCAACACGCTCGACGCGAATTTCCTCATCACCAATCCCGTGCCTTCCTCCAACGGCAAGAGCCTGTTCGTGTCTTCCGATTTCGATCGCCGGCTGTATGTGTGGAAGCGGCTGCCGGACGAAAGCGGCGTGCGGCCGGACCTGGTGTATCACTTGCCGGAGCCCGCCTGGCAGAATGCCTTGTGGCAGGACACGCTGGCGCTGGCGGGGGCGCGCACTGTGGTGGTGTGGCGCAATCTGCCGCTCGAAGGGCAGCGGCCCGATGTCATTCTGCGAGAGCGCATCGGCAGCGTGCAGTTGCGCGAGCTGCGCGGCGTTGCGTATGACGGGCGTTTTTTCTACCTCTCTGATTTCGGCGCCGGCCGCGTCTACGTCTGGGAAGGCATCCCAACGGCGAACTCGGAGCCGAAGTTCTCGCTGGCCGCTGACCGGCCCACACGCCTGCACAGCGATGGAACGTGGCTGCTGGTGGTGCGCACCGAGGGGCAGCAGATTCAGGCGTACCGGGTCGACAGCCTGAGCGCGGACGCGCGGCCGCAAAGCATCGGCGGGCCAGGACGGTTCAATCTGCCGGAGCATGCGATTGTGTCCAGCGGAAAGCTGTTCGTCGCCGATACGGTGTTCAATCGCGTGCACGTGTGGAACCGGATGGAAGATGCGATCGCCGGCCGCGATGCCGACTTGCTGCTCGGCTCGCCGGATCGAAGGACCCAGACAAGGCAGAATGGCCTGTTCTGGCCAGGCGGGTTGAGCTTTGACGGCTCATATCTGTGGGTGGGCGAATTCAAGTTCTCCGGGCGCTTGCTGCGCTACAGCGTGCAGCCGGGCGCGCCTCTTAACGGAACTTTTTTCGGAACAAATCCATCACTGGCGCCTGCGGCGACGGCACATATTCCAGAATCGCGCCCTGGCCGCGCAACGTTCTGGTGAGCGCGACCGTGTCGATATCCTGAACCGCCTTGTTCGACGCAATGGCGAGTTTCGCTGCCACGCCGGCCGCCTGCCCGAGGATCATGTACTGCGGCTCCATGCGCACCGAGGAATAGGCAACGTGGCTGGCGGAAAACGCCACCGGCACGAGCAGATTGTCCGCTTCGCCCCGCTTGGGCAGCATGATGCGATAGGGAATCTGGTACGGCTTCACCGGTACCTGCATGTCGCCTTCGTTGCGCACGAAGCCTTCCGGCGTCGGAATGCGCTGGATGTTGTGCGAGTCGCTGTTATAGGAGCCCATGCCGATCGGATCGGGCTTGGCCAGCTCGGTTTGCAGGTCCTTTTGCGTCATGACGAAGCCGCCCACCATGCGGCGCGCCTCGCGGATATACAACTGATGCGGCCAATGGCCGGTGTCCGTGAATTCGTCCTTGCACAGTCCCCAGGTGTTCATTTCCTTCTGCGTTTCCGCGGGCACTTGCGGATCGCCGGCGAGAAAGTAGAATAAGCCGGCGACGTAGTCTTTGTGCGCCTGCCAGATCTGGTCGCGCTTGCGGGAATCGGCGTCCGGATAGTCCCAGCTTCCGCCGATAAAGTCGGTGGAGAAGGCGCCGTTATTGTTGATATCAGCTTTGCGGTTTGGAATGCGGTCGATCTTGAGCAGCGTGTTGAGCGCCGGCGCCTTGCCCTCCTGCCCGGCGCGCGCCTTCAGCAGGCGAGCGAGCAGCTCGTAGCGCTTCGAATCGTAGCCGGGTGGTTTGGGAAATGGCACGCGGTTGCCGGGATCGTCAGAAAAACACATGCGGAAGTTGTAAGCCTGCACCTTCTTGTCGGCTGCGCCCGGCTCGCCTTTGGGGCCGCCGTAGACTTCGGGCAGCAGTTTGCCGCCTGCACCGTATGGGGAGACATTGACGCGGAACTGGTGCTGCGGCGTTTCTTCGCGCACACCGGCCAGCGACTCGCCATACTGGCTTACCGACTCGCGACCCCAGGTGCAGGAAACGCCGGCTTGCGCCATCAGGTCGCCTTCATAGGAGCTGTCGATGAACAGAGCGGCAGCGAAGGAGGCGCCGTTCCCGAGGGTGATTTCGGTGAGCCGCGCCCCATTCTTGCGGACGCCTGTTTTCTCACGCAGCCGGTGATGCTCGAACACCGCAACGCCGGCTTGCTGGAGCATCTGGCGGAAGATGTTCTCGGCGACTTTCGGCTCGTGCATCCAGGCGATGTCCTGGCCGAAGCGGCGCATCTCGTAGTGAGATCCGGCGCGCCAGTAGAATTCCAGTGCATAGCCGCCGATGACTTCGCGCTTGCCGACGTCGGTCCAGCTCAGCCCGCCCGATACCATGCCGCCCAGGTGATTGCGCGGCTCAAGCAGCGCCACTTTGAGCCCTTCACGGGCCGCGCTGACGGCGGCAATCACGCCGCCAGCGGCGCCGCCATACACAACGACGTCGAACTGCTGCGCAGCCAGGCAAAGACCAGCCGAACATAAGCAGGCAAGAGCAAGCCTCATTCCTGCCCCCTTTCAGAAAACTGCCTTGAAGCCGAACGTAACCTGCCGCTGACCGTGCCCCTTTTCCCCAAAGATCTGCCCGAAGTTGGAGTTATACGGGTCGGTGGTCGGGTCGGTGAACTGGACGTGGTTCAGCGCGTTGTAGGACTCCATACGGAACTGGAAAGTGACACGCTCCCCGAAGCGGAAATTCTTGAAGAAAGACGCATCCAGGTTGTTGATGCCGTCGCCGCGGATGCCGCTGAAGCGAGACGGGAAGGTGCGGATGTTCGAGTCGAGGCGGTTGGCGTTGTTGCGCTCAAAGCCGGTGGCGGTGTTGAACCAGCGCTCGGAGGTGCGCTCGCTGACCGGCAGCGGAACATTCTTGAGATCGCCGCGGAAGATTGCGTTTCCAAAGCCCAGCGGGTTGCCGCTCTGCCCTTCATACCAGCCTTCCACCTGCCATCCGCCGGCCAGCAGATTGAGCCAGCGGTTCATGTTGCTGCCCAGCTTCCGGCCGCGCCCGAAGGGAAGCTCGTAAACGGCCGTGGCAACAAAGCGCTGCGGATAATCCAGGTCAGAAACCACCTTCTCGAGTCTCGAGTCTGTCGGATCCAGGTAATTGATGGCTTCCATGAAGCGCGAGTAGGTGTAGGCGGCCTGGAAGGTGAGTCCGCCGGAGAAACGCTTCTCGATTTGGAATTGCAGAGCGTGGTAATAGGAGAATCCGGCGGGCACGGAGATGTTGACCTGGGTGAACTGCGGATACGCTCTCAGGAGCTGATTGCGGGCGACATTGCGGCCCGAGAGTCCCGAGCCGGCGAAATCAGGGATGCCGAAGAAGGGATTGGCCACATTTGCCGACAGGAAGTTGATGGTGGCCTGGTCGCGGGTGGGCGATGTGGACAGGTACTGGCGCGGAATGGGGCTCAACTGACGCCCCGCGAGAAGCTGTGTTCCACGGTTGCCGACGTAGCCGATCTCGACCACGGTTCGCATTGGAAGCTGCCGCTGGATGCTGAACGACCAGCGCTGCATGTAGGGATTCGGGCGCTGCTCGAAGAAATGATCGCCCGACCGCCCGAGGAACGTGCGCAGGCCGCCTGAGGCTCCGGGAGGCGCCTGGATGCCGCTCGGAAAAGGGTTGGCGAGCGTGGCGATAAAGGTGAGCCCGTTGTCGAGAGTCGGCACGAGGTTGGTGGACTGCGAAAAGCCGGACTGGTTTGGGCCGGTGCGGTCGGTGCCGACGACATCGAAGAAAATGCCATAGCCGGTGCGGACAACGCTTTTCGAGGTGAGCTGGTAGGCCAGCCCGACGCGCGGGGCAAAGTTGTTGCGGTCGGTCAGCCAAAGCGAGCGTGGCGAATCACCCGCGCCCGCGAACAGCAGGCCGCCAGTGACGCGGAAATTGGCCGCCGGAATCTCCGGGATCGGGTTGGCGGCGTAGTTGAGGCGGGCCTGCGGCTCGACCGGGTTCGGTGTCTGGAAATCGTATCCACGGACAGTGCGGTTGAAACGCTCGGTGAGAGGCGATTCGTACTCATAGCGGATGCCGAGATTGAGCGTCAGCTTGCGGGTAATCTTCCAATCGTCGTGCACAAACAGGCCGGTGTGCGCCGTCTGGGAAGCGTAAGAAGCGTTGACGCTGACAAAGCCGCCCGTGGTGATTCCAAGCAGGAAAGAAGCGAAGCCCGGGCCAATCGGGGCGCCCGGGGAATTATCGAGCGGGCCGTTGCTGTAAGCGCTGCCGAAATCGAAGCGCGGCGAGGCATTGCCGAAGTTGTATGCGCCCTGCCGGTACAAACGGAACTCGCCGCCTGCCCTGACATTGTGATTGCCGGTCAGCTTGGTGAGCGTGCCGCCCAAAGTGTGGTAATTCGAGCTGGAGAATCCGCCGGAGTCATGGCCGAGGTTGGTGAAGGCGCCTCCATCCACGACAAACTGCGGGAAGGTAAAGCGGTCCTTGGGATTGAATTGCGCAAGCTGCTGGACCAGCGACGCAGGGAAGCCGAGCCGCGTGAGGTCGAAGCCGGTGGTCAGCCGTTCGGTGTACGGCTTCTGAAACGTGAGTCCGTAGCGAACATTGAGCAGCAGCGAAGGGCTGAACGTATAGACGTCATCCACAACGGCGCCGTAACCTTCCTGCGACGGCAGGTCGCCGGTGGCGTCGGAAGGAAACGCCTGGATGCGCTCATGCCGGTAGTTGTTGCTGATGCGGAGAAAGGCGCGGTGTCTGTCGGAGAAGTTGTGATCGATGCGGCCGATCAGATCCTGATTGTTGCGGTTGATCTTCTGCGTGTTGAAGTAATTGGAGCGGAAGTCAGCGGAGCCAGGCTGGTTGGGAGCGGGCCAGTAGGGGATCACGCTCTTGGCAATTGAGGAAATCCGGCTGGCGGGGACGAGATTGCCCGGGAAGGGATTGCGGCTGAACCTGCCGTTAGGTGCGGTCGCAATGGTGGCCGGGTCGTAGATCTGATATTGCGAGCCGGCGCGCAGCAGCGCGGAGAAGTCGCCATTGCGTTCTTCGGACGTGGGCATCGTGCCGGTGAAGCTAAGGTTGCGAAGAATGTGGAGGCCTTCGTAGCCGAAAGTCCAGAAAGTGCGATCCTTGCCGTTGTAAACGTTGGGAATCCACAAGGGCCCGCCGGCGGTGCCGCCCCAGCGCTGGTGAAGCCAGCCGGGCGTGTTGCGGGCGATCTTCTCGGGGGTGATGGGGCCCGTGTTCGGATCGTAGATGAAGCGGTTGGTGTGCCAGGGAGTGGCCCGAAGGCGGGAATCGAAATGGTACCCGGTGCCGTGCAGGCGGTTGGTGCCGGCCTTCATAGAGACATTGACGGTCGCGCCCGGGGCATGTCCGATGCCGGCGTCATACGAGGCCGTCTCAACGCGCATCTCCTGCACGAGGTCTTCCGGGAGGGCGAAGGCGGTGTTACGGCCGAACATGTTCGGCGACCCGTCGAGGGTGATCTCGTTGGCGCCGGGGCGCGTACCGTTGACGGTGGAATCCGTCGAGCCCGCGCCGTAGTCGAAAGGATTCGCCCCGTAACGGCCGCCGGTCGAATTGAAGCCCGGGGTGATGCGAGCGACGTAGAACGGATTGCCGCCCACCATCGGCAGCTCGGAGACTCGCTTGGCGTCAATCGTCATGCCGAGGTTCGAGGTGGACTGGTCGAGCAAGGGAGCCTCGGCTTTGACTTCGATCGTCTCGGCGGTGGCGCCGACATCGAGCTGGAAGTCGGCGGTGCGCCGCTCGGAAGTGCGCAGCTCGATGGCCTCACGAGTTGCGGTTTTGAAGCCGGGAGCTTCGACCGTGACGCGGTACATGCCAGGCAGAAGGAATGGGATGGTGTAGTTTCCTTCCACGTTGGTGGCGGCGGGCACGATCGTGTTGGTGTTGAGGTTGGTGGCTCTGACAGCGGCGTTGACGACAACAGCGCCGGAGGCGTCAAGCACGCGGCCAAGAATGACGCCGCGGACGTCCTGAGCGTAGGCGGCTGCGGTGGCGGCCGCCAGGAGAATGAGCCTGCGCATGAGGCAGTACCCCCTTTGTCGGGGCATTATTCCACATTTCCGAGCGGAAACAAAGCTGCCCGGGCTGATGGTGCACGGCGCGAGGCGGGGCGTACTCCTGGTACCAACGGCGCCCTTGACGCTGAGAACGCCAGTGTCACAATGAGGGGGGGGCAGCAGTATGCCTCGGGAGCGCTTTTATCACCCCGAACTGGACGTGATGCGCTTCGGCGCATTCCTGCTCGTTTTCCTTGCTCACGTCCTGCCGTACCGGGAGGGCCTTCGAGAAATGGGCGCCTCCAAGGCTGTCGAGAAAACCATACTCGCCGTGAAGGTTGGCGGCGGGTTCGGCGTGGATGTATTTTCCTTCTCTCCGCCTATCTCATTACGGAGCTTCTGCTGCGTGAGTTTCGAAGCCGGGGGACCATAGACGTCCCGTCGTTCTGGGTGCGCCGCCTTCTGCGAATCTGGCCGCTCTACTTCACCTTTCTGGCCGCTGCGATTTGGCTGGTTCCCTTTTTGCTCACCGAGAACTTCCCTGGCTTTCACCAAGCCGCCTTTTTCGTCTTCCTTGCCAACTGGGCCATTGCCATAGATGATCAAATGAACTCGGCGGCAACCATCCTGTGGAGCGTTTCCATCGAGGAGCAATTCTACTTTCTATGGCCCTTGATTCTGTATTTTTTTCACCGCCGGGTGAAGGAGATTGCTGTTGCGCTGCTTGGGGTTGCCTTCCTCATGCGGATCATTCTGGTTCTGGCGGGCGCTCCCTGGTATGCGATCTGGCACAATACACTTGCTCGTCTGGACCCGATCGCCTGCGGAGTGCTGATTTCGGTATTTCTGTCCGGGCGAGAGCTCCCGCTTTCACGGATCATCCGATGGATCGGGATCATTGCCGGAGTCCTTCTTCTTTGGTACACAGGCGGTTCTCTGTACTTCGCCGGCAAGAGCGCGCTTCTGTCCTATCCGCTCGCGAGCGTGGGTGCATCCCTGATCCTCTTGTGCACGCTGCGATCCGGAGCCGCCCCGAACCGGCCGCTCGTATATCTCGGGCGGATCTCGTACGGTTTGTACGTGTTTCATTCCTTTGCGGTCCGGTTTAGCGGGGAGTATGTTCACGTGTCGAATCCCGTGGTCGAGTGGTTTCTTCAGTTCGTGGTTGCCTCCTGCCTGACTCTGTTGCTGGCTATGGTGTCTTACCGGTTTTTGGAAGAACCCTTCTTGCGCCTGAAACGCCGTTTCACTTACGTCTTGTCGACTCCTCCATCTGACGATGCAAGCGCTCCTGGGTTGAAAGTATCACCCGCCATCGGGTGACCGCGCCAGAATCGGCCGGATCGTTTGGCTGTCTGATATTCGGAGCTCCATGGGCCATCGATCGCGCGGCGAAGAACGACGCCCGCGTCATACGCGCAGAACGCCAATCGTTTTGGATCGCCACCATCACGGCGCCGGTCGCCAGGCGACACCCGGATGCTCGGCTACGAGATCAGTGCGCCGGCTCAGCCGGCCAGTGCCGGCGGACCCCCGCGCGTCTACAAGGGAATGGAGCCACTTCGTAGTCGATCTTAACGCCTGGACGCGTTATGACGCCTGATCGATGCCAATCCCGCCAGCGCGAGTCCGGCTAAGCCCGCGGTGGCCAGATTCAGTGCAATGCAACGGCGCCGCCCAGATCGGTGAGCGCGGAGACTGGAGTGACACGAAGCACCCTGGTGCTGGCGTTTTGGGTGAAGAGGAACGTATCCTCCGGGTTGCCCAAGTTTTGCAAAAAGAACGTCGAGGTGGCGTTGGAATACGTGAACCCCGGAAACGTGCCTGTGTTTCCGCCAGCGACGCTGACGTCCCAACTTATCATCGATGAAAGAGCCGCGTCCCAAACGAAGGAACCAGTGATCGTTCCTCCGTCGGCGAACCCCGCGCCAACAAAAGTCCAGTTAACAGGAGCAGCGGGCGCCAGCCAGAGAAGAGCATAACCAAGGCGATCAGCAGAACCCGGTGAGTTCCAGTACGCAGCACAGGTTACTTTTATGTCATCGATCGGGAAATCGGTCAGTCCAATCTGCGATTCAGACCCGGGCTCATGCCCCGGGATCTGTGCCATCATGGTCATTCTCCATGGAGCGAGTGAAGCCGGCTACGGGGCGGGAGATGGCCGGGTGTTTGCGAGAAGCGGCGTCGCAGGGTAAGCAGATCCTGTTGGAAGGGCACGGGAGCAAAATGCGCGCCGGCGGTCCCGTCGCCGATGCCGATGTGTGCATATCTACGGCAGCGCTCGATCAGGTGCTCGAGTACGAGCCGCGCGATCTGACGGTGAGCGTGAGCGCGGGATTGCCATGGGTGCGTCTGGTGGACATGCTGGCCAAAGACGGATATATGACGCCGCTCGATCCGCCGTTCTCGAGCGAGGCGACCGTCGGTGGAGTGATTGCGGCCAATTCGAGCGGGCCCCGGCGGCGCATGTACGGCACGGCGCGCGACCTGGTGATCGGGATGAAGTTCGCCACGCTCGACGGCAAAGTGGTCACCTCCGGTGGAATGGTGGTGAAAAACGTGGCCGGCCTCGACATGGCAAAGGTCATGATCGGATCGCTGGGGACGCTGGCGGCGATCGTGAGCGTGAACTTCAAGTTGATTCCGAGGCCGGGCGGGACACGTACATTCCTGTTCGAGCACGACAGCGCCGCCGAAGCGATCGCGCGGCGCGACCGCGTATTGCGGAGTGTTTTGCAGCCGGCAGCGATAGACCTGCTGAGCCCGCCCGTGGCCGCCGAAGCGCGACGGAACGGGTGGGTGCTCGCAATCGCTGCGGCCGGGAACGCGCCGGTGCTCGAACGCTATGCGCGCGAATTCAGTGGCGCGGAGATGCTGGACGCAGAACCGGAACGGGAGTTTTGGAGCTTTGTCGAAGAATACCCGGCACGGTTTCTGGCGGCGCATCCGGCCGGCGCCGTCGTCAGGGTCTCGATGACTCTGGCCGCTCTCGGCGAGTGCCTCGCCAACATGAGGGGGCGTGCGATTGCCAGGGCAGGGAACGGCGTTTGCTATTCGTTTCTCGAAGAGGCTGCCCGGGCAGATCAAGCGTACCGGCTGGGCAGGGCAGTGATGGAATACGGCCCGGTGGATCGCCAGGGGCTGTCAATGTGGCCGGAGATCGATAGCGGTTTTCCGATGATGCAGAAGATCAAGGAGATGTTCGATCCGAAGAACCTGTTGAACCGGGGAAGGTTGTATGGCCGTCTCTGAGCTGCCGGTGTACAAAGAGCGGGACAAGCCGCAGCGGCAGGACCTGGACCGGTGTGTGCACTGCGGGTTGTGCCTGAACGCGTGCCCGACCTACCGCGAGCTGGGGATCGAGATGGATTCCCCGCGCGGGCGGATCTACCAGATGGTGCAGGTGGCCGAAGGCGCGCCCATCAGTGCATCCTATGTCGAGCACCTGGATCTGTGTCTGGCCTGCCGGGGTTGCGAAACCGCGTGCCCGAGCGGCGTGCAATATGGACGGCTGATTGAAGCGGCACGGGCCCAGATGGAAAGTAAGATCCGCAGGCCGTGGCGCGTGCGTGCCCTGCGGCGATTCGTGTTCGGATTGCTGCTCGAGTCGCCGGGCTGGCTGAAGCTGGCGGCGGGTCTGATGTACGCCTACCAGAGCTTCGGCTTCGAGAAACTCGCTCGCGCCACCGGCCTGCTGAAGCGGATGGGGAGATTGGGGGACCTCGAGAAGCTGGCGCCGCCGGCGGAGCTTCCCACGTTCTTCCAGTCCTACGGAAAAGTGTTTCCCGCGGACGGGGAGCGCCGCTACAAAGTGGCGTTTCTTGGCGGCTGCATCGCAAATGTGAGTTTCGCGCGTCTCCACGAGGCCACCGTGCGAGTGTTGCAGGCGAACGGATGCGAGGTCCATGTGCCCGCCGGGCAAACTTGCTGCGGCGCTCTGCACCTGCACGCGGGCGCTCGGGAAGATGCACGCCGGCTGGCGCGGCGCAACATCGATGCACTGCTCGAGGACCCCTATGATGCGATTTTGACCAACTCGGCGGGCTGCGGCTCCACCCTGAAGGAGTATCACGAGCTGCTCGAGCAGGAGCCTTTCTATGCCGGAAAATCGCTGCGGTTCTCCAAGCTGGTTCAGGATGTGAACGAATTCCTGGCATCGATCGAGCTGAATCCGCGGATGGGCGAGCTGAAGTGGAAAGTGACCTACCAGGATTCCTGTCACCTGGCGCACGGCCAGAAAGTGCGGGCAGCGCCACGAACGCTGCTCAAATGCGTCCCCGGACTGGAGTTGCGTGAGATGCCATGGTCGGACGTCTGCTGCGGCAGCGCCGGAATCTACAACGTCGTCGAGAATGAGATGTCGATGCAGATTCTGAAGAGCAAGATGGGGTGGGTCAACTCGGTGGACGCCGGGGTGATCGCGACGGCGAACACGGGCTGTATGCTCCAGTTGCGTGCCGGCGTGGCGCTCGACGGCCGGGGGCAGAGGGTGGCGCACGTGATGGAAATTCTCGACGAAGCCTATCGGGCGTACCCCGGACGGCCGGCGGAGACCGAGAGACCTGCCGAATAGGGACCGCTTGCTGACGCGCGCGGCTCAGCAAGGGCTTCCGAGCCCGGACGGCTCACACCAGCACGGTAAACGTCGTCTGGGTGCGCTCGACCGGCCGGTACAGCGTGTCGCGTTCCACCGGCTCGCGGCCGGCTTGCTGAATCAACCGGAACAGCTCCTCGCGTCGAAGCGACTGGCTGGTGGTGGCCCCGGCGTCATGATAGATCTTCTCCTCGACCACCGTGCCGTCGATGTCATCGGCGCCAAAGCGCTGCGCAATCTGCGCGATCTTCGGCGTCATCATGATCCAGTACGCCTTGATGTGCGGGATGTTGTCGAGCAGGAGACGCGCCACGGCGATGTTCCGGATATCGTCAAAGCCCGTCGTCTTGGGAATATGCCGCAATGGAGTGTTGTCCGGATGGAACGCCAGCGGAATGTAGGCAACAAAGCCCTGTGTCTCATCCTGCAAGGCGCGCAGCTTCAGGAGATGATCGACGCGGTCTTCGTCTGTCTCCAGATGTCCGTACAGCATCGTGCAGTTGGACTTGAGGCCGATTTGATGGGCGGTGCGGGCGACATCGAGCCATTGCCGGCCGTCGATCTTGTGGTCGCAGATGATGCGCCGCACTCGCTCGATGAAGATCTCGGCCCCGCCGCCCGGCAGCGAGTCCATGCCTGCATCCCTCAGGCGGAGAAGAGTGTCCACGATCGTCAGCCTCGAGCGCTGCGCAAGATAGGCGATCTCGACCATCGTGAACGCCTTCAGATGCACCTCGGGGAAGCGCGCCTTGAGCCCGCGCAGCATTTCGCAATACCAATCCAGCGTCAGCTCGGGGTGCAAGCCGCCCACGATGTGGAACTCGGTGACCGCTTCCGTCCACCCGCGTCCGGCGGTCTCCCAAACCTGCTCCAGCGACATGGTGTAGGCTTTGGGGTCCTTCGCTTTCTTGCCGAATGCGCACAGGCGGCAGCTTGCGACACAGACATCGGTGGGGTTGATGTGTCGGTTGACGTTGAAATAGGTGGCGTTGCCATGCAGCCGCTCCCGCACCAGGTTGGCCATATAGCCGGCGCCAAGGATGTCCGGGGTGCGGAACAGCGTCACGCCGTCGCCGAAGCTGAGACGCTCACCTTGCTGGACCTTCTCCAGGATGGGCGCCAGCCGCCGGTCCTCGAACAGTGGTACAAGCTGCATCGTTCAGATGTTGCCGCCGAACAGGACGATATCCGCGGCCCAAAACACAAAGAATACCATGCTCACCCAGCCGTTCACCGTGAAGAAGGCTGCGTTGACGCGCGAAAGGTCATTCGGTTTGACGAGGCTGTGCTCATACAGCAGCAGAACGATCACCGTGGCCATGCCCAAATAGCTGAGCAGGCCAAGCCGGAACACGGAGATCAGGGCAGCCAGGCAAATCAACATGCCGGCGTGCAGCAGCCGGGAGACCATGAGCGCGCGCCTGATTCCGAGAAGGCGTGGAACGGAGTAGAGGCCCTCGCGTCGGTCGAACTCGAAATCCTGGCAGGCATAGATGATATCGAAGCCGGCGGTCCACAGGGTGACAGCGGCGGTGAGCCAGAGGATGCGCGGATCGAGGGACCCGCGAATGGCGATCCAGGCGGCAGCCGGTGCAATGCCAAGAGCAAAGCCGAGAATCAGATGCGAGAAAGAAGTAAAGCGTTTCGTGAAGGAATAAAAGAACACCATTCCCAGCGCCGCTGGGGCCAGCCTCAGGCACAGCGGATTCAGATTCGCGGCGGCCAGCAGCAGAACAGCCGCCGCCGCCGCTGTGAACCCCCAGGCAAATCTCCTCGAGAGCAGGCCCGCCGGGAGATGGCGTGTCCTGGTGCGCGGATTGCGTGCGTCAATTTCGGCGTCCAGCAGGCGGTTGAAAGCCATGGCCGCCGAGCGGGCGCCAACCATGGCCAAAACAATCCAGCCGAGTTTTGTTCCAAGCCCTCCTGGCACGCGGCCATCCTGGCGCCAGGCCAGCAGCGCTCCCGTGAGAGCAAACGGCAGGGCAAAGACGGAGTGCTCGAACTTGATCATGTCAAGCGTCAGGCGGAGGCGCTGAAAAAAACCGGACATGCCGAATGAGATGAGCGGGACTGCTACCATTCTATTTCATGCGGTTGCGCGCTCTCATGCTCGCTCTCATCGCGATGCTGGCCGCATGCCAAAGAAAGGAAGCCGACTTGACGAACCTAAGAGTGGTCACGCTTCCGGGAGGACACCAGATCTACGCGGAAGTCATGCTGCGCCGGGAAGACATGGCGCGAGGGATGATGTTCCGTACGTCGCTGGCCGAAAATCGCGGATTGCTGTTCCTCCACGGCAGGCCTGGCAGGTACCCCTACTGGATGCACAACGTGCAGGTGCCGCTCGATATCATCTGGATGGACAAAGAGCACCGCATTGTCGAGATTTCGGCCCGTACGCCCGCCTGCCTGGAATCCGATCCGGC
>JACQDF010000328.1 GCA_016201205.1 Acidobacteriota bacterium
CTCCGATCACCCTCGAACCGCTAAAACTCGCCCTCCGAATCTCCCTACCCTCTCACTCCTTACCCCTCCAGCCTGTTTCCAGCCCCGTCTCGTCAATTTCCTTTCGGCCATGCGAAGTTCCTGCCCCCAGGCGCTGCCGCCTTGCGCTCCGCAACCGGCTTCGCTACAGTTTCAGCGTGCGGGCTCGAGCGGTGATTCTGCTGGGGGTGGCTCTCGCCATCGGAGGGGGCCTGTTCGCGCAACGCCGATTCCGGTCCTTCTATGGCGAGGAGGACAATCCCGCGCCCATGCCGCCCGATGCCAATGAGAAGACCGAATACGTCTTCGCGCGCATGCGATACCCCAGCTACCGCGGCTCCTACTGGCGGGGAGGAAGCTGGGCCACCGATTACCCCAAAGCGGATCGCCAGTTCATGCAAGGCTTGCGGCGGCTGACGCGCATTCACGGCCGCTCGGTCGAGCAAGTGGTGGACGTCGACAGCGACGAGATTTATCAATACCCGTGGATCTATGCGGTCGAAGTCGGACACTGGCAGTTGAACCAGAAGCAGGCCGAGCGGCTTCGCGATTACCTGTTGCGCGGCGGCTTCCTGATGGTGGATGACTTTCATGGCACCTTCGAGTGGAGCGTCTTTTATGCCAGCATGTCCCTCGTGTTTCCGGACAAGCCGATCGTGGAATTGCAGAATTCCGACGCCATCTTCCACGTGCTGTACGATCTAGACCAGCGGGTGCAAGTGCCGGGAATTCACGCCTGGTTCAGCGGAGTGACCTATGAGCGCGACGGAATCGAGCCGCGCTGGCGCGGGATCCACGATGACAAAGGCCGTCTCATGGTGGCCATCTGCCACAACATGGATCTGGGGGATGCCTGGGAATGGGCCGACCATCCGCAGTATCCGGAACGGTTCGCGTCGGTGGCGTACCGGGTGGCGATCAATTACATTATTTACGCCATGACGCACTAAAGCGTCATCATCCTACGGCCCCGGCTCCGTCGTCCGGTCGGCGAGGTGCAACAGCGTCATGATTTCCTCGTCCTTGCCGCCCGCCATCCTTCTGCGCAACAGGCGCATGCCGAAGACCATGAAGCCCGCCGCCACGCAGAGCGCGATCAGCAGGCCGGTCAGCAGGAAAATGCTGAGGAGCATGCTGCCGGCGCTCTTGAACGTCGAGCCGGGCAGGGCCTCATGCAGTGTGATCTGGGCCTTGTAGTTGACCAGCGCCAGCAGGCGCTCGGCGTCATCCCGGTTGTGCGGGCCGAAGATGACGGCAACCAGCGGCCCGGAACGTTTCACCATCGCTCCGTTCAGCTTCTCGAACTCCTGCTGTCGTTCGCGCGCCATGGAATTGGTCGGGTAATAAAAGATCGCCATCTCCGTTTCACTCGAGCGCCCCAGGTAACGGCCCACCACTCCTTCGGCGCCGAAATGAAACGCCACCGCCGAAGGAGGCACTTTGGGAAAGAATTTCTCGAGCGACGCCGGGCCGAGGATGTAACGGTCCGACGCCGGCGCCAGGCTCGCCTCCGGCAAGTAGTCGAGCAGCGGCGGCAGAGAGGATTGATCGACCTTCGGCAACTGAAACAGAAGGACGCGGAGCTCTTCCAGCTCCGGCAGCCGCCCCTCGAAGCGCAGCAGGTAGTTGCCGTACGTCATGAGCATGCCGTTGTTGAACGTGACTGCGAATCGGGTGTACGCGAGCGCGTCCGGATTGCCCGGTTTTGCCTTCTCGGGCCTGATCCACCGAAACGCGGCCTGCGCTCCGGTCGGGTCTTTCATCTGCCAGGCGGTGACCGTGAAGGGGCCGGCGCCGCCCTCGTACGCGGCCGCTTCCGCTTCCGCAAGGCCATACTCTTCCCAGACGGATGTTCCCGTCAGCTTTGGTTTTTCCAGCGAGACACGCCTGGCGGCGCCAAGGTTGTCGGTCAGCAAAGCCGCTGGAAGCGCTGCCGCACAAAGAGACAGAAGGGCTGCTACGCGCCGCAGCATTTCTTGTACTTCTTGCCGGACCCGCAAGGGCAGGGATCATTGCGTCCGACTTTGGTGTGCCGGACGGGCGCCTTCTTGGTCGAGGAATCGCCGCCGGCGAACTGCATCTCGGCCAGCTCGCGTTCCTTCTTCCGCTGGATATTGCGAGTGAAATCCTGAAGCGAGGACTGGGCGGCGGCGCGTTGCGCCTGGGCCACTGCAACCGCTTCTTCCTCGTCCTCCTCTTCCTCCTCCTCGTCCGGATTGAACGGCAGCAGCGGCCGCGCTTGAGCGAATGCAGCCTCGGAGCTGGTTTGCAGGAAGAAAAGGTAGCGGATCGTCTCGTCCTCGATGCGATCCATCAGGGCGTTGAACATGTGGAAGGATTCCTTCTTGTACTCGACCAGCGGATCCTTTTGCCCGTAGCCCCGCAGCCCGATCCCTTCCTTCAGATGATCCATGGACAGCAGATGGTCTTTCCATTGCGTGTCGATGACATGAAGCATGATGAAGCGCTCGGTCTCGCGCAAAACGTCGGCTCCGACGAGTTTCTCCTTCTCCTCGTACCGCACGGCCAGTTTTGCGTAAACATGATCCTCGAGTTCGGCGCGGTTCATGCTCGAGACTTCCTGCGGCGGGATGCGCACGCCGAACTGCGTCAGGATATCGCTCTCCAGTTCCAGCAGACGCCACGAGCCGGGGTGCGCCCGTTCCGGACAGCGGGTGTCAATAAAGCTGGCGACGATGCCTCGCACGATCTCGAGAATGCGCTCCTTCTGGCTCTCCCCCTCGAGCAGCGAGCGGCGCATGCCGTACACCGCCTGGCGCTGCTTGTTCATGACGTCGTCGTACTCGAGCAGATGTTTGCGGGCGGCGAAGTTCTGCGCCTCGACCGCCTTCTGTGCGGCCGCGATGCGCTTGGTGATCAGCTTCGACTCGATCGGCACGTCCTCTTCCATGCCGAGCTTCAGCATCAGGTTCTGGATGCGCTCGCCGCCGAAAATGCGGAGCAGGTCGTCTTGCAACGAGAGATAGAACCGGGAGGAGCCAGGGTCGCCCTGCCGGCCGGCGCGGCCTCGCAACTGGTTGTCGATGCGCCGCGATTCATGACGCTCGGTGCCGGCGATGTGCAGACCTCCGCAGGCCACCACGTCCTCATGCTCGGCGTCGCACTGCTGTTTGAACTTCACAAAGATCTCGTCCCAGCGCGGCCGCGCCACCCGGAAAAACTGGTCGTGGTGCTGGAAGTAGATCCAGTGCTCGTCGTTGACGTAGGACGCCATCTGCTTGGGAATGGATTCGGCGAGGTTCTGCTTGAGACAGGCATCCTTGCTCATGAATTCCGGATTCCCGCCCAGCAGAATGTCGGTGCCGCGGCCGGCCATGTTGGTGGATACGGTGACCACGCTCTTGCGGCCGGCCTGGGCGACGATGGACGCCTCGCGCTCGTGGTTCTTGGCGTTGAGCACTTCATGCCGCACGCCTATCCGCTTCAGGATGGAAGAGAGCCGCTCGGACTTTTCCACTGAGATGGTTCCGACCAGCACGGGCTGGCCTCGCTCCTGGCATTGCTTGATCTCTTTGGCAGCGTTGCGGAACTTTTCTTCTTCAGTGCGGTAAACGATGTCGACGTTGTCCAGGCGGATCATCTCGCGGTTGGTCGGCGCCACATTCACATCCAGGTTGTACGTCTTGGCGAATTCGGCGGCTTCCGTCTCGGCCGTGCCGGTCATGCCGGCCAGCTTCTTGTACATGCGGAAGTAGTTCTGGAACGTGATGGTGGCCAGCGTCTGGTTTTCGCGCTCGATCTTGACTCCTTCCTTGGCTTCGATCGCCTGGTGGAGCCCGTCGGACCAGCGGCGGCCGGGCATGATGCGGCCGGTGAATTCGTCGACGATGACCACCTGGCCGTCCTTGACCAGATAGTCTTTGTCGCGGTGAAAGAGAACATGGGCGCGCAGGCCCTGCTGGACATGGTGATTCAGCTCGAGGTTCACTGCGTCGTAGAGGTTGCCGATGGCGAGAAGCCGCTCGACTTTCAGCGCTCCCTCTTCGGTCAGAGCCGCCGTGCGGTTCTTCTCGTCGACGGTGTAATCCCCGGTGGTGTATTTTTCGCCCGGCTCTTTGCCTTCGATGACCTCGCCGCGGACCAGCTTGGGGATGATGCCGTTGACGCGGTAATACTTGTCGGTGGATTCTTCCGAGGGGCCTGAAATGATGAGCGGCGTGCGCGCTTCGTCAATCAGAATCGAGTCCACTTCGTCGACGATCGCATAATGATGCCCGCGCTGAACGCAATCCGACAGCCGGAACTTCATGTTGTCGCGCAGGTAGTCGAAGCCGAATTCGTTGTTGGTGCCGTAGGTAATGTCGGCGCCGTAGGCCTCGCGCCGCTCGTCGTCATCCAGCTCGTGAACGATCGTGCCGACGCTCAGGCCGAGAAATTTGTAAATGCGGCCCATCCATTCGGCGTCGCGCTTGGCCAGGTAGTCATTGACGGTGATCACATGGACGCCCTTGCCCGCCAGCGCGTTCAGATAGACGGCAAGCGTGGCCACCAGCGTCTTTCCCTCCCCGGTCCGCATCTCGGCGATTTTGCCGCGATGCAGGACGATTCCGCCCATCAACTGCACGTCGAAGTGGCGCATGTCGAGGGTGCGGCGGCCGGCTTCGCGAACCACGGCGAACGCTTCGATCAGCAGGTCGTCGAGGGAGGCGCCCTGGTCAAGACGCTCCTTGAAAGAGATGGTCTTGGCTGCCAGGTCGGCGTCGGAAAGCGACTCCATCTCCGGCTCGAGCGCGCTGATGGCTCCCACCAGCGGGCGGATCTTCTTGATCTCGCGCTCGTTCTTGGTGCCAAAGATCTTGGCCAGAAGCGTGTCAATCATACCCGGGGGGATTCCGCTTCCATGATAACGCAGCGGGCAGGCGCACAGACGCCGCATGGTGGCGCGATACCGCTGTCATCATGCGTTCGCGTCCGGCGCCGGCCCTTACGTTCTTTCGAGGAACTTCGCGCAAAACGGACCGCGCCCGCGGCAGGGACACTCCGGTGTTCCTCACCGACTTGGCGCCGCGGGGCGCGGCCTTTGCGCTTTCGAGCGTCCCGCTTACCAGCGCGGCGCCCGCCCTCGCCCGCCGCCACCGCCGCTGCGGCCTCGAGAGCCGCCGCCTCCACCGAAACCACCGCCGCCCGCCGGCCGGGGCCGCGCTTCGTTCACATTCAGCGTTCGCCCGTTCATCTCGGTGCCGTTCAGCTTCGCAATGGCGTTCTCGGCTTCCTCGCGATTGGTCATTTCCACAAAGGCAAACCCGCGGGGCTGGCCGGTGAAGCGGTCGGTAATGATGTTGACGCGTTCGACTTCGCCAAACTGCACGAAGGCGGCTTGCAGATCCTCCTGCGTGGTCTGAAAACTAAGGTTACCCACAAAAACATTGGTCATTCGGACTCTCTCCTAAACGAAACAGATTCTGCCGTGTCCCGACTGTGCGATCTGAACCAATCCGAAGAGGAGGGAACCGAAGGACAGACGGCCCTGATGGGAGCACTCGTAAAGGACGAAGATGGACACGGACTCTTTTAGTCTAGCACGGCCGCTAGCGCCGGAGAAACTGGGCAATCGAAGTGAGCAATTCTTCGGAAGGAATGGGTTTCACCAGGTAGCCCTGCATGCCATGATCCAGGCAGACCTGGCGATGCTCATCGGCGGAGTTCGCGGTCAGGGCGATGATGGGAAGGTCTTGGCAGCCGGGGAGCTGGCGAATGGCCTTGGTAGCCGAGATGCCGTCCATGCCGGGCATTTGCAGGTCCATCAGGATGATGTCATAGCGGCGGCGGCCGGCGGCTTTGATTGCGTCGGCGCCGGAGGCGGCGCACTCGACCAGGTAGCGGCCCCGCCTCAGGACATGGGTGAAGATGCGCTGGGCCACTTCGTTGTCTTCCACCAGCAGGATGCGGGCGGTGGGCGTCTGCTCCTGCATATCTTGCGGCTGCGGAACGGCTGCATGCAGATCAGCCAGATGGAACGGCGCTTCCACGAAAAAGCTGCTCCCCTGGCCAACCGTGCTCTCCCCCCAAATCACTCCATTCATCAGCGTCGCCAGCTTTTCCACCAATGCCAGGCCCAAACCGAGACCCGAGTAGGTTCTCGACAGACCGTTGTCAAGCTGCCGGAACGAATCGAAGATGTGGGAGAGCTGATCGGCTGCGATTCCGATGCCTGTGTCGCGAACCTGCAAGCGCAACCGGACGGTCCCGTCGTGGTAACCCGCGGCCGCGACCCGAACCTCCACCTCGCCCTGCGGCGTGAACTTGATGCCGTTCGAGATCAGATGGGACAGGATCTGGCGCAGCCGAAGCGCGTCGCCCATCAGGATATCCGGCGTCCCGTTCTCCAGGGTCGAGTACAGGCGCAGGCCTTTGGATTCCGCCTTGAACTGGTGCTCTGCCAGCGCCGCTGCCACCACTTCTCCCAGATGGAACTCAGACTCCTCCAACCGCACTCTGCCGGAGCTGAGCGAAGAATACTCCAGTGTGGCATTGAGCACTTCGAACAGCGTTTCCGCGCAGGCGCGGGTGGCGGATACGTATTCGCGCTGCTCGTCATCGAGCCGGGTCTCCAGCAGCAGGTCCGTCATGCCCATGATGCCGCTCAGCGGCGTGCGAATCTCATGGTTCAAGACGGCCAGAAAGCGCGACTTGATGTTGGTGATCTCTTCCACCGTGCTTTCTATGTCCGGCTCGGATACGACCGCCGTGTCAGACCTGTTCGGGGCGCCATTGGACAGTCTTCCAGCCACAACCTCGGGGCCAGGAGCTCGACCGGCCCCCGGGACACCGGCCGGGAGCGGATTGGCGAATTGACTCATCTGCCGTGTCTTTGATCGGCTGTCGAGATGGGGAAGTTTAGGAATTTTCACGGATCTTGAACAAATGAACGGGCTTGGTTGTGTAAGGCAGCTAACGCCCGATCCTCAACCGCTCACCCGTGTGGCGTGAGCGCGTTGCGCACCGCGCCGGCATCCTCGAGATGCGGGAGCCTGGCGGCGGGATAGAGCGCCCAGCCATCGGCGAAAGTGAGCCGGCGCTTGCCCTGTGCGTTTCCAGTGAAGCGGTTATCGGCGGCGATGGCCAGCCACCCTTCGTTCGGAAACTGGTAGAGCGTAGCCAGACAGCGGCCGGAGGCGGCATCCCAGATGCGGATGCTGCCGTCCTCCGAGGAGCTTGCCAGGCGGTCGCCGTCGAGCCAGCACACGGAGAAGACGGCGCCGAGGTGGCCCTCGAGCGTCCGGATCAGCTTGCCGGGCTTTCCAGTGTCCGGCTCCCACAGCCGCACTGTCTGGTCGTCTGATCCGCTGGCGAGCTGTCGCCCATCCCCGCTCCAGGCCACCGCGAGGACCCCATTCTCGTGGCCCTCGAGTGTCCGCACCAGCTTTCCGGTGTCCGGCTCCCACAGCCGCACCGTCTTGTCGTCTGATCCGCTGGCGAGCTGTCGCCCATCCCCGCTCCA
>JACQDF010000329.1 GCA_016201205.1 Acidobacteriota bacterium
CGCGCCGGCCGAAACGCCCAGATCCGGGATTTCCTGAAAGCCGTCCGCGACCAGGGCGTCATGGCCGGTTTGTCCACGCATGATCCGGAATTCCTGAAGCAGGCCGAAGAGGAGAATTGGGAGACAGATCTCTACATGACGGCGCTGTACTACATGACGCGCTCGGCGGAGGAGTTCCGCAAGCTGCTCGGTACGCGCCCGCTCGGAGAAGTCTACCTGCCGGAAGATCCCCCGAAAATGTGCGCCGCCATTCGCCAAACGAAGAAGACCTGCCTGGCGTACAAAGTGCTGGCGGCTGGACGCCTCACCGACACACCCGCCGGCGTGGAAGGCGCCATCCGCTTCGCGCTCACCAATACCAAACCCAACGACGGGATGCGCGCGAACGCGGTCGATTGACATCGATCCAGCACGTTGATAGCATTCATTGCACCGCAAGAAGTTGCTTTGCCGGAAGGAAGGGGAAAACAATGAAAAACGCTCGCGTTCTCGCAATAGTCGTTCTCGCGCTGATGGCAATGCCGCCGGCGCTCAACGCCCAGAGTGTGACGGGCCAGCTTTCCGGAACCGTAGTGGATGTCACCGGCGGGACCATTGCCGGCGCCGATGTCCGTCTCACGCACGATTTGTCGAAGCAAACACGAACCTTCACGACGGACCCCGCCGGCTCGTTTGTCTTGACGGCGCTGGTGCCGGGCAGTTACACCCTGCGCATCACCATGCCGGGCTTCCAGGTCCACGAACAGCGGGGTATCAACGTGACCGCGCAGGAACGCATTGATTTGCACGACATCAAACTGGCGGTCGGCGAAGTGACCACAACAGTCGAGGTTGAGGCCTCGATGGTAAACGTTGCGACCAGCAGCTCAGACCGTTCTGTCGCGATGGGCCGCCTCGAGATTGAGGATCGCCCGACACGGGGCCGGAATCCTCTGTCGCTCATCATCGGCCTGCCGGGGGTGCAAGCTGTGGGCGGGTATGATTTTCGGGGATGGTCCGGCGGAGGAATCCCGGCGGTGAACGGCGGGCGGAACGGCCAGGTGATCCTCAACCTGGATGGCGTGGCGAGCCAGGATTCGGGCAACCTGAACCCCGGATACCTTTCTCCCAGCATCGAGTCCATTGCCGAAGCGAAGCTGCTGGTGTCCAACTATACGTCCGAGTACGGCGGGCGGACCGGCGGCCAGTTGACCTTCACCACCCGCAGCGGTACGCCCCAATTCCATGGCAGCGGCTTCCACTACTGGAGGCACGAGATGTTGAACGCCAATGAGTTCTTCAACAACAAACAGAACGTGCCGAAGCCGAAGTACCGTTACCAGAATCCGGGCGGCAGCATCGGTGGTCCGTTCATCATCCCTGGAACCAGCTTCAACAAGAGCCGAACCAGACTGTTCTTTTTCTTCTCATACGACCGGCTGCGGAACAAGAGCATCATTGACAACACTTACACCATGCCGTCGGTCCTGGAGCGGCAGGGGGACTTCTCGCAAACGGTGACCACAACGGGCGTGATGGTCCCTATTTATGATCCGGCGGCCAATCAGGCGCCGTTTTCGGGAAACAGGATTCCCGCCAGCCGCATCAGTTCGGCGGGCCAGGCAATGTTGAATCTCTTCCCGCTTCCGGACCCGCGCGGACTTGCGCTGGACCAGGCGGGGTTGCGGCGATTCAACTTCCGAAACATCCTCCCGCAGTCGCGGCCCAACGAGGGTAAGGTGTTCCGAATCGACTACAACATAGCGCCCAAGCTGGTTACGTTCGTGCGTCTGTTGAACGATTATCAGGCGGTGGACGGCTATGCCGGCACGGTCGGCCCATCTGGCGGAGCTTGGGGGCAGTTCCCGCACAGTTATCACGTGCAAGCCGCAGGCGCCGTGGCCACTGCGATCTATACCATCTCCCCCAACCTGATCAACGAATTCACCTGGGGCGCCAATCGGGGAAAACAAGGCGTCAATCCTTTGGATGAGGTGACTTCCACCGCGACCGGCGGCACGAAGACGTATGCGGACAACCTGCTTCCGCTCAAAGGGTCCAACGGCCAGCCGATCCCGTTGCCACGCATCAATCCGGGGAGCAACATTCTGAACCTGCTGCCTCAAGTCAATTTCGGCTTCCCATCGGGGTTCGGCGCGCAGTCAGCAGGGCAAGGGATCACCAGCGCGCCGAACTTCGGACATGACAGCCGGTGGCCGTTCGTGGGAACCGACCTGGTTCAATCCGTCAGCAACAAGGTGACGTGGGTGAAAGGCGCCCACAACATCAAGGCCGGGTTCTATCTCGAGCGCATGGCACGCAATGTGAGTGTGTACTCGGTCTTCAATGCCGGCGGGACTTACTACTTCGGCACCGACAGGGCCGCTGCCCTCGATACAGGGTATCCCTACTCGAACGCGCTTCTGGGCAGCATCTTCGCCTACGGAGATGACAACAAGAAACAGGTCAACCATGCGCGGTACACGCAGATCGAGTGGTTCGTGCAAGACACCTGGCGTGCCACCCGGCGGCTGACACTGGACGCCGGCTTGCGTTTCCATCGAGCGGGTGACTTGTATTCCAAAGGCGCTACGCTAGGCTTCTTTCGCCAGGAAGAGTATGACCCGAACAAGGCCGGTCAGCTCCTGTACCCGGCTTGCTCGATCGTGACGACGGCTGCTTGCCCGGCCGCCAATCGAATCGCCATCAATCCGATCACGGGCGCCAGGTTTCCCTACGTGCGTCAGGGAACGTTTGACACCGCATCGTACGCGGCCGGCGGATTCCCCTGGTCCGGCATCCATCAGTATGATAGCCACTTCTTCAACGTTCCGACCCTCCGGCTTGGACCCCGCTTAGGGTTCGCGCTGGACGCTTTTGGAAACGGCAAGACAGCGATTCGCGGAGGTTTCGGCGTCACGGTCGGCCGCAACTGGACCGTGGACAATATCGGCGCCACCGGCGCCGGAGTAGGCCCCATGGCGGCGCCGCCGAACTTCCTGGCGCCCATCGCTCTCTACACGGACTTTACGTCGCTTGCAACCGCGCAGACTTACTATACGCCTCAAACTGTACTCGGTGGGTCTCAAGACCAGGAAGTAATCACGACCTATAACTGGAGCTTCGGCGTCCAGCACGACGTCGGACACGGCATGATCGCCGACGTCTCCTATGTGGCGAACGCCACGCGCCATGGCTACGGGCAAGTGATCGATTTCAATGCCATTCCGCCGTACACCACGTGGAACCCGAGAGACGGCCAGATCCAGAGATTCCGCGACCCTACCAGCACGGGATTCTACTCGACAAACTTGATCCGGGGCCAGGTGGGATTCCGAGGGTTTGGAAATATCCCCATCTGGACCTATGTCGGCACGAATTCCTACCACTCGCTCCAGGCGCAGTTGAACCGGCGCATGGGTAACTTGCAGTGGGGCGTCAACTACACCTGGTCCAGGACGACGATCTACGACTTCAACCAGTGGGTCGACACCAAGCTGGGCAAGAATGTGGTCAACCGGCCGCACGCCTTCAATTTCAATTTTGGCTACGAGATCCCGAAGGGCAGCACGCTATGGAACAACGCGATCAGCAAGGCGGCTCTCGATGGCTGGCGGATCGCCGTGAACGGAGCGATCTACTCCGGCACACCATTCACCATCGGCTGCGGAGTTCAGAACCAGCCGGCCGGGTATTGGACCGGTACGCCGACCGGCGGCATCCCATTCCGCTGCCAGATGGGCAACGACATCTTTTTGCCCGCCGGGCAATTCCCGTCAGCCACGGAAGATGCCCGATTGCAGTGGGCGTTCGATCGCGCCAACTTCACTCTTCCGGCGGCCGGCTCGCTTGGAATCGGCAACACGCCGCCCAACCTGTTTTACGGCTCTGGGTTGGTCAACCTCGACTTTTCGCTCTCCAAGGAATTTCGGTTCGCGAAAGACGGACGGTATAGCCTCGAGCTTCAGATCGAAACCTTCAATACGCTGAACCACTTCAATCCGAGCAATCCGAATACGAGTCTGAACTACAATTTCACAACGGGGGCTCAAACCAACTCGAGTTTCGGCGTCATCCAGAGCCCGCAAGTGCAGGCTCGGAGGTCGGTGCTGTCGGCTCGATTCAAGTTCTGAGACACGCGCATACCGCTTGCTTACGCGCGGTGCGCTCGGAGGCGCTGATTCTGAGCCGCGACCGTCAGAGCGGTTGTAACATTACCACGATAGTTTCAGCCCGAGCTGCATCCGCCGCGGGCCGACCCGCGTGCCGAGAATGCGGCCGAAGTTGGGACTGGTGGTCGTCAGATTCGCCGAACCGAACTGCGTGTGGTTCCAACTGTTGAACGTCTCCCAGCGAAGCTGCGACTGGAAGCGCTCGGTGATCCGGAGGTTCTTGGACACGCCCACATCCCAATTGTTGAGGCCGGGTTGCTGGAGGCTGTTCCGTCCGGCGTTGCCGACGGCGCGGATGCGATTGCCTTGGGCATCCTTCGGGAAGTCGAAAGCAGCCGGATTCAGGTAGCGGTCCGGCAATGCGCGGCCCGTCCGGTAGTCGCCGATAATGTTGGGAATCGACTTCGAGAAGCTGCCCACCAGGACCCAATCCGATCCCAAGCCAAGCGTCTGGAACTGGCCTTGCGCGAAGGTGGCAATGCCGTTGAGCTGCCACCCGCCGGCCACCAGATCCAGTCCTCTTCCCGCGGAGGCAAGCAACTTCTTGCCCTTGCCGAACGGAAGCTCATAGATCCAGCTCGTGACGAAGCGGTGCGGGACGTCGAATGTACTGTGGCCTTTGTCCCACTTCTTGTACTCGGTCGAGATGGTCGAGAACTCGTCGGTGGCGCCGAGGTCAATGGACTTCTGCCAGGTGTAGGAGCCCAGCAGATAGAGACCGCTGGAATAGCGTTTCTCGAGTTTCGCGGTCATCGCGTGGTAGCTCGACCAGCCGCCGTTGTACGTGATCAGCATCCCTGGACCGAACTGCGGAAATGGCACGCGTTGAGCAATCGGAATCGTGCCTGTGGGATCCAGCCGTCCGGCATTGAGGTTGCGGCGTTGCGGCAGCTTGTTCCCCTGGCTGCCGGCATATTCGACTTCCAACAGATAGTCGGCGCCGAAACTCTTCTGAATGCCGAAGCTCCACTGGTTCACGTAGGGCGTGCGGCTGAGGCGATCGAACGTAAACGGAGTCAGGTTGGGCGACGCCGTGAAGCTGGGCAGCATGTCTCTCATGAAGAGAGTCGGCCTGCGCGCATCCCCTTCCAGCCGCTGCGACTGGAAGAACGGCGGGCCCTGGGCCTTGAACTGCTCCTCATTGAAGTTATCGGTGGCATAGTAGACGCCGAAGCCGCCCCGAACGACGAAGGTGTTCAGCAACGCGGGCCGCCACGTGAATCCGATTCGTGGAGCGAAGTTGTTCCAGTCCGGATCCACGATGTCCCGGCGCACTCCCTTGCCGGCCAGCACGATCTGGGCAATGTCGGTGCTGAAGAACATGCTGCGGTCGAGGATTTCGACCGGCGAGCGGGCCACCTCATAGCGGAGGCCGAAATTCAGGGTGAAGCTCGGAACGATGCGCCAGTCGTCCTGGAGGTAACCGCTCCAGAAAGTGGTGCGCATATCCTGTTCGCCGGTTCCGATCGAGCCCTGTACACTCGCCGGAAACCCGAGCAGGAAATCTCCCAGACCAACGCCGGCGACTTGCAGCCCGGTGTACCGTCCGTCGAAATTGAACGACGGGTTGCCGGCGAAATTGGTGATCTGGAAATAAAGCTGCCGGCTGATCTGAAGGCCGGCGCGGAAGTTGTGCTTGCCCTTCATAATTCCGAGGTTGTCCGTGAATTGAAAATTCTCGTCCGTTGCCCCGATGGCTTGCGACAGCGAGCCGATGGCCCCGAAGCCGGATGTTCCGAAGGAGGGGACGCCGAACACCATCGGCACATTGGTGGTGTTCTTCAGATTGAACACCTCTTTCGCGAAATCCCTGCCGAACGATGTTTCCGCCAGCCGGAAGGTGCGGCTGCGGTTCCAGCCAAAGCGAAATTCGTTCAGGATGTTCGGCCGGAAGGTGCGGTTCCAGGTGACGGTCACCAGGCGGTTATTCAGCGGAAAGCCTTCGCCGCCGTAGGGGCGCAGAGCCTTCACGTCGCGGGCTTCTTCGGACCATGAGAAGGTGCCGAAGAGCTGGTCGGACGAGGTGAGAAGATGGTCGATGCGCGTGTTGTACTGGTCCCAGTCATTGAGCTGGCCGGGAGTGCCGACGGTGTTGAAGGCGGGAAAATTCGCCGTATTGACCGGCACCGAGAGGTTCGGGGATACGGTGTATTGAGTGGCGATCTGAGTTTGCGGGTCGAGCCGGTTCGCCGGAATTACGTTGCCGGGGAACGGAAGGCCGCTCAACGGGTCGATCACGTCCTGGCACTTTCGCGCATTTGGATTGGGCTGGCAGAGCGGGCTGCTCTTTGGCAGGATGCCGACGCCGGCGCTGTCATCGGCCAGGTTTCCCTTGAGCTGCGCCGCCGAGGGATAGAGTCCCGTGGAGCTCGAGCTGACGCGCTGCCGGATCGCTTCGTAGTTGAAAAACCAGAACGTGCGGTTCCGCCCATTGTAGATTCTCGGGATCGTAACGGGCCCTCCGACTGCCGTGCCGAAGTTGTTCTGGTTGAAGGGCGCCTTCAATCGGCCTGATGAGTTGAGGAAGAAGTCATTGGCGTTCAATTCACGGTTTTGCCAGAACTCGAAGACGCTGCCATGCAGCTCGTTGGCGCCGCCGCGCATGGTGGTGTTGATGATGGCGGAGCTGCGGCCGAACTCCGCGCCGAACGTCGAGCGCTGGACCTTGAACTCCTGGATTGCTTCGAGGGAGGGCCGGATGCCGACGCTGCCGAAGCGCGCGTTGCGCGTCTCGATGCCGTTCAGCAGGAAGCTGTTGTTGGACTCGCGTCCTCCGGCGATGGAAAGCGTCATATCTCCGCGTCCCGTCCAGGACGTCGCCGGCGAGGTGCCGATTCCGATGGGCACGGCGCCTGCCGAAATCTGGGCGAGCTGAATGAAATTGCGTCCGCTCAACGGCAGATCCAGAATCGGCTTTTGATCGATCACCTGGCCCAGCGCGGCGCTTTCCGCGTTCAAGAGCGTGGCGGCTGCCGCCGAGACCGTTACCGCTTCGGTGACTTGACCGACTTTCAGTTTGACGTCCACGCGGGCGCGCTGGCCCACCTGAATGCGGATGTCGTCCACCTCGACCTTTTGAAAGCCGGCTGTCTCCACTTCGAGCTTGTACGAGCCGGGCTTCAATTGTGGAAACAGCGCGTTCCCCAGGGCATCGGTCACGGATTCCTGAGTGATGTTGGTTTCCACATTCGTCAGTCTCAGTTTGGAAGCCGAGACGACGGCCCCGGATGGGTCGGCCACATTGACGACGAGGTCTCCGGAAACGGTTTGCGCGGGGGCGATGAGAGCGAATGCCAGCGCCAGCCACACGAGCGTCCAGTTGTTGAACTTGTTCATTCCAGCAAGCCTCCTCTCCAGAAAAGCTTGCCCTATTATCACTCAACGCAAACTCGCTGGTGTGCGCTCCCGGCCTGCACGCCCGGGCCGGCGCCGGCGTCTATATGGATGAATGATTTGGGCAGCGATGTCGGTGTGCGCGCTGGCGGCCTCCTTGCAGGCCGGCATCATTCACGGCATCGTGATCGAGCAGGCGAGCTCAAGGCCGCTGGCGCGGACGCGCGTACAGTTGCAGGTGGTGCGAGGCGGGCGCCTCGAGACGGTGTCGCAAGCGGTGACCAGCCGCGCCGGCCAGTACTGGTTTCCCTCGCTCGCCGACGGCGCCTACGTGGTGAAGGCGGTGCGCGCCGGGTATGCCGAATCCTACTATGGGCGCAAGCGGGCCGAGCCGGTGGCGGTCGAAGGGGATTCCAACGCATTTGCCGAGATCCGCATGAAGAAGCTGGGGGCGATCACCGGGCGCATCTCGGACGAGAATCTGGTGGCGCTGGCCGGCGTCGAGGTGATCGCGTATCCGGCGCGGCTGCCGCTGCGGATGGCGGCGACGGCCAAGACGGACGACCGCGGCGTGTACCGCGTCGCCGGCCTGCTGCCGGGGCGGTATTGGGTGCGCACGGCGGCCCACACGCTGGAGGATGGAAGCGGGCTGCTGCCGACGTTTTTCCCCGGCTCGCCCGGCACGCAGGAAGCGCGCATCCTGCAAGTGACGCTGGACGGCGAGGCAGCGGACGCGGATTTCCTTCCGCTGCCCGGGCGGCTGTTCCGCATCAGCGGGCGAGTGACGGGATGCCCGGTGAATGAGAAGCTGGCCCGCGTCACGCTCTCTTCGGATACAGGCAGGAAGGAAACGCAGGCGCCGTGCGAAGGGAGATATACGTTCGAGGGGCTGGCGCCGGCGAACTACGAACTGGCGGCGGAGCCGGCGTCCGTGCCCGGGCGGGCGGCGTTTGCCGAGCAGTTCGTCGACCAGGACACGGAATCCGCGCACTTGCAGATGACGTTGCTGCCGCAAGTCGAAGTGCGAATGGAGGGCGCGGACAACGCAGCCGTGCCGCAGGATCAGATTCGCGTGAGCCTGCGGCGGCGAGATCTGGCGGGCGAAGGGTCATTGTCGCCGCTCAAGAAAGAAATGACGCCGGGCTACTGGGAAGTGTTCGTTCAGGCGCCGGCAAGCCACTATTTCGCGAAGTTCTCGTCTCTGGACATGCGGCGGCGCGGCCCCCGCGTGGGCGAAAGCAAGGACGCCCCGGAGGTGTTCCTGGGGCTGGCCGGCTTCAACCGGATGACTCTGACGTTTTCCAACCGGCCCGCCGCCATTGAAGGGGTGGTGCGGAGCGGCGGCGATCCGGCGGCGGGCGCGCCGGTGTTCCTGTATCCGGCCGGCGCGGACTTGCGGAAGCGGCTCTACGGATACAAGATGCTGTACACCGACGCCAAAGGCATGTTCCGATTCGGCGGTTTGCCGCCGGGCAGCTATCTGCTGATGAGTTCGGAGGACCTGGACGAGATCCATGAGACGACGCTGGCCGATGCGCGAGCAAAAAGCGTCGAGCTGATCGAGGGGCGGGTGGAGCGGGTCGAGCTGGCGCTCGAGGAGCTGAAGTAAGACGCGCGCCGAAACCTGAGATAATGGAACTCTACATGCGTATGCTGTATTCGACATTGTGTTTCATGCTGGCTGCGCTCCCTTGCGGGCTGTTTGCACAATCCCGCTCGAAAGTGGATTGGTCCAATTTCCTCAGCGGGGGGAGCGGGGCCGCGCAGGCGGTCGCCATCGACAGAGACGGCGGCATCTGGGTGGCCGGCTCGACGGCGGCGCAATTCGATGCTCCGGGTCCCAATGATCCTTTTCAGAAATCTCCCAAAGGGCGAACGGATGTCTTTGTCGCCAAGTACCAGCGCGATGACAGCGGCCAGTTTTCGCTGAAATTCTTTACCTGGCTGGGCGGAACGGGCAACGAAGAGGTCCGGGCGATGACACTGGACTCGCTCGGGCGCGTGTACCTGACCGGCATCACCGACTCGACGGACTTTCCCACCGGCGGATTCTTTTCGCAGGAGAGCAACGGCGGCGAGATCGATGCTTTCGTCACCGTGATTGACCCGAAATTCTCCGGGATCGACTCAGTGGTGCACAGCTCTTACTATGGGGCGGCCAAAACGGACATCGCGAACGCGATCGCGGTGGATGCCGCCTTCAACATCTACGTGGCCGGCTACACGACTTCAGAGAATCTGCCGGGCACATCCGGCGGCGCGCAGGGTGTGGGCAGAGGCGGCTGGGAGGCGTTCCTGTTCAAGTTGGATCCTTCGAATACTTCTCCTTTGCGGTACGCGACCTACTTTGGCGGCGATTCGACCGATATCGGCACTGGTGTGGCCGTGGACAGCCGGGGGATTGTCTGGCTCACGGGGCACACCTCTTCTTCCGATTTCCCGGTCACTGCCAATGCCCACCGGAGCGAGCATCTTTCTTTTTTTGACGGGTTCCTGGTGGGTTTGGACACCAACAAGGCCGGGCTGGAGGGGATTGTTTACGCCTCCTATTTCGGGGGCAACGGCGCCGATTTTCCGAGGAGCTTGCGAGCCGCGGCCGACGGCACGCTGTGGGTGGCCGGCTATACGTTCTCGACGGACCTGCCGGTGACGGCGACGGCCGTGCAGAGCCGGCTTTCCGGCAATGCGGATGTGTTCGTGATGGGGCTGAACGTGGCGCGTCCCGGCGCGGAAGCTGTTATCTACGCAACGTATCTTGGGGGCGCGGACACCGACATTCCGTATGGTTTCACGCTTCTGGAAGGCGGCAGACTGGCCGTCTCCGGCTATACGACATCGGCCAATTTCCCGACGGCGGGCGGCGCGCTGCAAAGCGAATTGCACGGCACGTCCGCGGACGGTTTTGTCGCGATCCTGAATCCGGCGGCGGGAGACTCGCGAGGGCTCGAGTACGCAACGTATCTCGGCGGCAAGGCGAACGACGTGGCCACCGGGGTCACCCTGGACTCGGCCAACGGATTGTTCGTCTGCGGGTACACCAACTCGAGCGATTTCCCGGCGGCGGAAGGATCCGAGGGGCCGAATCCGCTGTTCAATTCGGCGTTTGTGGTGCGGATTGTTCGGTGACAGGCTGAAGCCTGAATCAGCAGATGTGCGCGCCGATCGCCTCGACGTACACAGCGTAGAGCGATTGGCTGCCGGTCATGAACAGCCGGTTGCGCCTGGTTCCACCAAAGCACACATTCGAGCAGATCTCCGGCAGCAGAATCTGACCGATGCGCTGGCCATCCGGGGCGAAGATGTGCACGCCGTCATAGCCGGGGCCCACCCAGCCGGCGCCTACCCACACGTTGCCATCGGTATCGCAGCGGATGCCGTCGGCGATGCCCGTCTTGTCGTTCAGAGCCATCGAGCAGAACTGGCGGCCATTGCGGAGCCTGCCATCCACGACCTCCCACACCTTGATGTTCTTGGGCGCTTCCGGGTAGTGCGTCGAGCCGGTGTCGGCGACATATACCTTCTTGTAGTCGGGTGAGAAGCAGAGGCCGTTGGGCTTGTAGATTTCGTCGGTGACTTTGTCGATCTTGCCGGACCTGGCATCGATGCGGTAGACGGCCTCTTTCAATTCGAGCGGCGCCTTGTTGCCTTCGTAGTTGAGCAGGATGCCGTAGCCGGGGTCGGTGAACCAGATGCCGCCGTCGGGATGGACCGCGCCGTCGTTGGGCGCATTCAGCGGTTTGCCGTTGTATTTGTCGGCGAGCACGGTGGTCCTGCCGTTGTGCTCGTAGCGGGCGACACGGCGATTGCCGTGCTCGAAGGCGATCTGGCGGCCCTCCCAATCGAAGGTGTTGCCGTTGCTGTTGCCGGCCGGAGTGCGGAATACGCTGACGTGGCCGTCTTCTTCGCACCACCGCATCTGGACATTGTTCGGAATGTCGCTCCACACAAGATAGCGGCCGACACCGCTCCAGGCGGGGCCTTCGGCCCAGAGGCAGCCGGTGTGCAGGCGCAGGATCGGCGTATTGCCGATTTTGTACTTGTTGAAGCGGTTGTCCAGCACGACAACGTCCGGCTCGGGATAGCGGACAGGGTTCCTGCCGCTCCAGTCGCGCTGGGTCTGCGCCATGGCGGCGGAAACAGAGCCGGCGGCGGCGGCGAGAAAATTCCTGCGATTGGGGACCATAACCTCTACACTATAACCGGCCTGACATTTCCGGCGCACGAGCACGCCGGATGCGCCCGCGGCGCTAAAACCGGAACTGAAGCGTGAATTGAAACGCGCGGCCGTCGTTCAGGGTGTTGGTGATCTTCCCGAATGCCGGCGAGCTCAGGTCGTAACTCGGCTCGGCGAATTGCGCCGTGTTGGTGAGATTGACGGACTCGGCGCGGAAGGTCAGTGAGCGCTCGCCGGCGATCGCCCACGTGCGCGAGACGGAAGCATTGACGTTGCCAATGCCGCCGCGGCGGAAGGTGCTGACGCCGAGGCTGCCGCGCGGTTCCAGCGGGCTCATGAATCGAAAGGCCGAGCGCGGCAGCAGGGCCACGGACGTATCCGGATGCGTGATCTTCCGCCCGAGCACGCCCGGGTCCACCAGGTGCACGCGGTCGCCGTTGGCGCCGTCCACGTTGCCGTAGCCCGGCCCGTCGGAGCCCGAAATCACCGTGAACGGCATGCCGGTCTTGCCCAGCCAGATGGCCGAGAGCACCCATCGGCCGAACAGGCCGCGCGCGGCGCCGTGGGCGACTGGCCACGCCGGCAGGCTGAAGCGCAACCGCACCAGCGCGGCATGCGATTGATCGAACACGCTGGGGCCCTTGAGGTCCTGCTGCACGTTGTACTGGTTCTGGCTGTAGCCCTGGCGTGCATCGTCGCCGGCGGCCGTGTTCAGATAGCTCGCCCCGGTGTCGATCGCTTTACTGAACCAGTACGACACATCGATGCTGAGGCCGCGCCAGTCCGGCAGAAGAAAGGTCGCGCGGGCGGCGTCGAAGTAGCCACGGGACGCATTCTCGACGGTGCGCATGTCGAAGTAGCGTGGATCGGGCCGGCGGTCGTTGATGGTGGCGGTGGTCTGCGCAAGGCCGGCCGCCGGGACTGCACGGTTGAGATGCCACAGCATGAGCAGCTTGTGCGTGCGGCTGCCGGCGTAGCCAAGCTGCACCACCCAGTTCTTGGGCAGCGAAGCCTCCCAACTGAAGTTGTACTGATGCGAGTAGGGCGCTTTCAGACCGGCCGGCACGACGAAAATGGTGCTTCGGCCGTCCGGACTGATCACGGAGCCGGCCAGCGGGTCCACCAGATCCGGCGCCTGCGCTTCGATCTTCTGAAACTCAGGCAGATTCCAGCGCAATTGCTGAAACGTGACGGGAAGCAATTCGCCGTAGAAGAGCCCGTACGCTCCGCGCAATGCGCCCCAGCGCCGGGGCAGGCGCCAGGCGAATCCGAAGCGGGGGGCCAGGTTGTTGCAATCGCATTGGTACGGGATCCGGGTGCGGTCGTGGACTTCGTAGGGCGCCAGCGCGGGCTGATAGCGGAGGCTGTAGTTCAGAGTCAGATTGGCTCGCGCCTGCCAGGCGCCCCCGGCGAAATAATGCTGTTCCCAGTTCCGAAATCCGCGGTTCGTGTCGCCGATGCCGGTGGAATAACGGCTGGGAATCCCCAGCCGGAAATTCGCAATCGCGTCGCGGCCGAAGTCATTGCGGAAATAATAATTGCCGCGGTTGCTCGAAGCTTCTCTGCCGTTGAATTGAAGCCGCGTCAGCTCGCCGCCGAAGGACCATCGGAGGCGGCCGCGGATCAGGCTCACCAGACCCGCGTAGCGATAGCGATTCTGCACCCGGTCGAGTGGAACGTTCGCGCCAGGTCCCAACGGCGTGAAGGCGCTCCCGACGCTGACCTGGGGCCCGACGGCGTTGGGCTCGGGCATCAGCAGGGAGCGCACGCGATCGAGGCCGGCGGAGAATTCGCTGGTCGTGCCGGCGGACCACGTTCGCTGCCAGCTCAGCCGCGGATTATGCGATTGGGTGGTCGTATCCGGATTCTGCCCGGCCACAAGCTCAAACGCATCCACGTTCTGGCCGGTGTAAGTGTAACGCGCGGTGAGCCGGTCGCGAGGCGAAAGCGTCTGGTCGAGACGAATCGCCCCGTTGTCCGTGTTGATGAGCTGCGCCGAGTTCGTGTTCAGCGCCCGCTGGTCAATGTCGGTGCGGTTCGGCGCTTGTGTGGGGTAGGCGCCGATCCAGCGCCGGACCAAGGCGCGCGCTTCCGGGTCCGCAGCCAGTGGAGTGCGTTCATCGGCGCGCGGAACCAGCACGTTGCCGTTCACGTTGCCGCGGATTCTCTGCCCGGAGCCGTCCAGCGTGAGGAAGGCGTTGGTCCACAAAGGCGCGACGAGATTGAACCCGTAGTTGTTCTCGCGAGCCGGTTTCAGATCGCCCACCTGGAAAAAAGTGCGCGCGTTGAACACACTGTTGTTGTGAGTCGCGAAAAGGCCGCCATGCAGCCCGGAGACGAACTTCAACGCCGGGATGTGAAGCAAGGGCGGAGGCGCGTTGCCGAACTCGACGCCGTAGTACTGCCGCTGCGGCTGGAATTCGCCCACGATGGTGGCGGTGGTGCCCAGCCGCACGTTGAGCTCCTTGAGGGCGTTGTTGTCGATGAGATTGAACTGGATGTTCTCGTTGCGGCGGCTCTCGCCGGTCTGCGTGTTGGTGCGGCCCAGCAGGTTCAGGTCGTGGCGGCCGTCCGCGGGCGCCGGTTTCGGCGCTTCCACGGCGGCCTTCGGCTTCTCCGCCTCCTGCGCAACCAGCAGGGCGGCGGACAGTGCAAGGATCAGGCGCGGAGAAAAAGACATCCGGATGCAGTGCTACCTTCAACATAGAAGAGCGGCCATGAAAAATGCAAAGAAGCTGCGGAGCGCGGAGTGGTTTGACACTCCGGGCTATTACGGATTTTCGAGGAAGGCGTGGTTGCGCTCGGAGGGATTCGGGCGTCACATTTTCGACGGCAAGCCGCTGATCGGCGTCTGCAACTCGTGGAGCGAATTGAACAACTGCAACGCGCATTTGCGCCAGGTGGCCGAAGCCGTCAAGCGCGGCGTTTGGGCGGCCGGCGGCGTGCCGCTCGAATTCCCCACGATTTCTCTCGGCGAGATGTTCCTTCGCCCCACCAGCATGCTGTTGCGCAACCTGATGGCGATGGACGTCGAGGAGTCGGTTCGCGGCTATCCGATGGACGGCGTCGTGCTGTTGTGCGGCTGTGACAAAACCACGCCCGCGCAGTTGATGGGCGCGGCCAGCGCGGACATCCCGGCCATCATGGTCACGGGCGGGCCGATGCTGAGCGGGCAGTGGCGCGACCGCAAGATCGGCGCCGGCACGGACGGGCGCAAGCTGTTCGATCTGTTCCGGCAAGGCAAGCTGACCGAAGAGGAGTGGTGCGAGATCGAGGGGTGCATTGCGCGCAGCGCCGGCCACTGCACGGTGATGGGCACGGCGTCGACGATGGCGAGCCTGGCGGAGGCGCTTGGAATGACGCTGCCCGGGTGCGCGGCCATTCCGGCGCCCGATTCACGGCGTCTGGAGATCGCCGAGCACAGCGGCCGGCGCATCGTCGAGATGGTGAGCGAGGATCTGCGACCTTCGCGCATCCTGACATTGGCGGCGTTCCGGAACGCGGTGCGGGTCGATATGGCGATCGGCGGATCGACCAACGCGGTGGTGCATCTGCTGGCGATTGCGCGGCGTGTCCAGGTCCCGCTTACGCTTGACGATTTTGACCGCCTTTCCAGGAGCACACCCTGCCTGGTGAACGTGAAGCCATCGGGCGAGTATCTGATGGAGGAGTTCCATGCCGCCGGCGGCGTGCCGGCGGTGATGCGCCGCATCCTGCCGCTGCTCGACGGCGAGTGTCTCACCGTCACCGGCCGAAGCATTCGGGAAAATGTCGAACAGGCGGAATGCTGGAACGACGCCGTCATCCGGCCGGTGGAGAATGCGCTGAGCGCGGAGGGAGGCACCGCGATTCTGCGCGGAAATCTGGCGCCGGACGGCGCCGTGATCAAGCAAACGGCAGCTTCCCCGCATCTGTTGCGGCGCCGCGGCAGGGCGTACGTATTCGAGAACTACGCCGAAATGCAGCGCCAAATCGATGATCCGGGTTTGCCTGTCGATGAGAACAGCGTGCTGGTGATGAAAAACTGCGGTCCGAAGGGCGCACCGGGCTTTCCCGAATGGGGCCACATCCCGCTGCCGCGGGTGCTGCTCGAGCGCGGCGTCGAGGACGTGGTTCGCATTTCCGACGCCCGCATGAGCGGCACCAGCTTTGGGACCGTGGTGCTGCACGTGGCGCCGGAATCGGCTGTCGGCGGCCCGCTGGCGGCTGTGCGGACGGGCGATGAGATTACGCTCGACGTGCCCGCCCGCTCGTTGCATCTGCACGTGGCGGAAGACGAGCTCGGCCGCCGGCTGGCCGCGTTCGAGCCGCCGCCGCCGCACTACACGCGCGGCTACGGGAAGCTGTTTCTCGATCACGTCACGCAGGCCAACCTCGGCTGCGACTTCGATTTCCTGTAGGACAATGGCTATGGTGCGTCCCTTCGCTGTCGTCGCCGGAGTGCTGGCGCTGGTGGCGCTTGCCCAGCAGCAGCCGCCCGCGGAGCCGCCCAAGCCGGAAGAGCCAAAGCCCGAGGCGCCGGCGAAACCGGTTTACAGTTTCCAGGGCAAGCCGCTGAAACTCGAATTCTCGTGCAAGGACGACGACATTGCCGCCTTCGGCCTCACTTGCACTCCCGAGGAGCCGTGCGAAGCCTACCTCGAACTGGCTGCCGTCGAGGCGCTGGGCAACCGCGTCTTCTTAACAGGCAATATCCACACCAGCGCCGTCACGTTGTGGAGCGTGCTGCTCACCAGCGAAGACGCGGGCAAGAGTTGGATGGAGATGGGCGAACGCATGCGCTCGACGGGTCTCGAGCAGATCCAGTTCCTCGACTTCGAGCATGGCTGGATCGGCGGGCAGCAATTGCTTGCC
>JACQDF010000346.1 GCA_016201205.1 Acidobacteriota bacterium
ACTGCAAGTTTACCTCAAAATGAGCCGTCTTGAGCGTTTGCGAATCTCCGGGATTGCGAATTTCCCTGTACCTCACTCATTCAAAGGGCAATATAGTTGGCGTGCGAAGTTCCTGGGCGGCATAGTACTCTCCCAGCGGCGGGTATGGAACTAGAGGATAGGTCTGTCATTCAGGACTAATAACCGCCGAATAGGGGATAAGGCTAAGAGCTGAATCGCCTTTACGTGTCGATTATCAGCCCAAGAGGTTCCATGGCAGTCATCAGCTTTCTGGCAAATTTCCTGGCCGCCGCTTGCGCCATTCACTTTGTCCGCCGCAAAGGGAGCCGGCGCCTGCGCATGCTCACCATGTCGGTCGGCCTGATGTCTCTGGTGCAGACAGCCGCGACGCTCTACGCGTTGCTCGGCGTCCCTGTGCTGGTGACGGTTCACCAGATTCTGGCGGCGGGCCTCTCGTTTTTCGCGATCTATCTGCTAGGCCAGGAGACGTACGACCGCAACCTGACGGACCGGCGGTTGCGGCTGGCCGAGCATGAAAGCTCCGTCCGCCCGCTGGCAGTGCCGCAGAATCAACTGCCTGCCATAACTCCCCGAATCGTGTCGCAGCCAGCCGGGCACGGGACCAGGCGTGTGCCGGAGGATCTGATCCGGGCGCACGCCGCCGCCGAGCGGGCCACCCACGATCTGCTGGCCATTCTGCAAGCTGTGACGCAGAACGCGGGCGCGAAAGTGCCGGCGGCGGCACGGCTTGTCCATCGTTGATTACCAGCCGCTGATTACCAGCCGTTGATCACCAGCGCGGCAGCATGCGCTTCCAATCTGGATCGACGTGCTTGCGCATCTCGGCTTCGTCATCCCTTTTTCGATACGGCAGCTTGCGGTAGCGCTCCTTCAGCCGCGCCAATTGGTCGTAATCCAGTTCGACGCCGAGGCCGGGCTTCTCCGGAATGCGCACACAGCCGTTGTGGAAGGGAATTCGCCCGCCCGCAACCACTTCGTCTTGCGCCGTCTGCCACGGGTAATGCGTATCGCAGGCATAAGTCAGGTGCGGGCAGGCGGCGGCCGCGTGCGCCATCGCCATCAGGCTGACGCCGAGGTGATTGTTCGAATGCATCGACACACCCATCCCCAGCACGCTGCACAAGTGATCGAGCTGCCGCTGCGCCCGCAGTCCTCCCCAATAGTGCGGATCGGAAAGCACGATTTGCACCGCGTCCAGCTTCCAGGCCTGCGGGACGTGTCCGAACGTGGTGACGGCGACATTGCTGGCCAGCGGGGTGTCGATGCCTTTCTCGAGTAAGCGACGCCGCACCTGGCTCATTCCTTCAAGCGTGGCGGTCGGATCTTCCAGGTAGCCGCCGCCAGACAGCTCTTCGCGCAAGGCCTCGCCGACTCTTATGGAAGTGTCCACGCTCCAGGCGCAGTTGGGGTCGATGCGCAGCGGGACAGCCCGGCCGAACTCGCCTTGCAACGCGCGGATGGTTTCGATCTCGAGATCCGGATCGAGCACGCCGCCTTTGAGCTTGATCTCGCGAAAGCCGTACGTCGCGATCATCTGCCGGGCCTGTCGGACCATGGCTTCAGGCGTCAAGCCCTCGCCATATTCATCTTCGCGGGCATCGTCGCCGAGCCCGCCCCCGCCGGCGTGCTTGTAGAACAGGTAAGCGGAGAAGGCGGCCTGCTCGCGGGCCCGTCCACCCAGCAGATCGCAGGCGGGTTTGCCAAGCGCCTTGCCGATGGCGTCCAGGCAGGCGATTTCGATGGCCGCGAAGGTGCGCGTGTGGCGGTCAAGCGGGTTTTCGCCGGGCAAAAGCCAGGTCTGGGAACGATCTCCGGCGGCCTCACGAGCATCAGCTTCGGCTTTCTCCTCGAAGGACTTCCATAGACCGGTGAGCTGAAACACGTCCCTGCCGATGAGCAGAGCGCGAGCGGCTTCCAGCAGAGCCAGCGGCTGCTCACCGCCGTAGGTCTCGCTGATGCCGGCGATTCCTTCATCCGTCTCGATTTCGACAATGGTTCGAATGGCGTAAGGCGCATGCAGGCCGTAGGAGCTGCGCAAGGGAGGGTCGGCGGCGGCGACAGGGTGCAGTTTGACAGCGGTTACCTTCATGGTGACGGGCAAAACGAGATTTTATCTCAAATGAATAGAACAGGTTACCAATTCGTAAAGCCGGCCGGAGCAGTCTGCGGGCGTATCGTGAGAATGCGAAGAGAAAGCCCGGCCCCGCCAGGTTCCCCCTGGTTGATCCCGCCTGCTGATCCTGCCTGAGATCCCTCCCGCTCCCTCACGAGGAGCGCTCCCCCCTACTCCCCGGGCTTTCCTTTGCTCAGCCCGAGGGGCTAAGCTACCTTGTTGTGACTGAGCGGCTCTACTACGACGACCCGTTTCTTACTTCGTTCCATGCCGAGGTAGTCGAATTCGCCGGGCAAGGCCGCCGCGTCTATCTGGACCGCACAGCGTTCTACCCATCGTCGGGGGGCCAGCCATTCGACACCGGCACGCTGGACGGCATTCCCGTGGTCGATGTCATCGAGGAAGAGGATCGCATCGCACACATGCTGGCTGCGCCGCTGGCCGTCAGGTCGGTCGAGGGCATCCTCGACTGGACGCGGCGCTTCGATCATATGCAGCAACACACCGGCCAGCATCTGCTGTCCGCGGTTCTCGAAGAGCTGTACCGCATCCCGACACTGAGCTTCCATCTCGGGCAGGACACGGCGACCATCGATGCCGGAGCAGCGTCGCTTTCGCAAGAGCAAGTCATCCAGGCCGAGCGGCGCGCCAACGAGGTGATCTGGGAAAACCGCCCCGTCGTTGTCAGCTACGAACACTCCTCGGATGCCAGCGAGCTGCGCAAGCCATCCCAGCGGCAAGGCATCCTCAGGATCGTCTCCATTGCCGGCCTCGATCGCAGCGCCTGCGGGGGCACGCACGTGCGCGGCACTGCGGCGATCGGTCTGATGCTCATCCGCGGGCTTGACCGCATCCGCGGAAACGTGCGCATCGAGTTCGTCTGCGGCGGGCGCGCCCTGGCGCGCGCGCGTCAGGACTACGGGACGCTCTCCGAGATCTCGAAGACGCTCTCGGCCCCTTTCGATCAAACGCCCGCGCTCGTCACCGCCGCCATCGTCCGTGCGCAGGAGCTGGACAAGGCACGCCGCAAGCTCGCCACCGAGCTGGCCGCTTTCCGCGGCCGGCAGCTCTATGACGAAACACCACCCGGCCTGCGGGGCGTGCGCAAACACACCGAGCGGGGAGCCATCGACGATGAGACACGGACGCTGGCCCGGAATTTCACCGCCAGACCCCAAGCGGTGTTTCTCGCCGTCTCCGAGGATCCTGCTTCCGTCCTGCTCGCCATTTCCAAGGATTGCGGCTTCCATGCCGGAGACACTCTAAAGAAAGCGCTGGCGGAAACCGGCGGTCGCGGAGGCGGCAATCCACAGATCGCCCAGGGCAGCGTCCCGTCGCGGGAAGCGCTCGAGCTGCTGCTGATGTTGCTCGAACAGGCGCTGGGCTGAGAAACTGGAAGCAGATGCCCGGCGTGCCCGCAACATTTTCGATCGGCCCTGTTTCGATTACCCCGGCCACGGTTCTCGCGCCGATGGCCGGAGTCACCGATACCGTCTTCCGCCGCCTCATCCGCGCCCAGGGCGGCTGCGGTCTACTGATGACCGAGTTCACCAGCTCGCATGGCATTGTTCATTCCCAACGCACGAAGAAGTCAACCAAGGCCAAGCGCTATCTTTTCTTTGAGCCGGATGAGCACCCGATCTCCGCGCAGTTGTTCGGCTCCGATCCGCCCATCATGGCCGAAGCAGCGCGGATTTGCGAAGACCTGGGGTTCGACGCAGTCGATATCAACTTCGGCTGCCCGGTGAACAAGGTCGTCAAGTGCAACGGCGGTTCAGGTCTGTTGCGCGACCTGCCGCTGGTGGAAAAGCTGCTGAGGGAAGTTCGCGCGGCCATCCACATCCCGCTGACGATGAAGTTCCGCGCAGGCTGGAATGATCGCGAGCTGGTACACCTCGAGATGGGCCGGATCGCCGAGGATTGCGGTTTGCAGGCGGTGGCTCTCCATCCGCGCACTCGCGAGCAGGGCTATGCGGGCCGCGCCGATTGGGCGCGCATCGGGGAACTGAAGGCGGCGATTCGACTGCCGGTGATTGGCAATGGCGACATTCTGACGCCGGAAGACGCCTGCCGCATGATCGAGCAAACCGGCTGCGACGCCGTCATGATCGGCCGCACCGCTTCTTCCAATCCCTGGATCTTTCGCCAGATTCAGGAATACGCCGCCACCGGCTCGTGCTGGCAGCCTGAGGAACACGACCGGCACCAGATCATGCGCACTTACTATGGGATGCTGTGCGACCATCAGGCTCCGGACACGGTCGGGAAAATGAAACAGTTCGCCACCTATTTCACCCACGGGGTCCGAAATGGGTCGAAGCTGCGGGCCGCCATCTACCAGTCCACGGAAGCCGCGCGGATTCTCGATCTGGTGGACGAGTTCTTCCTCGAACCGGCCACGGCAGCGGCCTGAGCGCCGGTATGAAGAAGGTGCAGATCATCACGGACGGATCCTGCATCGGCAACCCCGGCCCCGGCGGCTGGGCCTGCATTCTCCGCTACAACGAGCACCGCAAGGAACTCTCCGGAGCCGAGCAGCACACCACCAACAACCGCATGGAGCTGACCGCAGCCATCAAGGCTTTGGAGGCCCTGCGCGAGCCTTGTGAAATCCAGATCGTCACTGACTCGGAGTACCTGAAGCGAGGCATCACTGAATGGATCCCGCGATGGAAGCGCAACGGCTGGCTCACCGTCGGAAAGAAGCCCGTGATCAACCGCGATCTCTGGGAGCGCCTCGATACGCTCGCCGGCAAGCACAAGACCCGATGGGCGTGGACCAAAGGTCACGCTTCACACCGAGACAATAACCGCTGCGATGAGCTGGCGCAAGCCGCCGCCCGCAGCCAGAAGTAGCGGCCGCCCCGCGCGGACCGAAGTGATGCCCGCCGGGTTGGGCCATGGCCAGTTCCAGCAGCCGGGCGTCGGTTTCGCGGCTGCGCTCGATCACCGACGTCTCCGCCCGGAATCAAGCCAGGCGCCTCGCCCCGGCTGTTGCGAACAATGGCGCTCGGGGGTGTCCGGCGACTCGCGCGCGTGATCCCAGCCGCCCGCAATGCGGCGGCAAGGTGCAAGGTGCTCTTGACATTCGACAGGCCCTGGGCCCCTTGGCTATACTCATCACAGGAAATGGTCTGCTTTGCGCGATTTTCGCTCCCCGTAGTGGCCCTTTTCATCTTGGGCTGTACGACAGAGCAAAAGCCCGCCGCGTCCGCTGTCGAATCCGCGCCTGAAGTCGTTTCTACCTTCCCCGCTTCCACGGGACTCTCATTTGGCCTTGCACCTGGGAAGTGTGCGGACGGCAAATGCGCGGCCGTCGTGCAACTCATCGGGAATGGCAAAGTAATCGACTCTTCGCCCTTGGATTTTGCCGCTTCCGGCGCGCAGCTTAATAAAGGCATTGCCGAAAAGATCATGGGTGCCGGTGATCCCCTACAAGAGGACGATCAACTCGCGGCCTGGACCGCCGGCGACGGAGAGGGTAAGGTGTCAACGGCTGTACGACGCGTGAAGCTGTCTTCGGATCAAACGGCGCTGCTCGTAGATCAGTCCGGCGGATTCGAGCACCTAAAGAGGCGGCACTATTTATTCATTTCTGATAACAACAAGCTCAAGAGAATATGGACGGGCGAAGAGGGCGCTGGTCCGGCGTGGTCCGCCGTGATCCTCGTGAATGCCGCCGATGGACAGAGCCAGCAGATCGTTTACCTCAGCGGATTCCAGCCGGGCGGCAGGGACCCCGATGCTGTCGGCGCCAAGCGTTATGGCTGGGACGCCGCACAGAAGAAACTGTCGGAGCGGCCTCTTGGCTCTCTCTATGCAATCGTCGCGGGCAACTTCGACAACCCGGAAGCGGCTCGCAAGGCAAGCGCTGAACCGTGCTTGTCGGATTACTCGGCGTTGCCCGCGCGCGACCTCGGCATCTCTGGCGCGAGAATCGTCCTGGCCGCCATTACCACGCAGAAGTCATTGGCCGAAGCGGCCCTCAATAGGACGGACAATTGCCCCGGCAACGTTAGACGCCGGATTGTGGAAGTGAATCTTGCTTCAAAATGACAATGATTGGGAAGAAGGAGGATTCCGGTGCCAAGCATCACTGCGAATGTAGGAGACGGCGCAACTAATAAGACGCACGATGTCGCGCTAGTCCAGGCCATGCTGCGGATCGTCAAGAACGCTAAGGGCTCTCCCTATCTGGCCGGCAGCTATGACGGTTCTTACGGCGGCCAAACGAAGAGCGCAATCATCTCCTTCCAGAAGGACAACGCCAAGGTGATTCAGGCCGGCCAAAAGGCCAAGGAGAAGGAGGGCGTAGTGGATGTGGGAGGCACCACACTCGCCACTTTGGCCGCGGCGTTGCCCGCTACCCACAAGGAACTACGGATCATCCCAAATACCAAGACCGTGTACCTGGAAGCGGCTAGCGCAGACGCAACGGCGAGCGCCGCCGCGATTCGTGGTGATGCCGAATTTGAGGCCACCTTTAAAACGAACTTGGCTGCCTTAGTGGATACCATGTTCGCAGAATACAAGATCGCCTTGTGGCTCACTCCCACTGGCCGGCGCCGCACTTTCGCGCAACAGGCCGCCGAGACGAAAACTTTTGCCGGACCCGGTGAGAGCAATCACAATTTCGGCCGTGCTGCTGATATCGGATTTAAAGGTTTCCGCTGGATTCAGGGAGACGGCTCAATCAAGAAGGATGCTGATTGGCTCAACGCACTCCATAGCGCAAGTGCCTCCAAAGAGAATGCACTGTGGGATGCGCGGGACGCATTGGCCGCCAAGATCCCCCTCTTCCGGTTGAACTTCGAACGGGTTCACCTTCAGTTGTTCGATCAAGCCACGTTCAATAATCCACGGTCGCTGGTAAAGCTGCTCAATACCGTCGGAAAGGCCAAATGGGAGTCGGGTTACAAGTCCGACTTCGGCCTCGGCGGCGCGATGTCTCCGGTTGGAACGGCTAAGCAGATCTGGGCGGGCAACGCGACTGTTTCCAAAGCGGATCTGGCCAAGGCGCTCAGTGCGAAAACCAAGAAGGTCATCAAGGAAGCCGACATCAAGCTCCAGCAGATCATAGACACCCAGAAGGCCCTGAAGGCGGACTTCGAGGCTGCCGACACGAACTGGATCAAGTGGGTAAAGGTTCTGTAGCCGGGCCGCGCGCTCGCCAATCAGAGCATTCGTTCCGCTCTGCGTGCCAGCCGCTCCTGTTCCCCCAGCCACCGGCCGGAAATCGCCCCCAGAATCTGGTGCTGCTTCTCAAGCAACCGTTGGCGGTAAAGCCCTCGGACGTCCGCTGCCAGCGCAACCGCCACCGCTTCGAGCGCCGCCCCATGTTGCCCGAACTCAAAATAGGTGTATGCCAGATTGAGATTCGTGCGCGGGTCTCCCGGGTGAATTCGATATGCCTGTAGATACGCTTCGTGCGCATCATTGATCCGGCCGTCCAGGAAAAGAACGTCCCCCAGAATGTTCCACAACCACGGGCTGTACCACGGATTCAGCTCCACCGCCGCCATCGCAAGGTCCCGGCCCGCCCTGTAGTCCTGAAGCTGTAGGCCCACAAACTCCGCGATCTCGCCGGCCACTTGCCAATCGCGCAGGCTGCGCGAGAGCGCTATGCGATAGCTTTCCAATGCATCGTTCTTGCGACCCGCCGCCGCGTGTTTCCGGGCGTCTTCCAGCGGCGCGTCGAAGAAATCGCTGCCTGCGGGGCCGAAACGGTTCTGAAATGCCGAAATCGAATTGGGCATGGGGTCCGCCAGAAGCAGCCGCGCGTGAATTGACCGCCCCTGGTCTTCCTCCGGTTTCGCCACGCACCGGCCCTTGGATGTGAAGTAATACTCAAGGTAAGGAAAGTTCAGACCGAGCGCGCTCGTGGGCCCGAAACGCTGGGTGGCGGCGTGTCCTGCAATCTGATCCCTTTGAACGGACCCGTAATCGTTCCACAACACGAACCCCGCTGCACCTAGCAACTCCGAACATGCGCTCAGACATTGGATCGCGCCGTGGTTGAGAACAACGCGGTCGAGATCCTTTCCATATGCCAGCGCCTCGGTTGAATGGGGCGGCAACTCGGTGATCGGCACAAACGCCGTCTCGAATTCAAGCAGGCTCATGAGCGGAATCAGTTGTGCTTTCTCCGCCGCAGCGTCGGCCCACGCCAATTCGCGGATCTGGTCAACCGTCAGCTTCGTGTATTGGTTAAGCAGTTCCCGGTCGTTGGTCAAGTGCGTCCGGATCTGCAATTCCTCGGGGCCTTGATTTCCGTTGCGCAATACGGTAGCGGGCAGAACATCCAGAATGTAATTGCAGAATACGGCGCGCAGGTTCGAAAGTTCGCGGGACGGCCCCGACAGCGGACGGAACGTGCCGGGGTCCAGTGCGTCACAGACACCCAGTTCCACGTGGAGGCATCCGGCGGCGATGTGATCGTCGAACTGCCCGCGTTCGTGCCACTGCTCGACGGTGCGCGTGGACCGGTCGGACGCAAGGTACAGCAGCCGGTCGTAGAAATCACGGTGCTCCTGCTGGCAGATGGAGCGGAAAACATCCAAAAAGTACTTGGCAAAAAGTCCCGTGCCTGCGCCCAGTTCCAGCACGATTATGGGACCGCCGTCGTCGAACTCCGCGCAGTTTGCGAACAGAACCGCGGCCGCGTGCTCTGAGAGCCGGCCGGTATTGTTGATAACGAACGGCACGTCGCTCTCGATAAACGTCAGTATCCCGGCGCGATTCCAGTGCAGTTCAGAGAGTTCCCATTCCAGGCACTGCGTTAGTGACCGGAAATCCTGAAGCGCGCGGGGTTGAATGTGTACACGGCTCAGAGCATCTTCCGGGTTGGCCGTCGTGGCCGCAAGGTTCATCCGGCCGAAGGCGGTCTTGAGAGGAAAAGGCACCCGTGGACTGGGAGTAGGTTCATTCATCTTGTTTAACTTCAGCCCCCTCGCAGTCTAACATTCCATACTGCTCCCCCAATCGGCTTCGCCTCAAGAACGCGATGTTTGAAAAGTACAAGGACCGGGTCGAGTTCTTGCTAGTCTACATCCGCGAAGCCCACGCGACCGATGGCTGGCAGGTGCCAAGAAATGTCAAGGAAGGCATACTCCTGGAGAACGCCAAGACGATGGAGCAGAAAGAGGAACACGCCACAAGCTGCGCTCGCAAGCTGGACATCAAGTTCCCCACTCTGTTGGATGGCATGGACAACAAGGTGGAGCTGGCCTACACGGCCTGGCCCGACCGGCTGTATCTGGTTGACAAGAACGGCCGCATCGCCTACAAGAGCAAGCCCGGACCCGGGGGCTTCAAGCCGGTGGAGCTGGAGGCGGCTATCCGTCAAGAATTAGGGCTAGACTGAAGCCCTTCGGCGGACGAATCTGCCGCGACTTTTCGAGATCCGTAGGGTTAAAACAATACGTATACATAGTTCTGGCTCGTGCTCGCTGGCAGAAAGATCCGACGGCGGGTCGGAGCGCGAAGCGCACGAGGCAGAGTTCGATTTCTTTTTAAGGGGAGCGCTGTGAAGCTGGGTTTCTCACGAGGCGGTGCGGCGGCGGTGCTGTCATTTCTCCTCGGGGCCGGCAGCCTCCAGGGGCAGTCGGGACGGTCGCAGCCGATCACCTACCGTTCGTCGGTGGACGGAGAGTCGTTGACTGGCGTTCTGTGGGCGCCAGCGGGCTTTAATCGAAATGGCCCTCCGGTCCCTCTGCTCGTCTATCTGCACGGGGGCGGCGGAACCGGTCAAGTCCTGCTGAGCCACTTTGACGGCGCGCTGACGCGTGAACTGGACGCCCGCGGCTGGATCGGCATTGCACCCGACGGCCGCCGCTGGGGGCTGGCCAGTCAAGGTTGCGAGTGGCGAACGTCAGCCGCCTACGTCAATAGCTCCGATCCCAATGTGGGACCAGGAGAGCAGGACATTTTCGACGTCATCGACTGGGCGGTAGCCAACTTCCCGATCAACACCAACCGCATCTATCTGGCGGGATCTTCTATGGGAGGCCGCGGGGCCTACATCATTGGCCTCAAGAACCCGGACCGCTTCGCCGGCATCGCTGCCTTTGCGCCAGCCACCGATATGTACGAACTCTTCCTCCGGCCAGACAATCCAGTGTGCAAAGAGGGCATGGTAGGAGGTCGTCCCGGCGACAGCCTGCGGGTGGACACCATGTACACCATCACCAGCGCGCGGTTTCTCATCGAGAATGCTTACAACCTGCCGGTGTTCCATGGCCATGGCACCCAGGACAACGTGGCGTTCAACATTCCGGGCACAGGCCGTTTCCTTCATGGCTTCCATATCACTTCCGACACCACCTGGAACGGCTGTCATGGGAATACCAACCTGTGCTTTGGCCACACGCCGACGCTCTCGGAATTGCGGACCCGGCATCCAGATGCATACGATTGGGCGTTCATGTTCACGCCCGTCGGCCACACCGGGGATGCCAGATGGATCCAGGGAGCGCGCAAGTCCTCGGACGCCCTGGGAACAGAAGATCCCCGAAACCCCGGCGCCCTGATCGGGACGATAGAATTCTTGAGCCGACGTACGCGACAGATCAGTCCCGACACGGTCGTCTACAAGACCTACACCGACACACATCGGAAGGCGTACTGGACCGAAATCAGGATTACTACGCCCTGGCAGGATGTTCCGGGGGCCGTTCGGGCGAAGCGCAACCGGACGACTAACAGCCTGGATGTCGAGCTGGCTCGGGCGGCGGCGGCCACCTTCGATCTACCGCTCGCCGGGTTGCGCGTCGGGCCGGAGGCCCCGCTCACGATTAACCTGCGGCGCCTGGTCGAACGCGTGTTCGATCCCGCCCTGGCCGACTCCGACGAACCCCTGGAGCCGCAGCTTGTGCTGCGAGGCGATTTCTCGGCAATTCGTCGCGTCACCGTTCTGCGCGATGGCGCCCCGCTGCCAAGCAGCTCGGTGCAATTGAGCGAGCGGGAGCTGGCCATTAGCCGGATCTCCGCAGGCGCTCCGACTGTCTTGACGATTCGCGCCGAGGCGTCTGGCGCGCGCACGGTCTCGAGCGTCTCGGCCGCTAGCTTTCATGGTAGCCCGCTCGCCCAGGAATCGATCGTTTCAGCGTTCGGGACCAATCTGGCGACCAGCACGCTGGCGGCGTCTACTGTCCCGTTGCCCACCTCTTTGGGAGGAACTGCAGTGAAGGTTCGTGACAGCGCTGGAATCGAGCGCCTGGCCCCGCTGTTTGCGGTCTCGCCCGGGCAAGTCAACTATCAAATGCCGTTAGGGACGGCCGCCGGCACGGCCACCATTGCGGTCACCGGCGGTGATGGAACCGTGTCAACCGGAACCGCGCAGGTCGCCGTGGTCGCGCCGGGATTGTTCGCGGCCAACGCCAATGGTCAAGGCGTCCCGGCGGCTGCTGTATTGCGCGTGCGGGCTGACGGCTCGCAGAGTTCCGAGCCGGTGGCCCAATTCGACGCCGCCCAGAACAGGTTCGTGGCCGTCCCGATTGATCTCGGCCCGGAGAGCGATCAGGTCTTCTTGATTCTGTTTGCTACCGGAATTCGTTATCGCAGCTCGCTGTCGGCGGTCGGGGCGCAGATCGGCGGTGTGGATGCACCGGTCCTGTTTGCCGGAGCGCAGGGAAGCTTTGTCGGACTGGACCAGGTGAACGTGCGCCTGCCGCGCAGCCTGCTCGGGCGCGGCGCGGTAGACGTAAGGCTCTTCGTGGATGGCCAACCCTCGAACACAGTACAGATCAGCATTCGATGAAGAGCCATTGACCCGCAGGCGACAGCGAAACGAGGAATTTGCTGGATACCAATTTATCCGGGGGTGGGGCCGCACGCGGGGTGTTGCGAAACAGCGGCCAAGCCAGGCTTGGACTTCCAGACAGGGCCCGCGCCCCCACGGGAAAAACTATTGGAACTCCTGTAGTCATCTCTTGACAGTAGTCATTCTCTCACTTTCACAAAACCATGCCATGCTTCAGAATACGCTCCCGGAGCACATGCGCAGTACAATGATCCGTGCAGGCAATGCACGCTCTTCTTGTTCTGGCCGCCCTCGCCGCCGCAGCGTCTGAGATCCGCACCGAGCGCGTCTTCGGACCGGAGACGCCCACCGGCCCTTACAAGCATCCGGCGTCGATCACCGGGCTTCAGAACGGCGATCTGTACCTCGTCTTCTACGGCGGCAAAGGCGAGTACGCCAACGACACCGCCATCTTTGGCGCGCGGCGCAAGCACGGCGAGTCCTGGTGGAGCGAGCCGCGCGTGCTTGCCCGGGATCCGTTTCGCAGCCTCGGCAACGGCGTGATCTGGCAGGCGCCCGATGGCGTTGTCTGGCTCTTCTATGTCATCCGCTTCGGCGATACGTGGTCGAGCTCGCGGATCGCCGTCAAGATCTCGCACGACAACGCGGAAACCTGGTCCGATTCGTCGCTGCTGGCGCTGGAACAAGGGATGATGGTGCGCGGCCGGCCGGTTGTACTGTCCTCCGGCGAGTATCTTCTACCCGTCTATCATGAAACCGGCCAGGACCGCGAAATGGTGGGGCCGGACAGTGCTTCGCTGTTCCTCCGCTACGATTCCCGCTCGCGCAAATGGATGGAATCGAACCGCATCCGCTCGCGCATCGGCAACATCCAGCCTGCCGGCGTCGAGATTTCTCCGGGCCGCCTGATCGCCTATTGCCGCCGAGGGGGCGGGTACGGACCAACCAAAGACGGATGGCTGGTTCGCGCCGAATCGCACGACGGAGGCAGGACCTGGAGCGAGGGCCAGGAGTCGGCCTTCCCGAATCCCAATGCCGCTGTCGATTTTCTCAAACTCCGCAACGGCCATCTGCTGCTCGTCTACAACGACAGCATGACCCGCCGCACCCCCCTGAGCGTGGCCATCTCCGCCGACAACGACAAGACGTATCCTTACAGGCGCAACATTGCCGAAGGCGCAGGCGATTTCGCTTATCCTTTCGCGATTCAAACCTCCGATGACCGGATTCACGTTGTCTACACCTCGGACCGCCGCAGCGTCATTCGCCACGCGGTCTTCGACGAAAGCGCAATCCTCGAATGGCGTCGCTGACCGGCACATTCCGCCTCCAGTACTTCTTCGACGTGGCTGAAGAAATCGCTCTCGAGGAACTGCGCCAGCTTTTGCAACTGGAAAAACCGGACCGTGAGCCAAGCTTCCGGCGCCAGGCGCCCGCCTACGTGCGCTTCGAGCGGCCGCCGCTGGAAGAGCGTCTGCCCGCTCTGCGGCTGGCCAGCGGCGAGCATTTTCCGGCCCGCATCCGCTATTACGACTACGGCGTCATCGGCCTGGAGATGGAATTGCCCTTTCAGGACGCCGGCTGGGAAGAGCTGATCGGCCTGGCGAGCAAGTGGATCGCCGCCGCCGATCTGGAAAGCGTGGCCGAAGAAGCCGTCCACACGCGCCTCGGGGAGATCATGCCCGCTCTGCGCAAGCCCTATTCCCGCCTGCTCAGCGAGGACTACACAGTGATCGAATTGCGCCAGGCGGTGGGCGACGACGGCCAGCCATTGAGCGCACCCAGGCTGCTGGAGCGCCGCGGCGCGGAGATCGCCCAAATCGTGCGCGGCGAATCCGGCCTGTTGAGCGCCTCCGAATGCCAGGAGGTGCTCGCCTCCTCGATGAGCTACGCGCCCACGGATCTGCTGGTCGCCGGCTGGACGGCCGCGCTTGTCTATGACACGCAGCCCGAAGGCGGCGCCCCTACGCTTCAACTGCTGGATTTCGCCAATACCCAGTTGCTCGAGTTCCGCCATTACGATGAAGTTCTCACCCGGCTGCTGGCGGATGTGTATCCGCTGGTCGACCGCAAGCCCGGGTTCCTGCGCCGCTGGCGCATGGCCCGTGAAGCGCAGCGGCTCAACGCACTGCGGCTGGAAGTCATGGAGCTCACCGAAAGAACCGACAACGCCATCAAGTTTCTGAGTGACATGTTCTACGCGCGCGCCTACGAGCTCGCCGCCCAGCGCATCGGCGTGCCTGACTACCGCACACTGGTCGATGAGAAGCTGCGCACCGCCGGCGAACTCTACCGTTTCCTCATCGAGGGCTTCCACCAGGGGCGCGCCTTCATCCTCGAATTACTGATCGTCATTATTCTCATCATCGATTTGTTCTTTCTCTTTCAGGGAAAGGGCACATGATCCCGGCCATCGATGCGCATCACCATTTGTGGATCTACTCGCCGGAAGAATACGGCTGGATCGGCGGGCAGATGAGCGTGTTGAAACGAGACTATGTCCCGGCGGACCTTCGCCGGGAGATGGAGCACGCAGGCGTCACCGGTTCGGTTGCGGTACAGGCCCGGCAAACCATCGGCGAGACGGAATGGCTGCTCGATCTGGCCGCGGAAAACGATTTTCTGCTCGGGGTTGTGGGCTGGGCGCCGCTCACCGCTGCTGATCTCGAAGAGCGCCTGGGTCGGTTGTCAGCGCGCGGGAAACTGAAGAGTGTGCGCCACGTGCTCGAGGACGAGCCGGATGACCAGTACATGCTGCGGCCGGATTTTCAGCGCGGCATCGCACGCCTCCGCCCGTTCGGCCTCGTCTACGACATCCTGATCCGTGAACGGCAGCTTCCGGCGGCGGTCGAGCTGGTGGACGCTCATCCTGAGCAGGTGTTCGTGCTCGATCACATCGCCAAGCCGCGGATCAAGGAGCGCGTGATGGAGCCTTGGCGAACGCACTTCAGTGAGATCGCGCATCGTCCCAACGTCTATTGCAAGCTCTCGGGGATGGCGACGGAAGCGGACTGGGGCAAATGGACGGTGACCGATTTGCGGCCGTACTTCGAGATCGCACTCGACTGCTTCGGCCCCGGGCGTCTGATGTTCGGCAGCGATTGGCCGGTGCTTCGGCTGGCGGGTGAATATTCGCAATGGGCGGAGATTGTGCGCCAATGGATTGGCCCGCTCAGCGATCGCGAGCAGCGCCGCATCCTGTTCGGCACAGCATGCGATGCGTACAGCCTCACAAGCCCCGCGACGCCCTCAACGTAATTTTCTTCCCGGCGCTCTGATCCTCCACCACAAGCCGTCCGCTCTCGATCCGCACATCCTCCACACGCCGGAATCCTTCCGGCGCTTTCGCCAGGAACATCAGGAAGCGCGTCTCGACTTTCGATTTCGCCGGCAGCCAGCGAAACGTAGGCGCTCCGAACATCGGCGTCAGCGCCAGAATTTCCTGCTTCGTCATATCGTAGGGTTGCATGCCGAACTCGAGTCCCCAGGCGTACATCCCATTCGCCGGGTAATTCATCCAGTGCTGCACCCATGGATAATCCGCCCGCCGGAACAGGTAGCCGAGAATCAGCTTCTCCTCGGTGTTGAATGCGGTGATGAACTCGTGCTCGCGCTTAGGATCCATCAGGCAGCCGATGTGGTTCATGACGCCGTCGGAGGCCGGCGTCACGCGCACACTTTCCTTGCCGACGACGGGCCATTGGAAATCCCTTCCGCTCGGGAAGGTGCGCGGTCCTTTTTCCGTATGCGGCTTGGTGCGGCATTGCGTGGAAGAAGCGTCCACCGCCACTTTGCCCAGTTTCAGAAAAGGCGCGCCGATGGTGGCATGCTCAGCCCAAAGAATCACACGGTCAAAGCCGAGCAGACTCTCGAGCTCCGATTCCACCATCACGATCTGCTCGCCGGGTGCGATGCTGATCTTACGGGTAAAGATCTCCTGCACCATCGGGAGCTTCACGCGGAACGTGGCCTCGGCCGCGCCGGACTGCAACACCTCCCACGGCAGCTTGTTTGCCTCTCCATGAAAGGCCAGCCCGGCCGCCTGCTCCTCCCTGGTCGTCGGCCCGAAGCCATCCACGCAGACAAAGTGCCCTTTGCTCGGCCCGAACTGCTGTGACAGACCTCGTTCGCGCGCCATCCGCACCGGATCCCACATCGGATTCACACGCCGGGCATCTTCCTTCAGCGCCATGCTGACGAACGCGCCGCCCTGCGGCAGCATCACCAACTCGATCTTGTCGTTGGCGAACTCGAGCGCCGTGCTGCCCTCGTACGTCATATTCCGTTGCGCGAAGGCCGCAGCCGCTCCCAGCAAGAGAATCGCAATTCGCATTATCGAGCCATGATACTGTAATCGGACATGGTGCGTTTCATACGCGCCGCATCAAGGCGAACTTATTCCCACCCACACCGGAACCCGATGTAGTTGAGCCAGTAGGCTGGCTCGAACCTGACACGGTACGAGGCGCGGGCGTTCCACGGATAGAGGTTCCAGGAGCCGCCCCGCAGCGCGCGATGCGTCCCCTGCGGCGGACCCTTCGGGTCACGCGCGATGCTTGCTGTGTAATTGCCGTACCAATCGTTCACCCACTCCCACACATTGCCGAGCATATCGTATAGGAGGAAGGCGTTGGCGCGTTTTGCCGCCACCTCTCGCGGGCCCTTGCCGCTGTTAGCGTTGAACCAGGCAATCTCGTCCGCCAACCCATAGCGCGCCGCTTTCGATCCAGCCCGCGCCGCATACTCCCACTCGGCCTCGCTCGGCAGGCGTCCTCCAATCCAGGCACAATACCCGCGTGCATCGTCCCAGCTTACGTCGACGACCGGCATGCGGGCATTCGATCCGGTAGGCGCCGAGCGCCCGTTTGCCTGTGCAAAGCGCCCGTAGGCCTCGACGGTCACCTCGGTCTGCCCCAGCCAGAACCCACGGGAGATCGTCACATCGTGGGCGGGCTTCTCGTCGTCGTAGCACTCGCGATCTCCTTGGGAGCAGCCCATACGAAACGTCCCTGGTGGGATCCACACGTACTTCTGCCCGTCCTTGGGGTTCACGCGGATGGCGCCCGCGGATGGTTCTTTGGGCAGGTTCGGCTTAGGCGGCGGCGGGGCCGGCGCGGGGGCCTTCCTCCGTACGACTTCGATGACGCCGTCTTCGGCGCCCGCGCCACGCAGCTCGCGGTCCGCCTCGGCCGACCAGGGAAAACTCACGCCGCAGGTCTCGATCAGATACACCAACCGTACCGACGCCAGATTGGGGATCATCTCCTTCAACCGCTCGAGACTGTACGGGCGTTCCGCCTCCGGACGCTGGAGGCACGGCGCGGGGGCCTGTGTTTGGGCCAACGCCGTGGCGGCTAGCAGAAGCAGGAGGCAGGCTCGCATCATTCGATCCCGCGCGCCTTACGCACGCGATCCAGTCCGTTGCGGGCTTCGCTGTGGCCGGGCTGAAGACCGAGCACCTTTTGGTAGGACTGCTCGGCTTCGGCATACTGGCCGTTCTCGGCGGCGCGGCGCGCCTGCTCGAGCCAGCCGGGGATCAACTCGGCGGCTTGCGCGCGGTTCACGCGGTCCAGTCCGGTACGCGCTTCGGTGTGGCCAGGCTGAAGGCGCAGCACTTCTTGGTACAGCGACTTTGCTTCGTCGTAGCGGCCCGCTTCGTAGGAGGTTTTCGCGCGACCGAGGAGTTCCGGCGTCGAGGGCTGCTTCTCGGTAGTACCGGGCGGTCCAGACTTCCGCTTGGTTACCGTGGGCGTCCAGGCCTTGGGGTCGGCTGCCCGCGTAAGAGGAGGTGCGGGCGCAGGCGCCTGCGGTTTCGTCCGCTGTCGAATGTAGTACGAACCAACGCCGGCCGCCGCCGCCATCGCGATCGCTCCCACGCCGGCCAGCAACGGGCGGCGGGAACGGCTGCGCGGCGCCTGTAAACGCATGGGAGCCGCCGCGGCGACTGGGTCCAGTGTCCGCAATACCTTGTCCAGGGTCCAGCGCGAGCGGCGGTCTTTGGTGACGCACCCGCGGACGACGTCGAGAAAGGGCGACGGCAGGGTGGGGGAAATCCGCGGCTCGTTGCGGTAGATCTGGAGGATCAGCTCGTTTTCCGACGGCGCTTCGAAAGGGAATCGTCCGGTGAGGGCGACCTGGATGGCGACGCCGAGCGACCAGACATCCCAGGCGGGCGACACCTCGCCGTCAAAGCTCTCCGGAGGCATGTAAGGCAGGCTGCCAATCGCGCGGCGGGTATGACTGGCGCTGCTATCGCCGATCGAGCGGACGGTGCCGAAGTCGGAGAGCTTCCAGACGCCCTCCACCCAGAGGATGTTGGCGGGCTTGAGGTCGCGGTGCACGATGCGGGGCGTGCGGTTGTGCAAGTGATCGAGCGCGGAGGCGATCTGGCGTGTGAGAGTGACGGTTTCTTGCAGCGTCAGCGGTCCGCGGCGCAGGCGGTCGGCCAGCGTTTCTTCGGCCAATTCCATGACGAGGTAGATGAGACCGGCGCCTCGGAGCGTGGCCTTGCCGGCGGTGATGGCGGTGAGCAGGTGCGGATGGCGCAGGACGGTGGCGGCGGTCAGCTCGCGGATCTGTTCGGAGAAGCCCTCGGCGGCCGCGGGGATGAGTTTGACGGCGACGCGGCGCAGGAGGTGGCCTTCGATGATGTGGTCGGCCTGGAAGACACCGCCGAAACTACCCGCGCCGAGGAGACCGCACAGCTTGTAAGCTCCTTCGATCCATTCGCCGACGAACGGGCGCCAGAGTTCTTCGTTCATTGCGCGGTCGCGATTCGATCAGGATAGCTGTTTGGGGAGCTGGAATCCAGGGGGTGCGATCGCGCCATAATCTACTAATGGGAATCCGCACGCTGTTCTCCACTGCCCTCTTCGCCCAGCTCATCCTCACCGTCGCCGACACGCCGACCAAAGCCCGCTTGCCGAATGGCGAATTCATTTCCTGGAAAGAGCACCTGATCGACGACGAGCAACTGGGGCGCGTTCCGATTCGCGGCGCCGATGGCTTGCAAATGGCCGACTTCGACAAAGACGGATACCTCGACATCGTCTCCGTCCACGAAGACAGCAACCACATTCGGCTTGCTTTCGGCAGCAAGGACCCGGACCGGTGGCAGCTTGTCACGCTGGCGGAGGGGGACGAGGCAGCAGCCGCGGAGGACGCCGCGGTTGGGGATGTGAATGGCGACGGCTATCCTGACATCATCGCTGCCTGCGAGCTGGCGCACCTCATTTATTTCCAGAATCCCGGCAAGACGGCGCGCACTGCTCGATGGCAGCGCGTCATCCTCGAGAACACGCGCAACCGGGGCTCCTTCATCCGCGTGTTTCTGGCTGACCTGGACAAAGACGGCCGCCTCGAGGCCATCGCCGCCAACAAAGGCGAGCAACTTCCCACCACCGTTCCCGGCGAGCCGCTGCCAAAGAATCAGCGCCAACGGCGTCCCGTTTCCTGGTTCTCGATCCCCTCCAATCCGCTCGATGCCCGCGCCTGGAAGGAGCATGAGCTGATTCGCTTCCTGATCCCCATCAATTGCCAGCCGGTCGATATCGACGGCGACGGCGACATTGACATCATCGCCGGCAGCCGCGGAGAGGCGCGCATGGTGATCATGGAGAACGTGTCGCTGGAGCCGCTCCGGTTCGAGCCGCGGCCGGTTCGCATCGAAGGCATCAAGGATGGCGCGCCCGGCCCTTGGGGCTTCATGATTGCCATTCAGGATCTCAACGCCGACGGCCGTCCCGACATGGTAGTCTCCGGTGGCGGCGGCGCCGTCGTCTGGCTCGAGCAGCCTTCCAGGCTCACCCAGCCGTGGAAACTGCACCACATCGGCGGGATCTTCCCCGACGTGCCCACAGGCATCACCGCCGCCGATATCGACTCGGATGGTTACGCTGACGTCATTACCGGCGGCTACAGCCAGAACCCGCGCGAGCACGACGGCGCTGCGATCACCGCGGAAAGCGTGGTGGGCCGCATCGCCTGGTTCCAGAATCCGGGACTGCGGGGCGGCGCCTGGAGACGGCACGACATCTCGCGCACCAAGCGGGGAATGTATGATGCCTTCCTCGCACGGGACATGGATGGCGACGGCGACCTCGATTTTGTCTCGACACGCGGCAATAGCTGGAATTGGGACGGAGTGTTCTGGCTGGAGCAGGTTCGTTCCGCGCAACCGCGAGAAGCGTTCACCCCGGCGCGCGCGAGGGAAAGCGCTCCGCTGCCGCTGCCCGCCGCGGAGCGGAAGTAGCTACCGCTTCAGCCGCTTTATCATGGGCTATTTCTTTAAGTGCTTGTCGAACCACTCGACGGCAAGTTGTTGCGCCTGCTGGCGTGCCTCGCGGTAGATTCCGTAGTGCGGAATGTTCGGCACCGTGACCAGGTCCTTTGGTCCCTTGGCCAGCGCATAGGCTTTGACCGCATGGTCCTTGTTGTCGAACAATTCTTCTTTTTCCGCGATGACGAACCGCATGGCGCAGCGCGGTGCATTGGCCACGTCCTCGATGGGTGCGTAGCCGGCAAAGCGCGAACGAATCGGAGCGCCCCGCAATTGTCCGATCTCGACGGCCAGCGGCGCAGGGTAGCCGATCTCCCCGCGGGCGCGTTTGGTCGAATCGTCGTAGAGCTTCTTCCTGTCATTGACGATCTGGCGGCCGTCGAGCGCGCCCACCTGGCTGAAGATCGCCTTCACGCGAGAGTCGCGAGCCGCCGCCCACACGACCAGCCCACCCGAGAAGCTGCTGCCCCACAGCCCGAGCTTTTCGATGTCGCAGCCCGGTTCGGCCGCCGCCCAATGAATTGCATTCAGCCAGTCGGCGCCGAAGTCCAGCGGATCCACGACTTCGCGCACTTCTTTCACTTGCGCTGTGAACGGGTCGCCGGGCTTGTGCGCCGGCGCCGGGCCGGCTAGAACCAGTCGCGAGTCGCTCTCGCCCCAGCCGCGGTAGTCAAAGGTTACGACGAAGTATCCGGCACGCGCAAATGCAACAGCGTCCAGCCGCAGAGCGCGCATCGTTCCGCCCCAGCCGTGGGCCATCAACACGCACGGCAGCTTCTTGCCCACATTCGTCTTGAGATAAAATTTCTCAGCCGCCATCCGCGTGCCTTCGCTGATGATGGCTGCTCTGTCGAGTTGAACATCGTCGGGGAGTTGAAGCGCCGCCGGCGTTTGCGCCCAGACGGCCAGAGATGCAAAGAAGGGAAGCAGTGCGCGTCGCATAGCTGGATTCCTTAGCGTAGCGTATCACGCGCACAGTGGTGCATTTGCGCCACAATGGGAGACCGTCATGAAGGACGGCTTCAACTTTGACGGCGCGTTGAAGGACCTGTTTCAGCAGGACAGGCCGGTTTTGCTCGAAACGGTGACGAAAGGTCTGGCCGTGCGGGAGTTCCTGAACGTGGAGCTTCCGAAAGTGCAGCAACGGCGAGTGGACCTGGTCCTTTCCCTTGCAGACGGATCGATTCTCCATCTGGAGTTCCAGAGCACCAACCATCCGGACATGGCGTACCGGATGGGAATCTATCATTTGCTGCTGGCGCGGTTGTACCGCCGGCCACTGCGGCACGTCGTTCTGTACGTCGGCGATGCAAAGATGCGTATGGCGAACCGGCTGGATACCGGATCAATGCAGTTTGGTTACGAACTTATCGACATTCGGGCAATCGCAGCCGAATCGTTGCTGCGGACCGGGCGGCCAGCCGACTATGCGCTGGCGATTCTGGCCGGCGGCGGAGTGACGCGATTGCCGCAAATCGTCGAGCGCATTGCGCGGCTCAAAGGATCGGCCAGAGATCGCGCGCTTGCACAATTGGTGGTATTGTCAGGACTGAGGGCTTATCCACGACGAGTGGTCACGGAGTTAGCGCGTATGGGTGTAGTGATTGACGCTTCCAAAAACCCGGTGCTCCAGCAATGGCGCCGGGAGGCAATCGAAGAGGGCAAGGCTGAAGGCAAGGCTGAAGGCAAGGCTGAAGGCAAGGCTGAAGGCAAGGCTGAGGGCACGCTCGAGGGTGTCCGGATCGTGCTGCGTGATCTATTGGAAACCAAGTTCGGCAGGTTGCCGAGATGGGCGGAGGCACGCCTGATGAAAGCCTCGACCGCGCAACTCCAGAAGTGGGTGAGGAAAGTCGTGGTGGCCGACACGCTGGAAGCAGTGCTTGGCAAAAAGCAGGGTTAGCGGATTTCCCTGCTTGCGCTGCTCGATGGTTTGCCCTTCTTCGAGGCGCGGTGCGGCGGAGTGACGCGATTGCCGGAAATCTTCGAGCGAATTGCACGGCTCAAAGGATCGTCCAGAGATCGCGCGTTTGCACAATTGGTGGTATTGTCAGCGCGTATGGGTGTAGTGATTGACGCTTCCAAAAACCCGGTGCTCCAGCAGTGGCGCCGGGAGGCAATCGAAGAGGGCAAGGCTGAAGGCAAGGCTGAAGGCAAGGCTGAAGGCAAGGCTGAGGGCAAGGCTGAAGGCAAGGCTGAGGGCAAGGCTGAGGGCAAGGCTGAGGGTTTCCAGATCGTGCTGCGTGATCTATTGGAAACCAAGTTCGGCAGGTTGCCGAGATGGGCGAAGGCACGCCTGATGAAGGCCTCGACCGCGCAACTCCAGAGGTGGGTGAGGAAAGTCGTGGTGGCCGACACGCTGGAAGCAGTGCTCGGCAAGAAGCAGGATTAGCGGGCCTACCGGCAGCCGTCGCCCTTGCACACCCGTTCGCCAAGACGCTGCGGCGCGCCCAGCCGGTTCGGATCGCTGATCGAGGGCCGCTGCACAACCACCGATTCCAGCAGTTGATCTTCCTGCTTGCGCTGCTCGATGATTTGCCGTTCTTCGAGGCGCGGTGCGGCAGAGGGGTCCGCGCGCCCGGGAACGTTGCGGAAAATATCCACTTCACGTGATTCCGAGCCGTCCTGATTCTTGCGCACCCGGCTCACCGTCTGGCCCGCCAGCCGCAACCGGCCATCGTCGGCCCGCTCGTACTGTGCCGTGTTCTCGGTGCGCTGTCCGTCTTGATCGTTTGAATTCGACACCACGCGCAGCGCCTCGGCGAACCGTCCGCCCTGGTCCTTGCGATAAGTAGTCACATCCACGCTGGAACTCGTCTTGTCCTCGGTGACCATCCTCAACTGGCGTTCGGCCACTTCCAGGGCGCCGCTCACTCCCGGACGCTCCAGCTTGACGACTGAGTTCGTTGTGCCGCCGCTCTTGGTGCTTTCCGTCGTGACACGCTCGGCGAGCTGATAGCTTCCGTTGAGGTCCCCGCGGTATATGCTGACGACGCTGGAAACCGAGCCATCGGTGTTCTTGCGCTCCTGGATCTGCTGCTTTTCGACCGTCCCCGGATTCCCGTTGGCGTCGTACCGCCGCACAATCCGCTCGACGACACGCCCGCCGGCATCCTCGCTAATCACTCGTTCTTCGCTCGATTCCAGCGGCGCCATTCGCCCATTGACCGACTGAGTCCATTCGGTCCGCGCAGTGGTGTTCCCGCTCTTGACGGTGGAGTACATGCCATCCAGGACACGCCGCCCGTTCAAGTCGGTGGTGTAGGTGGTAACCTGCTGCGCCGAAACGGCCAGGCAGACCATTGGTACTACGATCCAAGCCTTCATATTCCAAGCCTATGGCCAGCAAGCCGGCCCTTCAATCAGGTGAAGACCTTAGGTCTCTTGTCCGCTTCCAAGCCTCGACGATCTTGTCCACGTAAAGCTGCGTCTCCCGGTAGGGCGGCACACCGTTGTACCGCACGACGGCCCCAGGGCCTGCATTGTAGGCTGCCAAGGCCCGCCGCAACTGATCCGGATATTGTTGATACCTGATGAGCAGATCCCGCAGGTACCGCGTGCCTGCCTCGACGTTTTGCCGCGGATCGCGCGGGTCGACGCCGAGAGCAGCGGCCGTGGCCGGCATCAATTGCATGATGCCGATGGCTCCTTTCGGGGAAAGGGCGTCCGCGCGGTAGCCCGATTCCGCCTTGGCGACCAGATGCAGGAACCCTGGCGGCAATGTGTAGTTAAGTGCCGATTGTTCAACCAGCTCTTTAGGTGTCGGCGCGGGCCGATGCGATGATTCTGCTTGGATTGGGCTGGCCGGCGGGGACACTGCCGACGCCGCCTCTTCCGCCTCAAATGAAACTACCGAGCAAGCCGGTAGCTCGACGAAGCCTTCCTGGCTCGTGTACAGCCGGAGCTTGTCTTGGATCCTTTCGTGGCGCTCGATTCGCAAGCGGAATCCGCTCTCCAGCACGGCAAACTCCCCGCACCAGGACGCTGCGCACACCAGAAACGTCAATGCCGTGGGCCTGAGCACTTCGATGAAAGTATGACGCAGAAAGACCTGCATCCGTGCACCAGGAGGAGCCCTCCGGCGGTGTGAATCAGGCATTTACCCGAGAGAAACTGTCTCAAGCTCGCCGTAGCATGATGGTATGGCCATCAGTGCGCTCGTCCTGTTCGCTGTGTCCGGAGCCACGCTGACAACGGAATCAGTCGTGCGCAGCGGGTGCGGAGATGAGGAAACGCAAGTGGCGAAACTGCCTGCCGGTGTACAGGTGGAGGTTCGCTCAGCCATGTCCGGAGGCAGCGGCACATGCTACAAGATCACAGCCACCGTCGATGGGAAGCAGGTGGCCGGCTACGTGCCTGCGAACGCCTTGAGCAGCATCGGGTCGTTCGACCAGGCGCGCCGCTCAGCGAGGGATGTCGGCTTCGCCGGCGCCGCCAATGATGTGAAGACGCTGGCGCGCTCGGCGACGGCCAAGGTCAAGCGCGATCACCCGGCCTCGAAAGCATGGGACCTCATCGATCAAAACCAGCCCGCCGAGGCGCTGCGTGTGATGGAAAAAGACCTCCAGCGCTACCCGATGGATCCCTATTTGCACGCGGCGGCCGGCATGGCGTATTACCGCATGGACAACCTGGAGAAGGCGATGCTGCACTGGCGCAACGCCATCGACATCGAACCCAATCCGTCGATCCAGCGCCTGATCGACCAGGCCGGGCGCGAGAAGGCTGCCGACAAGGGCTCCGAGCGCATGGTGGGCACGCGGGTCGCATTGCGCTACGAACGGGGCACGGTGTCCGAGCCGCTGGCGCGGGCGATGCTCAGCACGCTGGATGAAGAATACAGTCGCATCTCCTTTCAGCTTGGCTGCCGGGCTTCGGAAAAGGTGACGGCGGTGGTCCAGAGCCGGGACGCCTATATGCAAAGCACCAACGCGGCGGAATGGACCGGCGGTTTGTTTGACGGCCGGATCCATGTGCCGGTCTCCGACTCGCAGCAGGTGCCGCCGCGGACACGGCAAACATTCGCCCATGAACTGGTGCATGCCTGCCTGCACGAGCTGGGCAACTGGCCTTCCTGGTTGCACGAGGGGCTGGCGCAGAAGTACTCCGGCCGCTCTCTGGACCCCGTCACCAGGGCGGAGCTGAACTCGATGCTCAAGGCGAATCAGTTGCCGAAGTTGAGCCAGTTGGGGCAAAACTGGATGCGCATGAGCGCGGATCGCGCGCGGGTGGCGTACGCCTACGCACTGCTCGCCGCTGAAAGGCTGCTCGCGTTGAACGCCAATACGGGCATCGGCAACGTGCTGCGGAACCCGGACGACTTTGTTCGGGTGGCCGAAGAACTCCAGAAGAGCCTCGGGCTGTAGCTGCCGGGCGGCCCCTCTTACAATAAGAAGGTGCCCTCTTTTTCGATCAATGAACAGCTCGCCTACCTCAAGAAAGGCCTGGCCGAACTGATCCGGGAAGAAGAGCTGAAAGACCGGCTGATCCGGTCCCGCCAGACGGGGCAGCCCTTGCGCGTCAAGGCGGGCTTTGACCCCACCGCGCCCGATTTGCATCTGGGCCACACGGTGCTGCTGCGGAAGATGAAGCACTTCCAGGATCTGGGCCACACCGTGATTTTTCTCATCGGAGACATCACCGGGCTGATCGGCGACCCCACCGGCCGCAACGTCACTCGGCCGCCGATGACGCGCGCCGAGATCGATGCCAACGCCGAGACTTACAAGACGCAGGTTTTCAAGATTCTGGATCCGGACAAGACAGTGGTCCGGTTCAACAGCGAGTGGCTCGCGAAGCTGAAATTCGAAGATGTGGCCAGGCTGTGCGGCCACTACACAGTGGCCCGGCTGCTGGAGCGTGACGATTTCGCCAAACGCTACCGCGAGCAGACGCCGATCTCGGTGCACGAGTTTCTGTATCCGCTGGCGCAGGCATACGACTCGGTGGCATTACAGTGCGATGTCGAGATGGGCGGCTCGGATCAGAAGTTCAACCTGCTGGTGGGACGCGAGCTGCAACGCGGCTACGGGCAGCCGCCGCAGATCGTGGCCACAACGCCGTTGCTCGAAGGGCTGGACGGCGTCGAGAAAATGTCAAAATCCAAGGGGAACTATGTAGGCATCACCGAATCCCCCGAAGACATGTTCAAAAAGTTGATGTCGATCAGTGACGAGCTGATGTACCGCTACTTCGAGCTGCTGACCGACTTGAGCGTGGCCGAGGTCCAGCAGAGGAAGCAGCGCATCGCCAGCGGCGCCCGGCACCCGATGGAAGACAAGATCGAGCTGGCCCGCCGTATCGTCGCGGATTTCCATTCTCAGGCCGACGCCGCCCGCGCCGCCGAGGAATTCAACCGCGTGGTACGCCGCGGCGAAGTTCCCTCCGACATTCAGACGGTGGCGCTTCCGGAAGGCGTTCGCAGCGACGGCGGCATCCATGTTCCAAAGCTGCTGGCAAAGATCGGCCTGGCTGAGTCGGTCTCCGATGCGAACCGTAAGTTGAAGGCCGGCGCGGTCGAGATCAATGGGGAACGCGTGACCGATCTGGTGTGGAGCGGCGGCAGCGAGCTGATTGTGCACGCCGGCAAGAAGTGGATGCGGGTGGCCGGTCAGAAGTAATTGATGTCGCCCTACTTCCCCTTGCTCAGTCTCCGGAAGTACTCCGCCACCGCGTCTGCATAACCCGGCGGGATCAGGTCGGCTGGCGTGCTCCGAACCTGACCGCCCAGCTTGTCCTCGAGCTGCCGCCGCAACTGGATCTCGAGCTGCTCGAGATTCGGCAACACTTCTGAGCGCATCCGCTCGAGCAGAGCCGGGTTGCCCGGAAACCGGGAAGGATCGAGGCGCTGCATCTGGCGGATCAGCTCCTGAATCTCTTTTGCCGTTTCCATGTTGCCCTCGCCGAGCGAATGGCGGAGCTGGTTCAGGTCGCGGAGCCCTTCACGATAGGCAGTTTCCAGACCGCGCTGGGTCTCCAGCGGCAGTGGGCCGCCGCCTGCGCGCAGGCTGCCATCATTGAGTGCTGAATAACCGCGCTCACGATAGCCGCCCTCATCCGTGCCGCCCTGGAAGCGCTCGCCACGCGGAATTTCTCCGCCGTCGAACGCGCCTCCGGGGCCTCGCTGGCCGCCTTGCTGTCCTTGCTGCCCCTGCTGTCCTTGCTGTCCCTGCTGCTGCCCGGATTGCTGGCCCCGTTGGCCTTGCTGCCCTTGCTGGTTGCCCTGCTGATTCCCTTGCTGGTTGCCTTGCTGCCCCTGCTGATCGCCGCGCTGCTGGGAGAATCGCTGCAATTGCGACCGCAGCCTCTCGACCTGGGACAGTGCCCGCTCGAGCTCGCTGCCGCCCTGACCCTGGCCTTCGCGCTCCAGCCGCTGCTGCGCCTGCCGCAACCCCTCGCGAAGTTTGTCGAAGCTGTCGGTGACAGGTTGTTCGCGCATGTATGTCGCCGAGCCGATGCCGCGACGGAGCCACTCCGCTCCCAGACGCAGCCGGGTAGCCAGCTCATCGCCCTGCATCTCGCCGAGCGATTCGCGGATTCTGGAAGCAGACTGGCGATTGCTGCCCGCCAGATCGCGTGCCGCGCGCTGCATGTCTCGCTCCAGCTTCTCGAGTTCCTTGAGCAGTTGTTCTTTCTGGTTGGCCAGCTCCTGAGCTTTCCTCAGGTTGTCCGACATGACACGGACGTCGTTGGGGTTCTGCCCCTGGCCGTACATCTGCCTGAGCTGATTCTGCATCGAACGCTGGCGTTCGGCCATCTCCTCGGCGCGTTTCACCATATCGCCGACCTGGCCGGCTGCTTCCTGTTTACGAAGCGAATTCAACAGATCGGTCGCCTCCTGCAAACGCTCGGCGGCTCGCCGTGAGCCCGCGTCATTGGCGCCTTCCTGATCCGAGCCATTGCGGCGCATGTCTTCGGTGGCCTGGCGCAGCCGCTCGAGGGCGCGCTCGACACGCGGGTCAATCTGCCCGCTGCCCTGGCCGCGCTGCAACCGCGACATCTGCTGCCGCTGTTGCTGCTGTTGCTGCTGCTGGCCCTGCTGGCCGGAAGCGCCCGCTTGCGAAGACGACGATTGCGAGCCCTGCTGCCCTTGCTGGCTTTGCTCGGAGGACTGCTGCCCGCCGCGGGTCATCTGTTCCATCTGGCGCTGCAACTGCTCTGCTTCCCTGCGCAGCATCTCCTGCTGCCAGCGCTGCTGCGGCGTATTCTTCGCCTGGTTCCGCTGCTGCTCGGCGAGCTCCTTCTGCCGGCGGGCGAGCTGTTCGAGCTTCTGGAGCGCTTCGTCTATTTCGCGCTGTCGCTGGTCGGCCGAAGAGGACTGCTGGCCTGTTTCGTACTGGTTTTTCTCGGTATCGAGCTCGAGATCGAAAAGGCTCGCCAGGTCGCGACCCATCCCGCCGCCTCCGCCGCCTCCACCTTGATGACCGAAAGCAACCTGGATCTGGCGGAAGGTGGCTTCGGCGCGCAACAGATGCTGCAACGCACGCTGCTCGGGCGGCAACGCGTCCTTCCAGCCCTGGGCTTTCAGCTTGTCGGCCGCCTGGCCCATGGCTTCGGCGGCCTTCTCCATGTCCTGCGAAAAGCTCTTGAACTGCTCGTTGGTGCCGGACAGCTCGCGGCTGCGCATGCGCCGCGCCAGCGAAGTGGCCTGATCGCGCAACTTGCCTTGCACTTCCGCCAGGAAACGCGAGTTCTCGGCGGCAGTGACGGCATCCTTTCCCTTGTCGCGGATCTGGTTCCAGGTGGCGGCGATGATCTCCTTCTGGCGCGCCGAGATGCGGTTCTCGTCTTCCTGCCCGCCACCGCCGCCTCCACCGCCCATAGCCTGCGCCTGGGTATATTCGCGCTCGAAGGGCTCAGCTTCAAGAAAGGTCATGTCCGTCCGGCTTGTCTGGCGGGCGTCGCGGGCGATCGCATAAACGGCGACCACATCACCAGGGGCCATCTTGAAATCCTCGAGCGCCAGCATGGTTTTGCCCTGGACACTGGCGGCCCCTTTGCGCGGCAGCAGATTCACTGTCTGCTCCGGGCCGCCGTTGACGGAATACTTCAGGGCAACTTCCTCGAGGCCGAAATCGTCCTCGGCGTCGATTTCGATGGTGACCTCCTCGATCGGATTCACGCGGGCGTCCCCGCGCGGCCTGGAGACCTTCACAATCGGCGCCATCTCCTGGCGCGCTTCGATAAAGAAGTCTTCGCTGAGTCGGACACGCTGGCCCTGATCGATGGCTGCCAGGTGGTACAGGCCGTCTTTTTCGATCTTGATCTTGCCTGTCAGCCACCCGTCGCCGCGTTCCTTGAGCGGCACTTCGGTCTGGCTGTCCAGAACCAGCACGCCATCCTTGAGCGGCCGGTCGGTGAGGATCGCTACTTCCGCTTCCGTGCCGGCGACGGCACGCAGATCGCCGCTGCCGTCTTCGGACACCTCCTTGAGGCCGGACCAGGACGGATACTTGTAGGTGACGCGGATCTTTTTCAAACCGGGCAGATCGACGACCGTGAGCCGGTGACTTCTGGAACGGATGCCGGCAGCTTCGACATAATAATCAACGGACTCGGGAAGACCAGCGAAGAGAAACTCGAAGCCGGCGCCGGAAGGCTGGGCGTTCATCTGCACCTGTTCCCACTTGGTGGCGCCCTGATAGCGTGCAAACAGGCGCACGTTGCTGGTCTGGAACCCCATCAGTTGAGCGGTGATCAACTGGTCCGTCTTGCGCCGCACGCGCCGGTCCCCGGGAGTCACCGTGACGCTGTAGAACGGCAGCGCGTCGCGAGGGGTGCCGCCCCACAACAGTTGCGCACCGTGCCCCCAGTAGCCGGGGCCGGAGGTGGTCAGCCAGACAAGCACGCCGCTTGCGAGCAAGGCGGCGACCAGGAAACCGGCCAGTCTCAGCGGCGGGAGCACCACGCGAGGCTCCGCGCGGCGGGCAATATCGACGGTGTCGGCGGCCAGCAATTCGAGGAACGGCGCCGCGCCATCCTGTTTGCGCTCGGCGAAGGTGAGCAGGCGCTCTTCGAAGTCGGGAAACCTGGTTTCGGCGCCCCGCGCCGCCCGCCGGACATTCAAGCCGAGCAGCGGTCTAATGATGCCGAATCCGATGGCGAGCGCGAGCGAAACAAACAGCGCCATCCGCGCCCAGACGAGGCTGCGCTCGCTGAAAGCAAAGCCGTTGATGATCATCACCAGCAGGATGGTGGCGATCAGCGCGGCGGCCGCCGACAGCGCGACTCCTTGGGTGAACGTCATCAGCCGAAGCCGGCGTTCCAGGCGGGCCAGATACGATTCGAGCTGTTGAAACGCGCTCATATCAAGACTGGGTTGCCTCCATTGCCAAGTATCGGCTGGCAAGCAGCGATTCCAGCAGGGCCAGCCCCGTGGCCGCAAGTAAAACATACCACCAAATGCCGGAGTTCTGCTGCTGCCGCTCGGTTTCCATTCCTTGCTCCCCTGCCTGCCGGGCGCCCTTCCCTTGCCACAGCGCGAGCGTATCCTGGGGGGCGATCTCGAGATCGGATTCCTTGCGGTCCGCGTTCACGGCCACCAGCTCATGGTGTCCGCTGGCGCGGCCTACGTCATAGAATCCGGCCTCGGTGAGCTGGAAACTGCGCGCCGTGGCCGCTTCCTTCAGGCTCATGGCGCGGCGGCCGCGCGGATCGAGCACTTCCACGGTGGCGGCGCCTCTCTCCAGGCGCAATTCCACGTGGGAATCCACGGTGTAGCTGGACGGCCGCACTTCCGAGCCGATCAGATAGCGCCCGCTCTGCTCGACGAAGGGCACAAAGGAAGGATGGAGCGGGAAATCATTCGAGATGTTGTCCAGCGTGGAAGCGAGCAGCAGCGTTTTTCCTTCCCCGACGCGTTTTTCGACCAGCAGCGGCGTATCATCGGAGAGCCGCGCCAGCACTCTTCCCGCCCCCTGATCCACGCGCAGCGCCTGGTAAAACTTGACGTTGTCCCAGCGGCCGGTGGCGCGCAGGACGGGGTGCGTCAAATCCATCGAGCCGGTTACCAGGAACCGCTCCCCGGCGCGGGACGCATACCGGGACTCGCGCAGCGCTTCGTCGAAGACGGGCACGCGCGGCCTGGCAGCCGAGGCCGGCCCGGTGGCGATCAGCAGCGCTCCTCCAGTGCGAACATAGTTTTTCAGCGCTTCCTCAAAGGTCGCCGGCAGGAAGCCCACATCGGACAGCACGACATACCCATATTTGACGGGCGAGACATTAGCCACCTGCTCGGTGGTCACCGCATCGACAAGAAAAGCGCCCCCGGAAGCGGATTCAAGCGCAGTCCGGTAGTAGAGCAAGCCGCGCTGCTGGCGTGCATCGTGGACGAACAGCACATGGCGCGGGTCGGAGCGCTCGACGGCAAAGAAATAGGTGTCGTCGCCGGGAAGGGCATCGGCGGAATCGATCCGCACTTCGGCGCGGTTGAATCCGTAATTGGCGTCCAGGCCCACGAATTCCACCGAGGCGCGTCCGTTTTCTGGCACGTCAGCGGTCTTGACGCCGGCGCTCTTTCCATTCACCAGGAGCGTGACGGTGCGCCGGGCAGCCGGCGTGCCGAAGCCGGCAATGACGGCCTGCACGCGAGCCTTCTTCGGATCAAAGACGCTGCGCGGCGCCGTTACGCTCTCCACCGTCCAGTTGGCGGACTTGGATTCCGCCACCGGGTGGAGAATGAGACGGGTGGAAGATCCGAGGCGGAGGTCGGTGAACGCCGGCGGGAGCGAGCTCTTCTGCATGTCGCTGAACAGATGCGCCTCGACGGGAACGCGGGCGGACTGCTCGATGGAGCGCAGGGCGCGCGCCAATTCGCCGTACGAGCTTCGTGAGTCGGCCGGCTGAATCCGATCCACGGCGGCGCGCAGCTCGGGCGTTTCCGTGACCTGCTGGGTGAGGGCGTGCACGGTTGAGCCGACAGCCAGGATTTGAGCCTGGTCGCGCGGGTTGCGCGAGCTGAGCACGGATGCGGCTTCGCGCCTGACGCGCGCCAGCCGGTCGCCGACCCGCATGCTGTAAGAGTTGTCCACCGCCAGGACCAGCAGCCTGCGCCCGCCGCCGGCGAAGGTTCCCATGCGGCGGATATAAGGGCTGGCAAACGCCAGAATCACCAGCAGCAGGAGCAGCAGCCGCGCCGCCATCAGCAGCAGGTACTTCAGGCGGCGGTGCCTGATCGAGCTTTGCGTGCGCCGCTCGAAAAACATCAGCGAGCTGAATTGTTTGGGCGTCGTCTTGTGCTGCCGCAGCAGATGCAGCCACACGGGCAGCCCCAGCAGCGCCAGTCCGGCCAGAAACCATGGCGCCAGCAAGCCCATCAGAACCTCCCCTGCCGGATAAGGAAGTACTCGCGCAACGCCTCATCCAGAGGCCGTGACGTGTCGAGCACGTGGTAGTCGATGCCGGCGCCCCGCGCCTTGCTGCCCAGCTCCTCCATGTGCGCCTGAATCTTGGCGCGGTATTCGTTGTTGGTGTAATCGGGGGCCACTTCCATGGAATCCCGCGTTTCCATGTCAATCAGGATGACAGGCTCGCGGAACTTCGGATGCAGCTCTTCCGGATCCAGGATGTGGAACAGAATGACTTCGGTGCCCCGGAAGCGCAGCGGCGCGACGCATTTGATGACGGTATCCGGCGGCGCGTAAAAGTCGGAGATGACCAGCGCGATGCCGCGGCGGAAATGAAACTGCTGGAAGTGGAAGAATGGTTTGGCGTAGTCAGTGCGGGCCGCCGGCTCCGCCCTGTCGACGGCGTGCAGCAGGCGCGCCAGTTGGCCTTGCCTCGAGCCTGGCTTGACGTAATGACGGACTTCGTCGTCGAAGACAATGATGCCACAGGCATCCCGCTGGGCCAAGGCCAGATGGCAAAGCGATGCGGCCAGATAGCGCGCGTAGTTGATCTTGGCGACCGGATGCGAGTGAAAGCCCATCGAGGCGCTGGCGTCGAGCAGAATGGTCACTCGAGTGTTCGTCTCTCCGCGGTAACGCTTGAGGTAAGCGCGCTCGGTGCGGGCGAACACGTTCCAGTCGACATAGCGCAGATCGTCGCCGATGGTATAGGGGCGGTATTCGGCAAACTCCTGGCTGAAGCCGAAATCCGGCGACCGGTGCAGGCCCGAGATGAAGCCGTCGACCACTGTCTTAGCCACCAATTCGAGATCGGAGATCCCGGCCAGGATCGAGGGTTCCAGGAAGCGGTGGCGCATAGGGGCGATTTCAGCGATCAGCTTTCAGCTTCTCGGGGCTGGTTTGATTTCCAGCAGACGTTGGAGAATGTCATCGGTCGACAACTGGTCCGACTCGGCCTGGAAATTCAGCAGCAGGCGGTGGCGCAGAACCGGAGTCGTCAGCGCCTGGATGTCTTCGTAGGTGACGTGATAGCGCTGCTTCATCAAGGCGCGGGCTTTCCCGGCAAGCACCAGGAACTGCGAGCCTCGGACGCTGGAGCCGTAGTTCACATACTTCTTCACAAAATCGGGAGCGCTCGAATCCACACTGCGAGTGGCGCGGACGATATCGACGGCGTAGCGAGCCACCGAATCCGCGATCGGCACCATACGCACCAGTTGCTGGAACTGGAGGATCTCTTCGCCATTGGTCACCGCATCCGCCTGCGGGATGTGCGTGGTGGTGGTGAGGCCGATCACCTTCATCTCGTCATCGGCGGACAAGTAATCGAGCATGACGTTAAACAGGAAGCGGTCCAACTGCGCCTCCGGCAGCGGGTAGGTGCCCTCGAGCTCGATGGGGTTCTGCGTGGCCAGCACGAAGAACGGATTCGGCAGCTTATAGTTGTTCCCGCGCACCGTGCAGGCGTGTTCCTGCATCGCCTCCAGCAGAGCGGATTGCGTCTTGGGCGGCGTGCGGTTGATCTCGTCAGCCAGCAGCACGTTGGCGAAGATGGGACCGGGCACGAACGTCCAGGTACGCCGGCCGGTGGCCGGGTCTTCTTCAATGATGTCCGTGCCGGTGATGTCGCTGGGCATCAGGTCCGGTGTGAATTGAATGCGTTTGAACGCCAGACCCAGGGTCTGCGCGATGGTCCGCACCAGCAGCGTCTTGGCCGTGCCCGGCAAGCCCGTGATGAGGCAGTTGCCGCCGACAAACAGCGCGATCAGAACCTGGTCGAGAACCTCCTCCTGGCCGACGATGACGCGGCGCACTTGATCGACGATGCCCGAATAGGCCTGCTGGAAACGGTTGACCTGGTTTCTCAGCTCGGCGGCATCCAGTTGGTTGGCAACAGTAGCAGACATGCTCTAATGATCTTCTTTCTTTTTCGAACTCAATTCCAACAGCAGCTTTTGGGCAGGGCGGTAGCCGGGGGCGGCCTCGAGCGCCGACAGCACCTGATCGCGGGCTTCCTCGACGCGGCGGGCCTTCATGTAGGCCTGGGCCAAATCATAATGGGAAGCGGCCAGATCGAGAGGCCTGGAGGCAAGCGAGGCCTCAAATTCGCGAATCGCCATATGCACGTCGCCATGGCTCAGGCACAATTCGCCCAGCTTGCGGTGCATCTCGGGATCCGCCACCGGGAAAATGTAGTTTAGCTTTTCGAGCGTTGCGATTGCCTCTTTCGGCCGCCCCATCTCTTCCTCGATTGCGGCCAGCTTTTTCAACGTGGGCGGGTAGCGCCCGCCGATTTTCGCGTACCGCTCCAGCTCCGCCAGCGCGCTCTTCTTGTCCTGCTTGGCCAGATAAGCGTCCGCCAAGAACTCGTAGACGTTGCCGGCCTCGACGTACTCGGCGAACCAGTCGCGAATCTGGCTGCCCTCGCGGATCACGTCGTCATGCCGCTTTTCTTTGGCGGCGGCGGCGACCGAGCGAATGCGCTTGGACCACTCGTCGAACTTTTCCAGCGGCGTCGCCAACTGCTTGTGGAGCGACTCGAGAAACTCTTTGTCGAACGCTTCCGCCTTCATTCCCAACTGCTTCTCGATTACCTCGGCCGCCGGCGTGTTGCCGGCAAACGCGTGCATCATGTCCAGCAGCTTCTGGAAGCCCCATTTCTGGCTGATGTAATCACAAATCCGCCCGGCCTGAAAATACGAAACGATGATCTGCGCCGGGTACTTGGGCCGGATGAAGCCGCGATCGAGCTGGACCACGGGCAGAAGTTTCTTCTCCTTGACCGCTTGCAGAATGGTGGGGTCGAGGCGGTCTCCCCAGTCGGCGGAGGCAGCCGTTTCTTCGTGCACGGCGAGCCCTTCGGTGAACCAGCGCGGCACGCGATGATTGGTGGCGGCAAGCACGAAGACGTGGCTCAATTCGTGCCAGAGCGTGCTCGCCCAGTGGAACGTGCCGGGCTTGCGCCCCGAGGGGCTGTCCATTGCGACCACGTAGCCAAAGGTAACCCCGAGCGCGCCCAGGCCTGGCATCCCCATCGTGCGGACGGCGAAATCCTCATGGTCCGGATACACCTCGAGCTTCACCGGAGACTTCAGCGTCATCTTGTACTTCTTCTCGTAGGCGGCAATGGCCCGCTCGAGCTCGGGCTGAAAGTACACCCTCAACAGGTCCGCTTCCTTCTTGTGGAGGCGGACTTCGGCCTTCGGTGTGAGGAAGGTCTGGAAGTTCTTGTAGCTGTCCATCAACCGCAGGCTGTTGACGGTGGCCGGGTCACGGTAACCGTTCTCATAGGCGAGCTCGAGGTGCTCGCGGGCTTTCTTCTCGCTGGCCAGCCGCATGTAAGTAATGCCCAGCTCGGAATGCGCATCCAGATACCGCGGGTTGCGTTCGATCGCCTTCTGGAAATAGCCGATGGCTTCTTCGTAGCGCCGGTTCAGGATCAGGACGTGGCCGGTATAAGCATAGGCTTCGGCGAAGCGCGGGTTGATCTTGTCGATGCGCTCAAACCATGGCGTGGCGGGCTTGTCCGCCAGCACGTCCAGAGAAGCCAGCACGGCCATGGCATCCAGCGCCTCGGCGGAAAGCAGGAGAGCCTTCTCCGCTTCCTGACGCGCTTTGTCGAAGTTCACGTCTTCGACGGCCAGCCTGGCCAGCAGTTCCTGGGCTTCGGGCAGCTTCGGATCGGCTTTCAGCGCCTGCTCCGCCAATTCGACCGCTTTCGCTTCAAATCCTTCCGAAGCAATCAGGGCCAGGCCCAGCAGTGCGCCGGCGTGGTCTTTCGTGATCTCGAGGGCCTCGCGAAACAGCTTCTCGGCTTCCGGCTTGTTCCAGCGCTCGTAGAACAGGCGGCCCCAGCGGACACGGTAATCCGCGTTCTTGGGCTCGATGGCGATGGCGGCGCGGAACTGGCTGTTGGCGTCCTGGAACTGGCCAATGCCCCAAAAGCCTTCGGCGCGGACGTACGGGTCCTGGCTGAAGGTGAGTTTTGCGAAGCAGCGCTCGGCCTCGTCCAGGCGGCCGTAATGGCGGTGCTGAGTGCACGGATCGATGGCTGATTCGGCGCTCAGGCCACAGGCCCAAACTGCGGCCCAAGCTCCGGCGAAGACAAGCAGCCTCATTTGTCTATCTCCGCCTGCGTTTGCGCCAACTCGAGCAGTAGCGCAGCCAGTTGCTTCTTGTATTCGTCGGTGGGCATGGCCGCTCGCTGGTATTTCAGATGAGCGATCTGCTGTTCGAGCGTCTCTTTCTTCTCGAGCAGCTTGCGTTTTTCGGGAGCGGCCGCCGCCGCTTGGGCCGCGCCCAGCCGCAACAGCGCAAAGCGCGCCGCCAGCAGCCCCTGGCCATTCTCGGCGGAAGGATCGCGTACCGGATCCCCTTTCCCGGTATCTTCCAGTTGCGCATGCTCGGTGGCGATGCGTTTCTGGGTGTCGTAGAAACGGGCGGTCTTTTCGCTGGCGTAGCGGTAAGCTTCCAGCGCGCTGATGACTTCGTTCTTGTCCGTGTCGGTGGCCGCATCGCGAAGAGCTTCCGCCCAGTAGCGGGCAAAGACAGTAGCGTTCTTCTCCGTGCCGCTCTTGGTGGCGGTGATCACCGCTCGTCCTTCTTTTTTCAAGGCCAGCACCGCACCGCCGCTGCAACTGGTCATGCTCACCACGAGCTGCATGCCCGGGATGCGGTCGAGCATGGAAGCCAGCTCGATGGAGGAAACATCGGGGCCGGGAAGGTTCAACTTGTAATCGAAGCCATCGTACGAGCCATGGCCGATCAGCATCAGCACCAAAGAATCCTGCGGCGTCGCCTGGTTGGCGAGGCTGCCCAGCACTTCGCTGAGTTTGGCCTTGGTGGCGGCCGGGCCGTACAGTGTCTCGACCCGGGTGCTGCCGCTGGAAGCTTTGAGCAGCTTGTCAATGTCTTTGGCCAGGCCGGCAAACCGCTGCTCGTATTCGGGCTCGCCGCCCAGCCCGGCCACGGTCACGTAAAAGGTGGCTGCGGGTGCGGAGAGAACAGCCAACAGCAGCAGCAGCGCGAGCCTCACACCACCCCCCAGCGCCGCCGGAGGAGCCATTCGCCGGCCCGCAACAGCACAATCAGGAAAAACACCGCCGGCATGTTCCAAAGGTCCTTGATTTCGCGAATGGTGATGCCGGCTTCCGAATACGAGATCTCGGCGGGCAGCTTTGCCAGATCGCTGACTCTGTAATACTTGCCGCCCGTTTCCGCAGCCAGCTTTTCCAGCAGCTCCCGGTTCTGCTCGGCTCCGAAATTCTCGGCGATGCCGTCTTCCCGCCGGAAATTCACCACGTCGCGGCCCGCTTCCTCTTCGCCGCGCTTGGCGAGAACCTCGGCGACGTAGGCGCCCGGCTTGTCAGCGCGCCAATCGGCGAGATACGTTCCCGGCACGAGCGGATCCGGGCGCATCTCGACCTGGCCGGCGACGCCTTGCGGACCGAGGATGTTCGCGCTCACCTTGGCGTCGGACATGGGCAAGTAGTTGCGGTCGCGAATTTCGGCGCGCATTGGCACCCGGGTTTCGTCGGCCAGGACCGGCTTGGGCGTCGAGGCGATCACCCGGCCCGGTGTGTCCTGGACCAGCCAGCGCAGCAGTTGCTGCCAGAACATCTCGTGGCTCTTGTCGGCCAGCGGCTGGAGCATCTGCCAGCGCCAGCTTCCTTGGGTGGCGAACACGCCCACGCGGCCGCGGCCGTAATGCTGCGTGATCAGCAGCGGCAGGCGGCCTTTGCTCGAAGGGAGCGCGTCCGCCAGCACGATCGCGCCCGGCTTGGGCGTTCCAGTCTCCTGGTAATCGGCCAGGTAGGGCAGTTTTTTCCAGCGCTCGGCGTTCTTTTCGGGGCTCTCCTCGAGGCGGCAGATGAGGCTCTCGCGGCCCGCCTGGGTCAGCTCGACGTAAGCAGGATCACGATGAAATGTGCCCTTCCTGTCGGCAAGAACGACCGGCATCACGTCCGCCATCGCGGACTTGCCCCAGCCGCCTTCCTGTAAGCCTCCCCGGCCCGCCAGAAACAACATGCCGCCGCCACGCCGGTCGACGAACTGCTTGAGCAGCTCCATCTGCGTGGCGGTGAAATAGCCTGCTTCGACGCCGCCGATGATAATGCCCTGAAAGGCGAACAGATCATCGACTTTGGAAGGGAAGCCCTGTTCCATCTCCGCCGGGTTCGAGATGCCCTGCCGGTAAATCTTGTTCTGCGTCGTGCGCAGGATGGTGGCAAGCTGCAACGTCCGGTCTTCTTCAACGGCACGGCGGATGAACTTGAGTTCCCACTTCGGCTCGCCTTCGATGTACAGGATGCGCGGTTTGCGGTTTTCGACGTTGACCAGCCGAACGACGGAGTTGTTGTTCGGATTCTCCTCGCCGGTCAGCGGCTCGGCGGCAACCTGCAAGTTCTTGACCCCCGCCGTACCCGCGTTGAAGACAACCGACTCGGATTGCAGGGCGCCTTCAGCCTTCAGGGTGATCTCCTGGGAAGCAAGGACTGCGGAGTCGGATTTCACCGTGAGGCGCGCCTTGGCCTGGGAGTAGCCGCGGTGCTTCAAGGTGACCTGCGCGCTCAGACGGGAATCGGCCAGAGCACGTGGCGCCACCTGCACATCGGTGATCTCGATGTCCTTCTGGAATTTTTCCCGGCCGACGCCAATGGTATGGACCGGAATGCGGTGCCGCCGCAACAGGCTGACGGTTTCCAGATCCACGCCGCCCGTATTGTCGGCGCCGTCGGAAGCCAGCACGATGGCGCCGATCGGCAACGTGGCTGATTCGGCGGCGACCTGTGCGAGGTTCTCGCCGATCCGGGTAGCGTTCCCTTGCGCGGTCACCTGGTCCAGCTTCTCGATTCGCTCCAATCCGCTCGAGAAGCGGTACAGGCGGAGCTGGAATTTCCTTCCAAGCTGCTCGATGACTCCTTTGTTGAGCGCCTCGATGGCCTGGTCCTTGCGCGTGCGCCCGTCTTCGGAGAGGCTCATCGAGCGGGAGTCATCCAACACGACGGCCACGATATTCTGCTGTGGTTTCAGCGTAGCCACGCTGATGGCGGGCTGCCAGAGAAGCAGGAGCACCAGAGCAAGAAGCGACGACTGCAACAGCCACAGCGTGACCATGCGCGTGCCCCGCATGCCGCTGGTGGCCCTGGCGCGCATTCGCCACGAGGCCATTGCCAGCAGCGCGGCCCCGGCGAGAATCAGGGCCATCAGCGCCCACACCGGCCACGCCCCCAGAAGCACAAGGTTCCCCTTGGTGAAAACCGTTCCCGGATATTTGAAGAGGAACTCGAGCATCTCAGGCTTCGGGCAATCTTCTCCTTGTCTAATGCGTCATCGCGTAGATGATGTAGTTGATGCCGACGCGAAAAGCGAGCGACGCGTACCGCTCCGGATAGCGGGGATGATCCGCCCACTCCCAGGCGTCCCCCAGATCCATGTTGTGGCAGATGGCCACCATGATCCGGCCCTTGTCATCATAAATGGCCCGCCAGCGGGGCTCGACGCCATCGTACTCGTAGGTGCGGCCGGTGTAGAACATGATGATGCCAGGCACCTGGAAGCGCTCGTCCAGGTCGTAAAGAACATGGAAAATGGCGTCCTTATTCTCGATCTCCACGATCGGCCGATCAGGGAACACGCGATTCATACTGGCCGTGAAGATATCCCATTCGAAGGTGCCGTGGAAATCGTCGGTCATCAGGAAGCCGCCGCGCAGAAGATATTCGCGAAGCTTCTTGCACTGATGATCCGGCAAATCCCAATGTCCGGGTTCGACTGCGTAGATCCAGGGAAAATTGAAGACCGCATCGCTTTCCAGATCGACCACTTCTTCCATGCTGCGCGTGTGAATCCGCGTCAGCCGGCGGACGCCCTGGACGAACTGGCGGTCGGCTTTGGGGTAATCCACCGTCCAGTTTCCGCGCATCGACCACATGCTGCTTCCGCCCCGGAAAGACGGATAGCGCAGGCGGGCAAATGCATACTCGGTTTTCTCGTTCGCGTCCGGCGGAATCGGGATCGGAGCGTCGTCTTCGTCGAACAGCATCCGCCCGCGCTGCAAGGCGTACCCGATGCTCATGAGCGCAACGAGCGCCCCAAGCGCCAGAATCACACTGCGCAATCGCATGAGCCCGCCCCCGTTTGGTTCCTAGAATAGCACAGGGGTGTGATGAACTCTTTGACGCGCCAGAAAGGTGTTGGTGTACTGGAAAAACGCCGGCGGCGCTGTCCGGGATACGATAGGGATGATCGGCGTTGGAAATGACGCGAAGCTTCTCGACACTGTTGCTGGCAGCCTGGCCTGGGCTGGCCTTGGACTTCAACCGTAACGTCCGGCCCATCCTGTCGGACCGCTGCTTTTCCTGCCATGGGCCGGATACAGCAAGCCGCCAGGCCGGGCTGCGCCTGGATCAGGAAGAGTCAGCCAAGGCCGCTCTGCGCGGCAAGCGTCCGATTGTGCCTGGCGATCCGGAGGGCAGCGAAGTGTACCGGCGCATCGCCTCGGACAACAAGGCGCAGCGCATGCCGCCGGCCTATGCCGGGCATGAGAAGCTTTCCGCGGCGGAGATCGGCGTCCTCAGGCGCTGGATTGCGGAAGGCGCTCCGTGGCAGGGCCATTGGGCCTTTCTTGCTCCCGTGCGGCCAAACATTCCGCCGCTGAAAAACACCGCCTGGGTGCGCAGTCCGATAGATGCTTACGTGCTCAACAAACTGGAGCGCGAAGGATTGAGTCCCTCGCCGGAAGCGCCAAAAGATACATTGCTTCGCCGCGTCACGCTGGATCTGACCGGCTTGCCGCCAACGCCGGCGCAAGTGAACGCGTTCGTGAACGACGCGTCTCCGGACGCCTACGAAAAAGTGGTCGACCGCCTGCTGGCTTCCCCGCGCTATGCCGAGCGCATGGCGATCCGGTGGCTCGAAGCCGCTCGCTACGCCGACACCAACGGCTACCAAAGCGACGGTCAGCGCGACATGTACCGCTGGCGTGACTGGGTGATTGACGCCTTCCACCGGAACATGCCCTTTGACCGCTTCACCATCGAGCAGATCGCCGGCGATCTGCTGCCCAACGCCACCCTGGATCAGAAGATCGCCTCGGCTTTTCATCGCAACCATCGCACCAACGCGGAAGGCGGCATTGTGGAAGAAGAGTTCCGCGTCGAGTATGTCGCAGACCGCGTCGAGACGACGGCCACGGTATGGCTCGGGCTGACGATGGGCTGCGCCCGCTGCCACGACCACAAATACGATCCGTTCACGCAGAAAGATTTTTACCGGCTGTTCGCCTCTTTCAACAACGTGCCTGAGCGCGGGCTGGTGTACAACTTCGGCAACGAAGAGCCGTTCCTGAAAGCGCCGACGCCGGAACACACGCGCAAGCTGGCGGAACTCGACCGCCGGGTGCGGGAAGCAGGGCAACGCTGGGCCTCCCTTCAGGATCGCCTGGACAAAGAGCAGGCCAGGTGGGAGAAAGGACTTCGCAAGGCCGGCGAGCTCGAGTGGACGATCTCCGGCGGGCGGGTGTTGCATCTGCCGCTCGGAGAAGCGCGCTTCGACGGAGAACGCGTGGTCGAGGCGGGCTATGACGTGGCCAAATTCGACTATCAGGATCCGTTTACGCTGGCCGCATGGATCAAGCCGGAGTCGCCCAACGGAGCGATTGTTTCGCGCGCCGAGGACTACTTCGAGGGCGAAGGGTACACCTGGTTTCTGATGGACGGGAAGCTGCGGCTGCACATCACGCGGCGGTTCACGGACATCAGCCTGCGCATCGAGACGGTGAAGCCCATCCTGCTGAACCAATGGCAGCACGTCGGGGTGACCTACGACGGCTATCGAAAAGGGGCCGGCGTGAAGATGTACGTCAACGGAGAGCGGCAGGAGCTGAAGATTCTGTTTGACGAGCTGACGTATCCGTACGCACCCAAGGAGCCGTTCCGCGTCGGCGCAGGCGCCGGGCCCAAGCACCGCTTTCGCGGCCTGATCGAGGACGTGCGCGCCTACAACATCGCTTTGTCGCCGGAGCAGGTGAGTGTGCTGCCGCTGCCCGAGACGGTGACCGAGCTGGCCAGGATTCCGGCCAACGCCCGTTCCAAGCCACAGGCCGGCAAACTGCGTTTCTGCTTCCTCGACAGGTTTGCATCCGAGGAGATCCGCAGCGCACTCAGGGACCTTGAACAGGCGCGGAAAGAGCGCAAGAAATACTTCGAGTCGATTCCGACCGTGATGGTGATGGCGGAAAACGCCACACCTCGCGACACGTTCGTGCTCAAGCGCGGGGCCTACGATCAGCCGGGAGAGAAAGTGATGCCGGCCGTGCCCGCCGTGCTGCCGCAACTGAAACGGGAGTGGCCGGACAACCGCCTCGGCCTGGCGCGCTGGCTGGTGGACCGTTCCAATCCATTAACCGCGCGCGTTACGGTGAACCGCTTCTGGCAGATGCTGTTCGGTACGGGTCTGGTGAAGACCGCGGAGGACTTCGGCTCGCAGGGCGAATGGCCGTTGCAGGCGGATCTGCTCGACTGGCTGGCGGTCGAGTTCATGGACAGCGGATGGAACGTGAAGGGCATCCTGAAGACGATCGTGACGAGCAGCACCTACCGGCAGTCGTCCAGGCTTACTCCGGAACTGCTCGCGAAAGATCCCGAGAATCGCCTGCTGGCGCGCGGGCCGCGGCTGCGCCTGAGCGCGGAGATGATTCGGGATCAGGCTCTGGCCATTTCCGGACTGCTGGTGGAAAAAGTCGGAGGGCCTTCGGTGAAGCCGTACCAGCCGCCGGGGTTGTGGCAGGAGCTGGCGGGGGGCAGCGGCTACAAGCAGGACAAAGGCGAGGGGCTCTATCGCCGCAGCCTGTACACCTATTGGAAGAGGACTGTGGCGCCACCGGCGATGATCACCTTCGACTCGCCGACTCGCGAGAATTGCATCGTGCGTGAGACACGCACCAACACGCCTCTGCAAGCGCTGAACCTGATGAACGATGTAACGTATCTCGAGGCATCGCGCAAGCTGGCCGAGCGGATGATGATCGAGGGTGGCGGCGATCCCGGCGAGCGCATACGATACGCCTTCCGGCTGGCGCTGGCGCGCGAGCCTCGCGAGCGTGAAGCGCAGGTGCTGGGGAGAGTGTGGGAGCAGTTGCGATCCCGCTACCGGCGGGACCGGGACGCGGCCGTGAAATACCTTTCGCCAGGCGAGTCGGCGCGCGACGAATCGCTGGATCCGTCCGAGCTGGCTGCTTACGCAAGCGTGGCCAGCCTGATCCTGAACCTCGACGAAACGGTGACCAAGGAATAAGCTGATGGAAAGGCTGATGACGCGCCGTTATTTTTTTGGCAGAACCGCGACCGGCATCGGCATCCCCGCGCTGGCCAGCCTGCTCGGCGCCGACAACGGCGGCCTTCCAGGTCTGCCGCATTTCCCGCCCAAAGCGCGCCGCATCATATGGCTGTTTCAGTCCGGCGGTCCGTCGCAAATGGAGTTGTTTGACTACAAGCCCCGGCTCAAGGAATTCGCCGGCATCGATCTTCCGGAATCCGTGCGCATGGGCCAGAGACTGACGGGCATGTCGGCGACGCAATCGAGTTTTCCGATTGTTCCGTCGCGATTCTCCCTGGCCCGGCACGGGCAATCGGGGGCCTGGGTGAGCGAGCTGCTGCCGCAGACGGCGGGCATCGCCGACGAGCTGACCTTCATCAAGTCGATGCACACCGAGGCGATCAACCACGATCCGGCGGTGACGTACATCCAGACCGGCGCGCAGATCGCCGGCCGGCCGAGCATCGGTGCGTGGCTCTCCTACGGCCTTGGCGGCGAGACAAAGGATTTGCCGGCGTTCGTGGTGATGATTTCGCCGGGGCAAGGAGGGGGTGGCCAGCCGCTGTACGACCGGCTGTGGGGAAGCGGGTTTCTTCCAACACGGTATCAAGGCGTCAAGTTCCGCTCGGTCGGTGACCCGGTGCTCTATCTGTCGAATCCCGCCGGCTTCACCAGTGAGGATCGCCGCAAATACCTGGACGCGCTCAGCGAGCTGAATCAGAGCAAGCTCGAAGAATTCGGCGATCCGGAGATCGCGACGCGGATCGCGCAGTATGAGATGGCGTTCCGCATGCAGTCCTCGGTGCCGGAACTCACGGATCTCTCCAAAGAGCCCGCGTCCATCTTCGAGCTGTACGGGCCCGATGCTCGCAAGCCGGGTACGTTCGCTGCCAATTGTCTGCTGGCGCGGCGGCTGGCTGAGCGTGGCGTGCGCTTCATCCAGCTCTTTCATCGCGATTGGGACCATCACGGGCAGCTCCCACAGAATCTGCCCCGCCGCTGCAAGGAAACGGACCAGCCGGCGGCGGCTCTGATCCGGGATCTGAAGCAGCGCGGCATGCTCGACGAAACGCTGGTGGTGTGGGGCGGGGAATTCGGCCGTACGGCCTACTGCCAGGGCCGGCTCACGGATCAGGAATACGGCCGCGACCATCATCCGCGCTGCTTCACCATGTGGATGGCGGGCGGCGGCGTCAAGTCCGGGCTGACGCACGGCGAAACGGATGATTACTGCTACAACATCGTGCGCGACCCGGTGCACATCCACGACTTGCAGGCGACGATTCTCCATTGTCTGGGCATCGATCATACGCGGCTCACGTACAAGTACATGGGGCGCAACTTCCGGCTGACGGATATTCACGGGCGCGTCGTGAAGGAAGTGCTGGCGTGAAGGCGATCGTTGTCCGCGAGGGCAATCTGCTGTGGGAAGAGACGCCCGACGTGACGACCGGTCCGGAAGAAGTCGTCGTGCGTGTGCGTGCGGCCGGTGTGAACCGCGCGGATCTGCTGCAAGCGCGTGGCGCGTATCCGCCGCCTCCGGGGGCAAGCCGGATTCTGGGTCTCGAGATAGCGGGAGAAGCGAATGGCATGCGAGTCTGCTCGCTGCTGCCCGGCGGTGGCTATGCCGAGAAAGCAACCGCGCACCGGCAGATGCTGATGCCGCTGCCGGAGCACTGGAGCTTCGCCCAAGGCGCCGCCGTGCCCGAGGCGTGGTTCACCGCGTTCGTGAACCTGTTTCTGGAGGGCGGGCTGCGCAAAGGTGAGGCGGTGCTGATTCATGCCGGCGCCAGCGGCGTCGGCACGGCGGCCATCCAGCTTGCACGTGATGCAGGCGCGCTCGTCCTGGTCACCGTTGGCTCGGCGGAGAAAGCGGCGCGCTGCCGTGAGCTCGGCGCCGACATCATTATCCATTACAGAGAGCAGGATTTTGCCGCCCGGGCGCTCGAGGCAACGGAAAACCGCGGCGTGGATCTGATTCTCGATTGCGTCGGCGGCTCGTATCTTGCGGCCAATCTCGAGGCGCTGGCGAGGCTGGGGCGACTGGTGAACATCGGGCTGCTTGGCGGCCCCAAGGCGGAGCTGAACCTGGGCGCGGTGCTGATGAAACGGCTGCGCATCATCGGGTCCACGCTGCGGTCGCGCCCGCGGGATGAGCACATCGCCATCACGCGTGAGTTTCGCGAGCGTTATTGGGATAAGCTGGTTTCCGGCGCATTCAAGATTGTCCTGGACCGCACGTTCCCCGTCGCGGAGGCGGGCCAGGCGCACCAGTACATGGCGGAGAATCGAAATATCGGCAAGGTGGTGTTGGAAATTCCATGACACAAACAGCGATCCTTATGTTTTGGACCGGCATTTTGCTGGCTCAGCCCTACGACCTGCTTTTGAAAGGCGGGCATGTCATTGATCCGAAGAACAAGATCAGCGGCCTGATGGACGTCGCCATCGCCGGAGGCAAGATCGCGGCCGTGGCGCCGAACATCGCTGCCTCGCAGGCGCGACGGGTGGCGAATGTGAAAGGGCTTTACGTGACGGCAGGCCTGATCGATCTTCATGTGCACGTGTACACCGGCACGGGGATTCCCGGCGTGCTCACCGGGGATCACAGCGTCTATCCGGATGGGTTCTCTTTCCGTAGCGGGGTGACGACGATGGTGGATGCCGGCACGGCGGGCTGGCGCAACTTCCCGGATTTTCGCAAGCGCATCATCGACCGCTCGCGGACGCGTGTTCTGGCGTTGTTGAACATCGTCGGCGGCGGCATGGGCACGACCAGCGAACATGATCCGAAGGACATGGATGCCGAGGCCGCTGCCAAGATGGCCAAAGCGCATCCCGATGTCATCGTGGGGTTCAAGTCGGCGCACTACAACGGCCCGGGCTGGCCGTCGGTGGACGGCGCGGTGAAGGCGGGCACGCTCACCAATCTGCCGGTGATGGTCGATTTCGGCTTCATCAACGAGCAACGCAACATCAGCACGCTGTTCATGGACAAGCTGCGCCCCGGTGATATTTACACGCACTGCTATTCTGGCCATCGCGACGAGGTCCTGAACGGCAAGCTCAACCCGGCGATGGAAGCGGGCCGCAAGCGCGGCATTATCTTCGATATCGGCCACGGCGGCGGCAGCTTCTATTGGCCGGTGGCGACCAAGGCTTATGAAGCGAAGTTCTTCCCGGACTCGGTTTCCACCGATCTGCACACCGGCAGCATGAACGCCGGCATGAAGGACATGGTGAACGTGATGTCGAAGATTCTGAATCTGGGGTCCTCGCTGGATGACGTGATCCGTATGTCCACCTGGAACCCGGCGAACCAGATCAAGCGGCCGGAGTTGGGACATCTTTCGGCGGGCGCCGAAGCGGACGTGACGGTGCTGGCGCTGGAGCGCGGCAACTTCGGTTTTATCGATTCGGCGGGCGCCCGCCGGTCAGGTACCGAACGGCTGGTGGCGGAAATGACGATTCGCAAGGGCGCGGTGATGTGGGATCTGAATGGCCGCGCCAGCACGGATTGGGAGAGATTCACGTACCGCCCGCGGCCGGCCCCGAAAGGACGTTAGCAGGGCCGGACAGAGTTGCTTCCAGCCGCAGGCCGGGCTTCTTCACATCTGTTATACTAAAGGGAATGGTTGTGCGTGCTTTTCGGGGAGAGGGCCTGTCTTGCCGTGCGCTCCGATTCCCGATGACGGCGCTTAGCTTTTGAGGAACTCGCTCGCACAACGCGCCGGGCCTGGCAGCAGCCGGCGAGTTCCTCACCGGTATGGAGGCCGGCCCGGCCTGTGCGAGCTACTAAGGGACTGCATGCCTGAAGTGACGGCCAGTTACGGGCGAATGTCTACTTCGCCGCGGAGAGCTGCCATGGTGGCAGAGGTTCCCGAGTTGTCAAAATCCGTGTGCCCCTCTTCGTCTGGAAGCAGGCGCGCATACGACACTGAGAGGAAAATATGAAAGTCAAAAGTGGTAGGGTCCGCAACCGTTTGATGTCTGCCCTCATCGCTGTGCTCCTGGTCGCGGCTACAACCTTGGCCCAGGAGAATACAGGAAAGATCCTCGGGACGGTAACCGATGCCACCGGCGCCGTGGTTCCGGGCGCCAAACTCACCGCCACCAGCCCCACTCTTCCGAGCCCGCTGGAGGCCACTTCGGATTCGTCCGGTCGCTACCGATTCGAAGCGGCGCCGATCGGAACCTACACGATCACGGTTTCCAAAGAAGGGTTCGCCACTCTGAAGCAGTTCAACACCGTGGTCAAACTCGGATCCCAGGTGGACTACAACCCCAAGCTGGCGGTCGGACAGATCACGCAGATTGTGGAAGTGGCCGAGGCATCCGTGTCTCTGGACACCACTTCCAGCGCTGCGGCAACCAACATCACGGCCCAGGTGTTCGACAACCTGCCCAAAAGCCGCACCTTCAACAGCCTGCTTCCGATGGCCCCCGGCGTCCGTCTGGAAGTGAAGAACGGCAACGCCGGCGTGGGCGGCTACCAGGTGGACGGCGCCAGCGGGTCGGAGAACTCGTTCGTCATCGACGGTGTGGACGTGAGCGACATTCGCCGCGGCTCGCTGCGCCTTCAAAATGCGATCCCTTTCGAGTTCGTCCACGAGATCGAGATCAAGAGCAGCGGCTTTGAAGCCCAGTACGGCGGCGCCGCAGGCGGCGTGATCAACGTGGCCACGCGGGGAGGCACCAACGACTTTCATGGGGAGATCCTGGGGCAGTTCACCAGCAATCAGTTGAACCCGCGCCCCCGCGGCTGGTACCAGCGCTCGGTGGCCAACGCCAATGTCGCTGAGTTCTTCGCCCCCAAGGAAGACAACTACCGCACCTTCTATCCAGGCGGCCGGTTTGGCGGCCCGCTCGTGCGGGACAAGGTCTTCTTCAACGTGGGGTACCTGCCGATCTTCTCGCGCACGGAACGTTACCCTCAGTACGCCACCGGGACCCGTACGTTCAACCGGGAGGAGATCAACCACTTTGCTCTGGCCCGTCTGGATGTGGCGCCCAACTCCAAGCTCCAGGTCAACACTTCCTGGATCTGGTCGCCGTGGCGGCAGAAGGGCAATCTGCCCAACGTCGATCCGCGTATCGCCGCTCCCTCTAATGACCTGACGGTTCAGGGCGGGTGGCAGCCGGCGAATGCCTACACTGCTTCGTCGACCTACGCGCCGAACGGACGCATTGTCCTGAGCGCTCGCTACGGCTACAAGTATCAGAACGACAAACTGGGCAACTACGGCTTGTCGGGGGCCCCCTACGTCATTTACCAGACGGCCGCACCGGCCGGTGTGCCCCTGCCGGGAGGCACCGGGTTCACCAACGTTTCCAGCACGTTTGGCGTCGTCAAGGACATTACCACGCGTCACAACCTCTACCTGTCCGGGGTGTACTTGACCAGCATCGCCGGACAGCAGCATACCTTCAAGGTCGGCTATGACTTGGCCAGGATCGGAAACGACGTTAACGACGACTACGCCAACGGCCGCTTCGACATCTATTGGGGCGACTCGTTCAACCGCGGCAGCGTGACCAACGCCAGGGGACAGTTTGGATACTACAGGTGGGAGGATGGCGTGCGCCACAACGCGGCAGTGAATAGCCGCAACCAGGGGTTCTACATTCAGGATGCCTGGAAGATTCACCGGCGCGTGACGCTCAACCTGGGCGTCCGCTTCGAGAATGAGTTCCTGCCGCCGTATACCAAGGAAGTTGGAGGCGTCAAAATCGCCAACCCGGTGGCCTTCGGGTGGGGCGACAAGCTCGCTCCGCGGCTCGGCGGCGCCTGGGACCTGTTCGGCGATGGCCGGTGGAAGCTCAGCGGCAGTTTCGGCTTCTACTATGACGTCATGAAGTACGAGTTGGCCCGCGGCTCCTTCGGCGGCGACTACTGGTTCAGCCACGTCTACCGGCTGGACAACCCCAACGTCCTGTCGCTTGGCAAGGCCAACCCCGGCGCGCTTGGCACCAAGATCATCTCCTTCGACAACCGCACCATTCCAATCAACGCTCGAGGCGAGCTCGAAGGCATCGATCCGAACATCAAGCCTTTCAAAGAGCGCCGGTATCACATTTCTCTCGACCGCTCGCTCAGCTCCAGACTTACGGCGGGAGTTCGCTACACCCGCACCGACGTCCTGGCCGGCATTGAAGACATCGGCGTCCTCGATGCCGAGGACAACGAGGTGTACCTGATCGGCAACCCCGGTCTGGGCGAGACTCGGAACACCAAGTCCGATTACGGGAAGAAGACTCCCAACGGGAAAGAGTTCCTGGTTCCGAAGGCGACCCGCCAGTATGACGCCGTCGAGTTCCGCGTCCAGGGGCAGGCCAAGGGCATCCAGTTCCTGACATCCTATACCTGGAGCCGGCTGTACGGCAATTGGTCGGGTCTGGCGAACTCGGACGAATCGGGACGCTCCGACCCCGGTGTCTCCCGCGCCTTCGACCTTCCCTACTACTACTTCGACGCCAGCGGCAGCCAGAAGAACGTCTTTGGCCGCCTCGCCACCGACCGCCCGCACGAATTCAAGCTCTTCACTTCCTATGACCTGAAGACTCATGCCGGCACCACTACTTTCGGGCTCAGCCAGTTCGCCTTCAGCGGCTCGCTCGACTCGACGTCGGTCATTTATCTGTCGGCGCCCACATTCCCCAACGGTCGCGGAGACATGGGCCGCACTCCGGTCTACACTCAGACCGATTTCGGCATTTACCACACCTTCAAGGTCAGCGATCGGACCAACCTCCGGCTCGAAGCCAACGCGACGAACCTGTTCAACCAGGCAGCGGTTGTCTCTCGCACGACGCAAATCAACCGCGCCGGTGCGATTACGGATGCACGACTGCCCCTGAACAAGTTCTTCTCAGGCTATAAGCTGAGCGACTTCGTCTACCCCGGAAACTTCACGGTGTCGGGGCTGCCGCAGTACAACCCGATCTACAACCTGCCGGGCGGTAACTACCGCGCCGGCGGCGGCGGCGCCTACCAGAGTCCGCGCGAGATCCGTCTCGGCATTCGCCTGATGTTCTGACGAACGCCGGGCTTCGATCGAGGGCGCCCTCCGGGGCGCCCTTTTCTGTTGCCAGTGACCCAGCGCACCAAGGCGCTGGCGAAAACATGTCATCAACGTTATCCTGGAGCTAGCGACGGCGTGACGCCGGCACCCTGAATGTGGCCGCAGCCCGCACTCGAGTCAACACGCTGCCGGCGCATCGCGCAGGAACCGCTCCGTGGGAGAACGCAATGGCCATCGATAAGCAACACGCTCATGACTTGCTCGATCAGCTCGGGCCTGGCCAGCTCGCCGCCGTGGTTCGTCTGCTCGAAACCATGGTCTCACCCGAGGAGGACGGCGATACCCTGAGCAACGCCGAACGCAAGGCCGTCACCCAGGCGGATGAATGGCTCAAACACAACCAGCCGATCCCCCATGAGGAAGTCCTCGCGGAGTTTGGCCTGACCATGGCCGATTGGGAAAAGATGGGCAGGGACCCGCTGCCGGAGGAAACACCCCGGCGCGATGGCTAAGCGCATCGTCTGGACCGAACAGGCCAAGGCCGACGTGCGCGCCATCGTGCAGCCCATCGCCTTGCAGATTCTTAAGACACTGGCTCGATACGCCCTGACCGGCGAGGGCAAGACAAAGCAGCTTCGGGATATCGAGCCGCCCTTGATCCGTCTGCGCGCCCAGCAGCACCGCGTCTTCTTCCGCGACAAGGGCGACCGCCTGGAAATCTCCCGCGTGCTGGATCGCAAGGAGGCTTACCGCTGATCGCATGCGAAGCCAGGATGACGGACCATTGCGGCCCCAAGCGTGGCAACGGCGCTTACCGGGGCTACCAGTGGCAAGCAAGAAGGAATCCAACCGCATCCGCCACGAGCGAGTCCGCCCCCATGGGCAACGCCTTCGCCACCAACTCTGAAAGAATGCCTCATCTGTTTCATGGCCGTCTCCGTGCCGGAGACGCCGGCGAGGGTGCACCCATCCGTGAGATGCCGTTGGCGGATTCTTCCCCGGCTCGCGAGGGCGTCTGATCCTGCGAAAAAGGCTCATCCGCGGGCGGCGACAGAACGGTAGCTCCGTTCTGATTCGTGCGCGAGTTGCCGCTGCGGTCGAGCTGGTCGACGACGCTCCGGTGATCGGCAATGGCCGCCACATACCACGTCCCGGGTGTCAGCGAAGAAGGAATCCCGATCTCCCCCGTGCAGGTAAACGTCTCGCCGGCTTGCAGCCCGTCTTCCACGTCGCAGTACCAGCCGGAGAACTCGTCGCGCGTGGTCACGGTTGGCGAGCGTCCCCAATAGAACGCAAATTCAAACGCCCGGGCGGCGACGCTGCCTTGATTCTGCACAACGGCTCGCATGCCCGAGATCCGGCCGCCGATGATTCCAGTGGTCGGAGCGGTGAACGAGGTTACGACGAGCTGCGGCGAGGCCGTGGCTGGCTCGATGCTGGTGACGCGGAATCCCCAATCGGTGACGCTGTCGTCGGTCACCAGCCGGATGCGAACCGTGTTTCCGGAGACAATGACGCTGCGTCCCGCCAGTTGCGTCCCGGTGAACGGACTTGCGGCGATCGCCGCCCCCTGCGCGTTGCTGATGTGGAGGAAGTCATATCCTTCCTCGAGCGATGTGCGCGAGTCGAATGTTACGCGGATGGCTGCCGGGTTGCGCGCGGCGGTGTAGATCCAGGTGCGGTCTTCGTTATCGGCATAGGGGTGGCTCGATTCAGGGAGCACTGAGCCTCCGGCCGCGGCCGCAATGGTCACCAGCCCGTTGTCGTTGACTCGAGTCGAGCCGCTGCGATCCGGCTGCGGAACCTGATTGAGGTCGTCAGCAATCGCCGCCACGTACCACTGGCCGGCGGCAAGGCTCTGAGGAATTCCTATCTCGCCGGTGCAGGTATAGGTTCCGCCGGGGGAGATTCCATTGGCCACGTTGCACACCCAGCCCGAGTACACATCGGATGTGGTCACACGGGCGTTTCGCCCGAAGTAGAACCCGACCCGGAAGGCGCCGGTGGCGCCGTTGCCCTGGTTGGTCGCCTCGAGACGCATTCCCTGGAGGCTGGCGCCGGCGGTTCCTTGCGCCGGTGCGGTGAAGGAGGTGATCACGATCCTGGGCGTCAGCCCGGCGCCGGCATTGAAGGCGCGAAGCGTGTAGTCGTTCGAGTACCAATCTTCGCCGAAACGCGTCAGCAATCGGACGTAGAGCGTCCGGCCATTGGTGGGAAGACTGGTTACGTTGGCGCTGGTGGCCGTGCTTGCGTCGTATCCGAGATAGTCGGATTGGCCGGCGGAGCTTCCGATCGCCAGGAAATACTGCTCGGCATTGGGAACGCTGGTCCAACGAAATGTGGCTGCCGAGGAGGTCAGTGTGCTGCCGGGCGCGGGGCTGATGAGCTCAGCCGCGCCTCGTCCGGCAATGCTGACCAGGCCGTTGTCGGAACGACGCGTGGCGCCGCCGCGATCCATACCGGTGATGCGGTTCTGATCATCGGCGATGGCGGCCAGGAACCAGTCGCCCGGGGAGAGCGACGTGGGCACGCCCACGTCGCCGGAGCAGGTTCCCGCTTCTCCCGCATCCAGCCCCTCGCCGAATGTGCAGAACCAGCCGGAGAATGTGTCGCGCGTCGTCACGTTGTCGCTCTGCGAGTAGTAGTAGCCGATCCGGAACGCCCCGCTCGAGGCGTTGCCCTGGTTCTCGACACGAAGCGCCGTTCCGGTGAGATTCACTCCGACCGTTGCGGAATTGGGAGCGGAAAAGGAAGTGATCACCAGCCGTGCCCGATTGGCGACCCCGCCCAGCGAAGGCGCACGGTAGACGTAGCTGTTCGTGCGAAGGTCGGCGCCGATGCGGGAAGAGAGCCGCACGTACAGCGTCTCGCCGTTCGATGGAATCGTCGTGACGGTGGCGGAAAGGCTGGTGCCTGCATCGCGGTTGAAGACATTCGTTCCGGTGGGTGTGGTTCCGATCGCCAGAATAAATGACGACACGCCGGTTCCAGGGCTCCACTGGAAGGTGACCGTGGTGGACGCCAGGACGCTTCCGGGCGCCGGTGAGAGGATGCTCCCTGGCGTGCCGCCGGTGATTCGCAGCGCGCCCGTGTCGGCCGCGCGGCTGTTTCCGGACCGGTCCGACTGCGGAACCTGGTTCTGGTCATCGGCGATGCCGCCGAGATACCACGTGCCCGGCGGGAGATTCTCCGGCACCCCGACATCGCCGTTGCAGGTGGACGCCGCACCGGCAGCGAGGCCGTTCTGGAACGTGCAGGACCATCCGGAGAACGTGTCCGCCGTGGAAATGCTGGCATCGCTCGAGAAGTAGAATCCGAAGCGGAATGCGCCGGCCGGTCCGTTGCCCTGGTTGGCGATGCGGGAGGTGACGCCGGTCAGGGACCGGCCGGCTTCTCCCGTAACCGGACCGCGCAATTCGGTGACGACGAGTCGAGGAAGTGGCTGGGCGCCGCCGCCGGTCCCGGTGATGGCGGTCACTTTGAAGCCGTAGTCGGTGACCGAATCATCCGTGACCAGGCGGATCCGCACCGTGCTCCCTGTAACCGTCACGGTCCGCCCGGCGAGTTGGTTTCCGCTGAATGGGCTGCCGGGAATGGGCCGGCTGTTGGCGTCGAGGACGTGAATGAAGTCGTAGCCTGGTTCCACCGAAGTGCGGGAGTCGAAGGTCACATTGAGCGACGCGGCGCTGCCGGGAAGCGTGAACGTCCAGGTCCGGTCAGTGTTGTCCGCGTACGGGTGATCGGATTCCGGGAAGCCGCCGCCCCCGCCCCCTCCGCCCGTTCCGCCGCCCGTTCCACCGCCGGGATTACTTTCGCGGAAGCCGGCGACTGCGAGCCGCGTATTGTTCAGCGTCTGAAAATTCGCCGCACCGTTCGCCGCGTTCGGGTCGATCCCCACCGGCTGCCCGTTGTAGCGCGCGCTGGGATTGGACCAATAGTTGATCCGCGGGCACAAGCAGTTGGTGTTGTACGCCATGATCGTGCGAAACTTGTCCCCGCTGGTCTGCTTGTACGCATACGAATACGCATACAGACCGGGGCCCGTGCCATCGTCACGGCCGTGCGTGGCGCCCATGTTGTGGCCGATCTCGTGGCCGAAGCTGTAATATCCCGTGGCGCACTCGACGGTCACTACACTGAAGCCGATCTCCGGAGTGATCCGGTTGGGGGCCGACGGCAGGTAGCCCATGCCGCACGCATCGCCGCCTGAAATCCAGAGGCTGACCACGTCGGCCCGATGCAGATCGCGCAGCCGATGCACGTCGTCCATGAACCCGTCGTCCGGCTGCCGCAGCCGCGTCAGATCCTTGCTCAATTCGCCGCTCTCCTGATAGACCACCTCCGCTGACTGAACCAGACGCAGGCGGTGAAGGACGCCGCTGTTGGAATAGCCCTGATTGGTTTCCGCGATCGCAAGCTGGATCTGCTGAAGGATGGCCTGCGCGCCGCCCGCTTTCGTTTTGGCGGCGGCGTTGTAGACGACCAGCACGTCGATGACGGACCCGTCGTCAGCGGAGCGCTCGGCGGTGGCTTCGCGCTCACCCGTGCTGCCCTGTCCGCCTGGATCGAAGGCAATGGCGTCGTTGCCGTCCTGGAACTGCGATTGATCGATCTCCCGGACCCACTGGGTTCCGTCGGCGGCGGTGCGGATCTGGTAGATCGTCCCGTCGCCCCGCGCGATGTTTCCGGTGATGCGTTCGCCGTCCACGATGAGGACCGCGTGGCTCTTCGGATCACCGCTGATGGCGCCCTTCCAGACGTAACCGGAGAAGTCATCGGTGCGGTCGACGCCAGTCCAGGTGACAGAGAGACGGACGTCGGAGAACAGGTTGAACTCGGTCTCGAACGCGGACGCCTGCCGCTCCGGCCGCTTGGAAAGAGCCGCCTTGAGACTTGGGAGGTAAAACGCCTCCGGGCGGACGCGGACGGCTCGTACTCGTTTCACACCCAGCCCCCAGGCGGTTGAAGGTGAACCCGCGGGTTCGACTCTCTCCGAGAAGGCCGCTTGCCGGTCAGGCAAGGATTGTCCGGCGCACAATGCCGTCAGAAACGCGGCACACAATGAGGTCCGTCGCATAGTTCTACCACATCATACTGCGGAAAGGGGCTGCAAAGGGCCTCACTGATCCTTCTTGGACAACCGGGACTGATCGATTTCCCGCACCCAGATGACGCCGTCGGCTGCCGTGCGGATCTGATACAACAGGCCGTCGCCGCGGGAGAGGTTGGCCGTGATCTGCGAGCCGTTTGAGATCAGAACGGCGTGTCCATATCTGGCGCCGTCCACCGATCCGGTCCAGGTCCAGCCTTGTCCATCCGGCGAGCCTTCCACCTTCCGCCAGCGCGCGCGGAGGGCCGTTCCAGCGAAAAGATGGAATGTGGTTGCCGCAGAGTTCTTGCCTTTGTGGCTCTGGAATCGCCGGGCGGCTTGTTCGTCGAACAGGCTGGTATTGCATTTCACTGCCCGGAGGCGGCGCACGCTCGCCTCCTGCATGTATGCGGGAACAGGCGGCTGCGGCTCAAGGGAGACGATTGCCGGCGGCTCTGGGGCGAGCCCGGCGGCGAGCAAGGCCCAAACAAGCCGGGACATTCACTGCGCCCCCGCGCGGATCGCGATGAGATGCCGGTCTGTGCGAATGAGAAGCTGCC